>CAZAKZ010000067.1:0-28484 GCA_964485695.1 uncultured Planctomycetota bacterium | reverse complement strand
GTTATGGTGGGGCTGAATCGATTTTATGGACTCTTATGGGGTGAGTAGTTACTCTGCAGGTATCATTTCAGGGCGCGATGCGCGGTGGACGCGCATCGCGCGCTTTTTTGGAGTTACCTGTGGGAGGTCCTCGTCCGGATCGCACCGGCCACACCCAGGCACGCTATAAAGGGAAACAGCCATACGACCCGCAACAGGTAGCGCGTGGCGGGCTCGCTCAGGGCGCCGGTGATGGACGTGCTCGTGAGCCCGCCCGCCACGCTGTCGCTACCACAGGAAAAGCGCCGCCGCAATCATGCGAGGCGGACTTCGCGGATTCCGGTCATATGTCCATGCTCGATCCACGGCCGGAGCTGGATCGGCCACCGCCTGATTCATCATGGCGAGATCCGCACGGCCAGGGCGTTGCTGAGGTCCTTTTCCGCTGCCTGGAGGTAGAAGGTCAAGCCCGCAAAGGCGCTCGGCGCCGTCAGGGTGAGGGTGGCCTCACCGGTAGCGTTCAGGGGAAGCACCAGGAAGAAGAACCGGGTCGGATCGATGGCCAGGGTGCCGATGGGGCCCAGATCCACGGCGGCGACGCCGAGGGAGATTCCCAGCAGGGCGACTCCGGACGGGGGACCGCCGCTGATGGCCACCGAGAACTGTCCGGCCACCTTGGCCGTACCGCTGCCCTTGAGCTTCAGATCGGCGGGGCTGCCCGACTGCCTGGCGTCGTAGCGGGCGAAGTTGAGGCTGCTCGTGCCCGTGCCGGTGAGGGGACCGCTGCCCGTGGGGGTCCAGATGTAGAAGAGATTGGGGCCCGCGTCCGGAACGCGGCCGAAGGACCGGTCGCCCTTCTGGTCGCCGAAGAAGATGACGTCCAGGAGCGCGTTCTGTCGGGCGTCGGTGTCGAAGAGCGCCACCTCCTCGCCGTCGCCGCTCAGCTTGAAGGTGGCGTGCAGCGGCCCCTCGGTGGGCTCGTTGTCGGCCCAGATCCGGAGGAAGCCGCCGGCCGGGATGGAGGTGCTGACGGGGAACTTCCACTTGGTCTTGTTGCTCAAGTTGTCCGAGAGATAGTGGCCCGAGAGGTCGTAGGCCGTGGTGCCGCGGTTGTGGACCTCGATCCAGTCCTCGTATTCACCCATCTCGTCCCGGTCGCCGGTGTCGTTGTCGGCCAGCACCTCGTTCAGGACCACGGGCCCCTGCGGCGGGCCGCCCAGGGTTCGGACGGACGGAGTCTCGTGCTCGGCTCGTCGGGGGAAGAGGCGCACGGTGCCGGCCGTGTTGGTGGCCAGGACGTAGAACCGGGTGGTGTCGCCCGGGGTCCCGGCCTTGAAGGAGCCGCCGTAGATTCCGTCGTTGGCCTGACCGTCGTTGTGTTTGCCGTCGTCGTACATGGGGCTGTCCTTGAAGGCTCCGACGATGGAGGTGCGGAGCGACACTGACTGGATCGCAACCGATCCTCCGGTCTTGACGGTGACCCATACCTCTTCGCTGGGGAGTGGCTTCGGGGGCCAGTAGGCGAGGTTCTCCAGGGTGGGCGTCGGCTTGTTGATGTCGGGATGCGACGTCAGGTAGCTGCGCCGGTTGTCGGTGAGCGGCTTCAGCCCCCTCGACGTCCTGGATCCCAGCCATACGTCCTGGGTGACGTTCCGGTCGAAGTCGGTGTAGGAGTAGAGGCGGTTGGGATCGGCCTGGGCCGCGGCCCGGATCAGGTCCTGGAACTGCTTGTTGAGCACCCCCAGCTTCGTGTCCCAGGTGTACCATTCATCCAGGATGGTGCGGATGTGAGCCAGGTAGATTTCACGGAACTCCGACACCTCGAACAGCTTCCGGATGAGAGGACGCGATGTGGATGTGGAACGGTCCCAGGGAGAGAGGCGGTGGGGGCTCGAGCCGCCGCCGAAGCTGGCGAAGCTCATGTTGGCGTCCCAGGGCAGCATGTTCATGCGTCCATCCGCGGGATTGAAGTACATGTAGTAGTTGTGTCCTCCGCCGCAGTAGCTGTCCATGTTGTGGATGACGTTGCACACGGCGAGGTACCAGAGCGCCCGGTCCACGTTGACGTATTTCTGGATCACGTCCTTGAAGTTCACGGTGGTGTTGTTCAGCTTGTCGATGCAGGTGACCAGGTCGATCCAGGCGTTGGGGTGAGTAGGTGTCTTGATCTCGTAGTAGTTGTAGTAGCTGCTCGGGGAGGTGCCCCTGTATACGAGGGTCGCGCTGTTGAGCTTGGCGCCCGAGGGCGGGTCGCCCTTGTAGCGGCAGCCGTCCTCGTCGTCGAACCACGCCCGCAGGAAATCCTTGTTGATCTGCTCCACCATGATGTAGAGGCCCCAGTAGTTGTTGTTGAGGTGGACGCGGATGTAGGTGAACCGGGGCGTGGGGATGTAGTCATGGAACAGGGCGTAGGTGAGGGTCTCGCGGGTGAAGGTCGGATCCACGTAGCCGTTGTTCAGGTTGAGGGTCTTGAAGCCGTAGAGGCGCTGTTCGGGCTTGAACGAGTCCATGGACAGGTTGAACGGCTTCTTGTCGCCCTGGACCCGGGCCGAGGTATTGCCCTTGACGCGCATGCCCCACGTCGGTATAGGTGACGTTGTCCACCCGGAGGTCGGCCTTGATGTCCTGCTTGGTATAGCGGGTGTTGAACAGGTCCGTCTTCCAGTTCGCCTGCTTGAAGGTGAAGTAGAAGTCGCGGACCTGGACCAGGTCGAACAGGTTCTGGCCGGCCAGGGGAGTGCAGAGCACCATCGAGGCCAGCACCACGAGCGCCGGAGAACGGGTCAAGGACATCACGGGTTCCTCCTCATTCAGGGGCGTCCTTTTGATGGACGGGTCATCCCATTTAATACCATCCGGGGCCGAGATACCATCCCTTGTCGGCGGTCTCAAACTGGACTTGCCGAGCCACGGGGGATTCAACTCGGTTCGAGCGGGAAAGATGCGGCATTTCCTGAGAATACTTTGGAGATGATATTGATGGGCTCCCCTATTCCGGAAATTCCAGGATCCGGTCGGAGCCCGCAATAATATTGACCTGCAGAGGAGTGCAGCCCTCGAGGCCGGGGAGGGCGAAATGGTAGAGGCCCGGAGGAAGTCCGGTGAAACGCACCTCTTCCCGGTCGGCCCTCACGGTGGCGGTTCCCCTCCTTAGCCCTTCCACTCCGAGGTTTCCCCACCCGCCGGGAGGGGAGGGAGGGAGTTTCAGGGTGAGGGCGGCCCCTTCCAGGATCGGGATCCGGTCGAGGGCGAACAACAGGTCCCGCACACCCATGAGCTGGATTCCCTCCATCACCTGGGGCAGGTACCCGGGGGCTTCCACCTTGATCCCGATGCGTTTGAGCGCCGGATCGGCCAGGATCTCGAAGGACCTCCCGGTGGCGGGCTTTGGATCCACCGCCACCAGTTTCTGACCCAGGTAGGGAGGCGGCTGGACCCAGCGATGGTGCGGGGCAAGGGCCAGGTTCCGGGCCGCCAGCATCTCGTGCAAGGTGGTTTCGTCGGCCGAGGTCGTGACCTGGAAGCCCTGGATGGGCTTGCGGGTGACCGCGTCCAGGACCGATCCGGAGACCACGGCTCTGGACTCGAGGCGCAGGGAGGCGGTGTGGGAGCGCAGCGCGGTCACCTCGAGGATGGCCGTGGCCAGGCGGGGATGCCAGAAGACCACGATACCGCTGAAGTCCCGGGGCAGGTTGTCGAAATTGACGGAAGCGCTCCGGGTCTCGCGGTGGTAGGCGATTTCCGGCGGAAAGGTCGCCGGCACGGTGAACCCGCCCGAGGGCACCGCACAGGTCCAGACGGGCACCTGCAGGGGGAGGAAGCTCTCGGGCACCACGATCCGTAGACCCAGGTCGGCCCCGGCGGAAAGTCGGATCTCGTGGGGTCCTCCCGGGCAGGCCAGGATGTGTCGGGTCCAGGCGTTCTTCACGGCAGCGAATCGGGCCACGGCCTTTCCCGCCCGGACGCCTCTGAGGGTGAAGTTGCCGTTGAAATCCGCCTGGGCCTTCAGACCGTCCACCTCCACGAACCCGGGTATAGGTTCACCCTTGAAGTCGAGGATGCGTCCCTCCAGGATTCCCGGCTCGCCGAGGGTGAAGGTGACCGGTCTATTACCCTCTTCCAGGTAGCGCTCCACCCGGGAACGCTTCCCCTCGAGGAAGAACTCGAGGATGCGGGGGCAGCGGCCGCCAAAGGGGTCTTCCAGGCGAAAGGTGCGGCCCTCCTCGTCCACGGGCAGAAACTCGCGGGTTCCCCAGGGCGGTCCGTGCCTCACCCTCATCTTCACGGGCTTGAGGCCCTTGACCCGGATTTCCTGGACCACGATGCGGTCCTTCGGGAAGGGGGGAAAGGGAGGCGATTCCAGGTTTGCCTCCCGCTCGGGGCCGGGGGCTCCGAACGGTCGAGTGCCGAGCCAGCCGACCCGGAGGACGAGGCGGGATTGCATCCGGGGGGGATCCCGCGAAGGAGGGGAGTGGGATTTCCTCGCCGGGCCGGTCGGCCGCGATTCCGGCGTATCCTCCCGGGTGGCTCCAGCCGCCGACGTCCCGGTCGGGCCGTCGAGGTCGTCGGGGGGCAGGCCTTGGTCCTGCACCACAAGGAGGACGACAACGGCCAGACTCGAAACCAGCAGGGCCAGGAGGACCAGGGGGAAAGCGCGTCTGCTCATGGATTATCTCTGTCCACTGAATTCTCAATATCCTATAGTAGCCTGTGGACAAACTCGAGAATATTTGAGAGTTGGATCATTGCACTGTGTCTCTAGGCACTGTCTCTAGGCACTGTGTCTCGAGATTCCTCGTCCAGGAGCCGGCACATCAGAAGAGGAGAGCTCCGTGGCAAAACAAGAGATGATTTTTACTGTAGTTTCTTGCCTGATTCTGCTTTCCGGCATGAGCTTCGCTCAGGTTCACCATGCAAAATACATCGGCAGCGGAAATCATCTGCATCTTGCCGAAGGCAGCGGTGCTGTCACCACCCTCTACGCCGCCCCCACAGCATTCAACAATATCATGGGTATGGCCATGGACGCCGACAACCGTTCCCTCTGGTTCTGCAACGGGGTGGACACCACGGGGGGAATCTTCAACCTCGACCTGACCTCTCTGGCTGTCACCACGCTCCTGAAGGGAGATCCGGTGACGCTCTATCACCCGCGTGACCTGATCATGAATCAGGACGGCGACCTGGTGTTTACCAACATGTACGCAGCCACGACGTCGCCGACCACGGTTCGGGTCTACGGCCTGTTCAAGTACTCGCTCGGGAAACTCACCACCCTCGCCACTGCCCCCCGGAAGGTATACTGGTACGGCGGCCTGGAGATCGACATCGACAACGGCATGTATACTCTCATGGAATCCGCCGACGTTGTAAGCGGACTCTTCCTGCAGGTCGATGACAACGGTGTGGTCAACACTCTCGTACGGTCAGGTATCAGCGCGAGGTATTCCATTTCCCAGGACATCCGAACCGGTGACTGGTACATCGGCAGCTTTGGGCACTATTACCAGGTGAAGAAAGGCTCTCCCCGCGCTACGTCGATCACACCGGCTTCCACGGCGCATTACTATGCCATGGCCTTCGACCGGGCCAGCGCCCCCCGCTCCCGCATCGTCAGCATGTACAAGAATCACCTTTACTACACCGACCTCGCCACGAGAGTCGTCACCTCGGTGACCCTTGCCTACGATACGATCATCAAGCGGGAACTGGAGTTCTACCGCGGCCGAAACGTCGCAACCACGAAGACCGGACCCGGTGCGTGGACCATCCACCTCAGCTTCCCATGGGACGCCGGCGAGAACTACGCCCTGGGCCTCGGATACTCCGGCGTGCGGCCGGGAGTCCAGCTGCCTGACGGCCGGGTCATCAACCTCGCCCCGGATGCGTTGACTTTTCTCTCGGTGAACAACCTGCTCGGGAACTTGTTCAATCCCGGCCCTCTCGAGCTGGATTCCAGGGGGGAAGCCAGGGCGGCCCTTGACGTGAGCAGCCTGGGCTCGCTCGGGGGTCTCAGGGTGTGGATCCAATGTCTTGTTGTGCACAAGAACAGCATCGGTATCATCGCAGATCCGGTCGGCTTGACTCTCCCCTGACAGGACATTCCTGACTTCAAGACGAACCTTCGGCCTCGCGCCCGGGCTTCTTCTTTTTCTCTTCCGGTTCCACCAGGTCGTCCCCCGCGATGTCCCAGGTGAAGAGGCCGGACAGAAAGTCCGCCACCTGGCCTGGATTGATGCCTGCGCGCACTCCCAGGACCGCAATAACGGCCACCTCCATGTCCAGCCAGTCCACGGGATCGTAGTGTCGCGGGATCCGGGTCGGGGTCACGGAGGAGATCAGATGGGTGAAATTGCAGCAGTCCTCCGGGTAGCCGTCCATGGCGCGGTAGTGCACGTAGAGGAGGTCGAAGCACTGGACGTGGTATTTGACCGGAGTACGGCGCCCCATGAAGCCGTAGCCGGTGTTCAAGGTGTTGGGAACGAGGCCGAAGCCCAGGCCCGTGTGCATCAGGGGAGTAGCTTCGAGGTGGATGCCGAACTGGGGCCCGATCTCCACACCGACCCGGGCCATGTCCTGGAAGTCGTCGATTCTCGACCCGAGATACGTGCCGCATCCTGATAGAGGAGCGGTCATGGCGAGGAACACCAGGGTGTGAAGCCGCTGCCAGGGACGATTTCGGTTGTCTGTCATGGTCTGTCGCGCCTTCCAAGTGTCCGGGGTATTCTATGAAGGAGACGGAGTTTTTTTACCCAAAAAACCGGCCTGTCAGGGCCTTTTCTGATAGAATCCCCGGCGGCATCGACTGGCTGTGAGGGGACAGTCGCCTGCTATGGGGGATGGACACGGTTTCTGTCTCTGGCGGGAACCGAGCAGGACAAAAGGAGTGACTCCATGGTCAGACTCACCCTCGCCACCGCCCGGGGTCTTTTCGTATTCCTGGTCGGCTTTCTGGTCGACACTGCCACAGCCCAGCAACCCGGCCCCGGCGACTGGGTTGTCAGCGACACCGGCCAGACCCACAACGGGGCCCTGTTCTTCGATCCCGCCATGCCCGCACCCGCGCCCCTCACGACCCTGACCGTGGGGGGAGCGGGGTACATCAACTGGATTTCCATGCACCCGAACAATGCCGACCTGCTGGTGAACTACTCCTACTTCGGCCTGTTCGGTGTCCTCGGCGTTCCGGGCGGAGCCTTCACCTCCATCGTCTCCATTCCGGATTCACCGAATGGACAGGTCATGGATCAGGACGGCACCATCCTGGTCTCCACCTCGGGCGGCGACAAGTTGTGGCGGGTCGACCTGGCGCTGAAGACAGCCACCGTGGTGGCAACCCTGCCGTCGACCCTGAACAATGTGACCCTCGACGGGGATACCGGTGAAATCCTCGTGGCCATCTTCGACAATATGAAACCGTCGCTGGGCAGGGTGCTGCGCCTCTCCCGGTCCGGAGTGATCCTCGGCACCCTGACGGCCGGCCTGGGGCAGACCTCTTCCGTGGATTTTGATCCGATTTCCGGAGATTTCTTCGTCACGTCCTTCGACAGTCCGGAGGTGAGGCGCATCAATCCCCGCGGCGTGGCCACCACCGTGGCTCTGTACAAGGGCGCCAATGCCGTCAAGGTGGACCGGGAGACCGGCACCTTGCTCGTCTGTGGCTTCAACCGGACGACCCGGATGGACGTTCAAGGAAAGATACTGCAAGGGGAGGACCACTCGCACAAGATCGCGGGGGGAAGTTTCAACTGGACTGCCGTGGAGATCTACGGTTCGAGGAAACTGTCCGGTTTCGGATCGGCCAGACCCGGGACCAGGTACACCATGAACCTGCGTTTTCCCGCTTCCCCCAATCGCGGCTACCTCGTCCTGGCGGGCCTCAGCGGCCTTCGTCCGGGTTTCAAGCTTCACGACAATACCGGTCGGGTGGTCAGCCTCAACTTCGACGGACTTACCCAGCTCCTTCTTTACACGGGGAGCGTCCCCGGCATGCTGGACAACTTCAGGGGCGTGCTGGACGCCCGCGGCCTTCCGGTGGGGGGCCAGCCTGTGGTGACTCTGCCGGCGGTCACTCCGAAGGGACTCCGGATTTATCTGGCTGCTGCGGCCTTGAATCCCTTGCTGGCCTCGGGACTGGATATTTCCAATCCATGGGCCTTCACCGTCCAGTAACCGGTCGGTTGGATACGGCTGATACGGACCGAGGAATCGGATTCAAGGCGTTCTCGATCCGAGAAGTCCGGAGAAGAATGATCCCGGATCGTGAAAATTCGATTGTATTGAGGCGATATAATCTCTAATATTATAAAGAGTTAGAAAGGGAACGGGGGGCGACATCCCAGTTCGAGCCCTGCCCGTCCGCGCGATCGATGCCTAGGATGCATCAGGTCAAACTGAACACGATGACGAAATGGAGCGTCTCCATGCGACTGGTACCCGGTGGCTTCCTCCTCCTCCTTGTGTGTGCACACGGTTCGTCCCAGGCCCTGCGCACGGTGGACCTGTCCGGTATCCAGGCCGATTTCCAGGCCTGGGGCAAGGAGGCGTCGTCTCAGAATTACGGTCTCGGTTGCGCGGTTGCCTGCGGGGACCTGAACGGCGACGGCATCGATGACCTCATCACGGGCAATCCCCATGCGACCTCCGCTTCACTGTCCCAGGCAGGGGTGGTCCACGTGTTTTTCGGCCAGATCCACCGCCCGCGACAGACGGTCGATCTCGCTGCCACGGCTGCGGACGTCACCATCGGCGGGCCCCTGAGCGGAGCCCGGCTCGGGCGGGCCCTGGCCGTGGGGGACGTCAACGGAGACGGCACGCAGGATCTCATCCTGGCCGCACCCTTCCTGAAGCGCACCGGCTTAAGCGATGCCGGCGCCGTCTACGTGATCTACGGCAAGGGCACCTGGTCCAGCATCGTCAACCTTGCCAGTGCCGATGTGACGGTGCTGGGAGGCAAGGACACCGGACGCTTCGGCGCGGCCGTCTGCGCCGCGGATATCAACGGGGACGGAACGGACGACCTGCTCGTGGGCGCTTCCCACGTGGACCTGCCTCATCCCCGGTCCAATGCCGGCGAGGCGTATGCCGTGTTCATGAGCAAGACCTTTCCCTCCAACCACGTCATCGACCTCAGCGTGACCACGCCCGACGTGACCATCAGCGGCAGGGACTACGCGGATCGACTGGGGATCAGCGTTGCCACGGGCGACCCCAACGGCGACGGCCTCGCCGACTTCCTGGTGGGCAGCCCCATGGCCAGGCCGAGCGGCCGGGCCAATGCGGGCGAGGTCTACGTCCTCTGGGGCCGCAAGACATGGACCAAGCCGTACGTCGTTGATCTCGGGAGTACCACGAGCAATTCGCCGGACCTGCTCATCATGGGGCAGAACCTCTACGACCGGCTCTCGTGGACCATTGCCTGCGGGGACTTGAACGGGGACAAAATCGACGACATCCTCACCGGCGCTCACCGTGCGGATCCCAAGAATCCCACGCGGACCGAGGGCGGCAAGGCCTTCGTGTTCCTGGGAAGGACCAACTTTCCCAGCAACCACGTCATCGATCTCTGGACCCAGAATCCGGATGTGGCGATCCACGGCTCCACCGCCAACGATCAGCTCGGATTCGGATGCGTCATCGGCGATGCGGACAACGACGGGAAAGCGGACATCCTGGTCTCCGCGTCCCGGGCCGACTACTCGAGCCGCACCGATTGCGGCGCCGTCTACGTGTTCCGGGGCCCGTTTTCCAGCCTCACCACCCTGGATCTCGGCACCCTATCCGCCGACTGGGAGATCTTCGGCCCGACCTCGGACGCCTACCTGGGAAACGGCGCCGTCACCCTCAACGACGAGTTCAGGTCGGCTCTTACCCTGGGGGACTTCAACGGGGACGCCATCCCCGACATCGTCATGGGCGCGCCACGCCTGAGCCCGGCCAGCCGCGCCCAGGCCGGAGGCACGTTCGTGGTATATGGCGGGATCTCCTACTGGCTCGATCCGCCCAGGATCAACACCACGGCCCGGATCCAGATCCTGGCACCGGCCTATCCGTCCACGTTTCACCTGGGTGCCGTGGCCTTTGGCGGGAACATCGGCATTCCCATCGACCAAAGGACGTTCCCCCTCAATCCCGACGTGATGTTCTTCACTTCCCTGGTGACTCCGGCCATTTTCCAGAACTTCATGAACTTTGTGGACGCCAAGGGCAAGGACGTATCGAGCCTGGCGATCCTGAATGAACCCGGTCTGGTGGGTATCACCCTCTTCACGGCGTGCGTGATCCTGGACCCCTCGGCCCCCTCGGGTGCGGCCTGCGTGGGGAACCGGATTCCCATCACCTTCGTGAAGTGAAACCCGGAAAACTTCAGGATTGACTCTCCCTCCCGCCTCTGCTACCGTTGTTGCGTCTCCCTGACGCGGGGAAGATGGTGAGAATCCATCACGGACCCGCCGCTGTAAGGGGGTACGAACGTCGCAAGCCACTGGAGCGGTGCTCTGCCGCCCCGGGAAGGGCGATCAGTAGGCCGGAACCCCCGAAGTCAGAATACCCGATCAGGGGACGTGTCACCGTCTGCAGACTTCGTGGTCCGAGTCCGCGGTGAATGCTCCGAGGCAGCTCACCCCGGACCCTTCGAGATGGAGGGTCAACATGTTCCCAAGGCGCTTTTTCCTACGTCTTCCCCCGGTCCTTCTCATCCTGGCCGGGGCGGTGTCCGCCCAGCTCGGTTCGGTCTGGGTCTCCCTGGATGACCGGGTGGGACCGCCCGACTGGGCCTTCGGCCTCAACGTGGCCCCCGACGGCCAGGTCTACCACGTGGCCGTCTCCGGCGGCCTGGGCTCCAGCAACAACAGGCACCTGGCCGTGGTGGACCGCGTCACGCGGAGCGTCCTCGCCCGTCATCCGGTCGGGCTGTATCCGCTGGAGGTGGCGTACGAGGTCATCCCTGCCACGCCGACCCAGCCGCCCCGGGCCAGGAAGATCTTCGTCACCAACTCCACGGACGGCACGGTCAGCGTCCTGGACCGCAGCGGCAAGGCGCTGAAGACCATCCCACTCGGCAGCTCCTCTTATCCCTTCGGCATTGCCATGGATCCCACCGGCGCCCGGCTGGCCGTGACCACCAAGAGCGAAAGGATCTTCCTCATTGACGTGGCCACGCTGTCCGTGAGCCAGACGCTCAAGGTCCCCGGCTATCACGGCCGGGTGGTCTTTCTCGCCGACGGCCGCATGGTGTTCGGTTCCGCGGTTCCCTCCGGAGGAAAGACCGAAGTGACCGCCACGTTCATGAATCCGGCCCAGCCGGCCGGCGCCCGGATCCTGCAGCTCATGCCGCCTTCCACGGGGTGGCCCTCTGTCGAGGACGTGGCCATCGTGAACAACGGAAAGGAGGCCTGGTTCCCGATCCTGGGCGGCGACAGGACCCTCCGGCGCGTGGACACCCGGACGTGCACCCAGGTCGGCTCGGTCTCGCTGGCAGGGCTTTTTCCGAGTGGATTACTCCATGGCATCGCCTCGAGCGGCGAGGGCCACGTCCTCGCCACCTCTCTCGGGAGCGGCGAGGACGTCCTCGCCCTGCTGCGGACCTCGCCGCCCAGCCTGGTCTCCTCGATCCGCCTCGGCTTCGGCCAGCAAGCCAACGACGCCGTGTTCACCCCCGACGCCCGGGAGGCGTGCGTCACCATGCAATATGGCCAGGCCGGCGTGCACATTCTCACCGGCCTGCCCGTGCCCGCGTTTCGCCTCATCACGGACAACGCGACCCCGTCTCCGGGTGGACGTTTCTGCCTGAAGCTCCGGGGGGCCGAGGGCTTCTCGAGATCCGTGGTGGGGCTCAGCATCACCGGCTCGGGGCCGATCCAGATTCTCGGCTATACATTCAACCTCTCACCCCCCATCGTACCAATCTGGCTGGGGCCGCACGATATCCGGGGAAGGGCTTCGCTTCCGGCGATCCAGGTGCCAGACGTCCCCACCCTGAAGGGATTGACCCTGCATCTCCAGGCCTTCGTCCAGGAGAGGGGACTCAAGTTCCGGGTCAGCAATCCGCTGGGCGTCACGGTCCAGTGATCGGAAAGCCATGAAGAAACACGGGCCTTCCCTCCGGATCGTCCTCGCTCTCGTCGTGATCGGGTGGTCGGGGTGCAGGGACGCGCCTGTTCCGCGACCGGACAGGACGATGGAGGTCCCCGGACGCATCGTGTCCCTGTTTCCGTCCTGGACCGAGGTGCTCTTCGCCCTCGAGGTCGGGGACAAGATCGTAGGCCGGAGTCGGTTCTGCGACCACCCGGCCGAGGCCCTCGCCCTGCCCTCCCTGGGCGACGGATTCGGCCTCAGCATGGAGGCCCTGGTCGAGCTGAAGCCCGACCTGGTCCTGGTCTACGACGAGGCCCTGGGCAGCCGCATCCGGCGCCTGGGCATCCGGGCCGTCAGCGTCCGGGCCGAAACCCTGGCGGAGGTCTATACGGCCTACGAGACCCTGGCCCGAGCCGTGGGCCTGCCTGGAAAAGGCCGGACACTGGCGGAAAGGGTACGAAAGGAGATCGAGGCGCAGCAGCAGCGGTTCGCCGGATTGCAACGAAAGCGGGTTCTCATCTGCGTCGACGGCAACTCGGGCCACGTGGTGGGGCCGGGCAACTTCGTCCACGAACTCCTCACCCTCGTGGGAGGAGAGAACGTGTCGGCGGATGCATCCAGGGCCTATCCGGTGTATTCCCTGGAAGCGGCCATCCGCAAGGATCCCGAGGTAATCCTGGATACCACGGTCCTCAGCGGGCCCAAGAGAAACGGGTTCATGAAGACCTTCATCCGGGGACTCGAGGTGACGACGGCCGGTCGGAAAGGGCGGATCCGGAAGGTGAGCCACAACCTGATGACCCGGTCGGGCCCGCGCCTGGGCGAGGCGGCGAAGGTGCTGGGGGAGCTGATCCACCGGGAGCGGTGACCGCGGCGGCTGTCCGCCATGACTTTGTTTTTGCTCGAAAGACCTTTTCTGGGATAATGCCCCGACCATGGAACGAGAACTGCGAACCGCCGACGATCGGATCAACGACAAGCACGAATGGCTCCTGCGTATCGCCGAGGCGGTGGCCACGAGAAGCTCCTGTGCGCGTCGTGCGGTGGGAGCGGTCATCGTGGACGAGGTCGGCTACATCCTGTCGACAGGCTACAACGGCCCGGCCCGGGGCCAGCCCAATTGTACCCAATCCCCCTGCCCCGGCGCCCATGCTCCTTCGGGCACCGACCTCGACGCCTGCATCGCCATCCACGCCGAGGTCAACGCCATCGCCCAGGCCCGGAGCATCAAGGAGGCCACTGCTCTGTATTGCACCGTGAGCCCCTGCATCGCCTGCGCCAAGATTCTGAGCAACCTGCCGAACCTCCGGCGGGTGTTCTTCCGCGAGCTCTACGCCACGCCCCAGGCCGTCCAGCATCTCCAGGCCGTGGGCATCCGGAGCTTCCTCGTCCAGGGGCAGTACGACTACCAGGAGGTCAGCGTGGTGAAGGACGCCATCGATACGAAACGGGTCGATGCGGGGGCGGTGGACTGAGGGCGAGACAGTTGCTCTCACCGTGCCTATCGTTTTTCGGGTGCCGTGGAGTCCGGGTTCCGTATTCTCAACCTCGCGGCCAGGGTCCGGGCCCTGTCGACGGCGATCTCCGTCTGGCCCGTGGTGTAGGCGGTCAGGAACGCCTGGGCGGCTTCCCTGTCCTTCTTGAATAGCCGCAGCGCCGTCGCCTCCACGTGGGGCTGCAGCTTGAAACTGTTCTGCTCGAGGTCGTCCCGCATGGCCTTGACCTCCGGGATCCAGTCCCCGTAGTTCCGGTCGAGGCTGGCGTTGAGATCGGCGAACACCCTGTAGTGTTCCGGCGAATCGGCCCGGGCGTACTCCTTCGAGAAGTGGTCGGTGAACGCCCGGGCGGTGTTTGCCCCCGAAAATCCGGGCGGGACGTCCTGGATGCCCTGGTACCAGGGCATGAACACTCCGGCGTCCGGCCGGCTCATGGCGATCCACATGAGGGCGCCGATGTCGGCGGGCAGTTTCGACCGGAGCTGGAAGACCACGGCGTTTCGGGTCGAATGGGTGCAGATGGTGCGCTGTCCCGTGCGGTGGGGCGAGCCGGTCTTGTATCCGTCCGTGGGATCGAGATCCGTGCCCTCGTAGTGGTCGCGGAGCACGGCCATGATGTCCGCGGGCGTGAGCTTTTTCCTCGGTTTGACAAAGGCGGGCAGCTTCCACCCCTCCTTGAGCGGCGTGGCGGCCAGGAGCCTGAGGCCTCCCCATTGCCGCCGGGTGTTTCCCACGTGTTTCCGCGTCGAGGGCCGGGCATAGACAAAAGCGAAGTCGAAGGGGCCATCCCGGTCCGCGTCGTACCAGCCCCGCTTCTCGGCATACTCGATGAGGCCCGGACTGAGCCGGAAGTTCTTCCTGTCCCCGGGATCCACCTCGTGAATGGGGTAGCTGTTCGCGATGACCATGAGGCGGTCATCCGGCACCCGGGCGGCCGCGTAGTGCTTGCCTTTCACCATGCAGAGCACCCACGCCTCCTTTGCATCGGCGATGATGAGGGTGCGGCCCGAGGCTGCGTACCCGAACTCATCGAGTAGCGCCGTGGCGATGTCCACCCCCTGGCAGGCGGTGCGGGCGCGCTGGGCCACGAGGCGCCGGATCATGAAGCCGATGCCTCCGTCCTTCAGCTCGGGCCTGTCCTCGCGGGAGGCGCAGGCGTCGGAGGCAAGTGCCACGCCGAATTCGTTCAGGTAGACGTCCGAATAGTGGTAGTCGGGTATCTGACTCCAGAGGTACCCGAAGGTCTCCTGGACCTCGGGCAGGGTGCCGCCCCTCACGAGGCGTACGACCGCACCTTCGGGATGTCGCTTCCGGCCGACCTTCCAGTGAAGCAGGCGCGGCGTCCCTCCGTCGTCCTCGTTATGGCCGAAGAGCACGCTGCCGTCGGTGGAACACGCCTTCCCGGCCACGACGGCAAAGCAATCCAGACCGCCCTCGTCCGCGAATGCAGTCGTGGCGAGAACCAGGATCAGACAGAGGGTGGATACGTTGACGTGCATGGTTTTCTGCTCAGGTGGAGGATTCGATGTTCTCCTTGGTCAGGACGAACACGACTTCAGGATGCCACTTGTCCGCGTCCTCGATTTTTTTCGAGGAGTTGCCCGATCTGATCCTGTCGATCTTGAGCTGAGGCAGATGGGCCTGGATCTGGAAGAGAAAATAGGCGAGCTTGTTTCGGGAAATGTAGGAGGTCTTCTTGTCAAATGTCACCCTCCACGTGTGGTTGGTGAATCCTTTTTGCCGTGACTTCTCCTCGCCGTACTTGATGTTGCGGTGCGGAAGAGCCAGTTCGTTCGCCCATTTGTGGATGAAGTTCTCCACGTCGTGCTGGCTGGTGCTGTTCAGGTCGGCTTTCTCTGTGACCCGGTGAAGCTGGCTGTAGCTCTTCAATTCCTCGAAAATGACGGCCTGGTGTTTCTTGTCGTCCTGGGTAGGTACCCTGAGCATCTCCATGGCCTCAGTCCGCGCCGTCTTGGCCTCGCCTTTTTTCTGCATCATCATGAAGACGGCCGTAAGCGCGATGATGTTGGCCGCCACCAGGGCCATTACCAGTAGTTTCCATGGATCCTTGAGATCACTAAAAAAGCCGAGCATCCTGTATCCTCCCGTCGATGACGCGGCAATGAATCATGTTCACTTGTTTGAGACCTTCAGCGGGATATCCTGCAAGTAGTATATGACGGCCTCTTGGTCTTCCAGGTCATCCGGGTGATCCTGGGAGCTGTATTTCCCGACTTTCAGAAGGTCGGAACTGTCGATGGCCTTGACCAGAGGATCTCGTTCTCGATAGCTTCTGAGGACGAGGTTGCACTTGACCCCCTTCTGGTTGAACTCGATGTACGGAATGATGGGTGACAGCCCCCCGTTGTTCATCTCGTTTTGCGCCATGGCGATGTACTTGAAGAGCTCGTTCCACGTCTTGAGGGCGCAGTTGTGCTTATCCGTATCGGAGTCGGATACCTTCCCCATCTCCCTGTCCAGGGCTCTGCGGACTTCCCGGATCTGTTTGTGGACCTTCAAGTGCCGCTGGAACCGGGACCCGGGGATTTTGTCGAGCACGACGTAGGCGTTTCCGTTTTCGTCCAGCTTGGACTTGTCCAGGTACCTCTGGAATTCCTTCATTCCCAGGGTGTTTCCCATGGCGTTCACGACCTGCCAGGTGAGCAGGTCGTATTCCTGCCCGCGCAGCTTGTAGTCCGATCGGAATCGCCAGGTGACCAGACCCAGGAACCCGAGCAGCAGGACGAGGCACACGGTGAGGGGGATCTTGATCTGCTCGAATCGCTTCTGGAAGGCCAGCTCTTCGCGCCTGAACTCGGTGCCCGAGGCGTCTCCTCCCAGCTGCTTCAGGGCCAGGCCGAGGGGGACGGAGACGAAGGGCTCGACGGCGGCGCGCTCCTCGTCTGAGAATGAGTGGTCCACGTGTTCGAGAACGTCGAACATCCGGACAGGAATGCCGAGGCCCCGGTGGATGGAATCGGCAAGACCCGGGATTTGACTACCGCCGCCCGTGAGGAGGATCAGGTCCACCGGACGGGACGTCTGGAGGCGAGCGAGGGATCGATTGAGCTCCCGTACGATCTTCCCGCACAGATGCGTCGTCCTGTCCGCCAGGAATTCATCCTCGAGCTCATCCCTGCCTCGTTCCATGTCCGAGGATTCCGGCAGTTCCTCGCCGTCCTGGACCACGACCATTACTTCCTCTTTCGGATCCTCTTCGGCCAGGGACGGAGCGATGGCCGGCAGGCGGCTCCGGACCTTCTCGTCGGCTGCGGGCAGTGTCGTACCGGTCTCCTGCTGGATGGCGTTGACGATGGACGACAGGCCGCCCCGCATGCCGCGAAGGAGGACCGGAAGCCCCTCGGAGACGACGAGCATCTTGGTGGACTGGAAGCCGACGTCGATGAGGGCCAGGGTGCCATGCTCTTCCATGTAGGGTGTGATGGAGAGGCTGTTGTAGTGAGCCAGCAGGTCGATGTCTGCCGAGAGGGGGTCGATGTAGGCCTCTTCCAGGGTGCGGATCTTCTCGCCGAGGATTTCTTTGACCACGGCGATGACGATGAGGTCGCTGGACTCCGGGTTTTCTCTGACCTTGACGAAGTCGATGACGACCTCGTCGATGCCGAAGCTGAACAGCTGTCCTTCGGACTCGTATTTGATGATCTTGCGGATCTGGTCCGGATTCTTGAACGGGACCGTGAGCTCCCGGATGATGGAAGCATAGGCGTCGAATCCGAGGACCACCTGGTCCCGCGGAAGCTTGTTATCCTTGAACAGGGTGGCGATGACCCGGGAAGCGGAGCCCTCCTCGGGGAGGGACGGGAGCGGTTCATTGAAAAACCTGGAGATTCTATATCGTTTCCCCGAGGTCTCCAATGTGAGGATCTTGATCGTACGGCTTCCGAGGTCCACTCCAACCGGTTTGGCCATCAGTCTTTCTTTCCTGTGCCGGGGAGCTCGCGCTTGCCCGTGGAGTATTCGTCGAAGAGAACTCTCTGCTCTTCATTCAGGATGTCGTTCCTGAACCGTTCCTGGATTTCCCGGCTCAACTTCTGAAACCGGGGATAGAAGATCTTCTTGAGCTCATCGTTGATCTTCCTGTGCTTGGCCTCCCATTCCCGGATCAGAGCGTTCCGCTTTGCCACCTGGTCCGCGGTCAGATGAAGGAGCTCATCGTAGTTCGGAACCGGGGGGTCCGTCGGGGAAACCGGAGGAAAAACGGCCATGGTGGACCCGGTCCCGAGGAGGAAGAAGAGGGCACAGAGCGCCGCCAGGGTCAACCGGGCTCTCGTCAGTTTCGTCATGGCTTCAATCTCCCTAGTTATTGATACAGTTCCGAGGGCCGGGGTTCACGGATGCGAATGGTGGGCGCGCCCGTGGGGGCCAGGAGGTCCGGGCGCTGGACCACGATCCACCGGTCCGTGGGCTTCGAGTCCTGCGGATTCTGCAGCTTCAGCTGCAGGAAGATGGCGGCGGCGGCCACCAGGGTGAGGAGGGCCGCAACAGCGGCCAGCCTTCTCATGAACGGCGTGAGGGAGATGAGGGGATGGTGAGCCCCATGCATCTCCAGGATCTTGTCCATGATCCGCCGGCCGAGGCCCACCGGAGGGGTGCCCGGAGCGCCGGAGCGAAGGCCCCGGCCCACAGCGCGGAGCCACTCCAGCTCCTCGCGAAGCGTTGCGGAGGATTTCAGGCGATCCTCCATTCCGGACCTCTCTTCCTGGGAATCCTCACCGTCGTGGTACTTCCCCAGGTGTGGATCGAGAGGGGAAGTCGGATGGCTTCCTTCCATGGTTTTCAACCAACCTCCAGTTCTATGGATTTATGGGCTGCAATAGTTTTTTAACTTGTCCTTGAGCTTGGCCCGAGCTCTGAAGAGGCGTGATTCCACGGTCCCCTTCGAACATCCCAGCACCTCCGAGATTTCCTCGTAGCTGAGTTCCTGCACCTCCCTCAGCACCAGGATTTCCCGGAACTTGGGAGGGATCTCCTCGAGCGCTTCCTCCATCTTCCTCAGGAACTCCTGCTCCAGAAGCGGCGCGGCCGGATTGGTCTCGGCCGGATTCGCCTCTGGATGCACCAGGGGGAGTTCCTCCAGCGACCGTGTCTTCGACCGATCGCGGCTCTTGATGAAATCCAGGGTCCGGTTCACCGCGATGCGATACAACCAGGTATAAAACCTCGATTTTTGCTCGAAATCTCCAAGCTTGGCGTAGGCCTTGATGAACACGTCCTGCACCAGGTCCTCGGCATGACCGGTATCGCGAACCATGCCCCAGACAAGGCTGTAAACTTTTTCACTATATCGAGTTACCAAAACTTCGAAATCTTCGACCTCGCCGGCCAAGACCCGTCGAACGACCTCATCATCGGGTAGGGTCTCGATTTCGATCATGGCACTTTTGACCCTGCGGGGGTGGGGATTCTTCCCGAATTATCCCTGGATCAGGGGTGCGGATTCATCCGGTGGTGCAGTCCCGGAACGGGACACCAGGATACTTCACCTCGGGGATTCCGGGAAGGACTCAGACCCCTGGCAGCCGGTGGGAAAACCGGCGGCTAGTCCAGGGCCTTGTCCGACAGGATGTGGCCGAGCTTCTCGCGCTTGGTCTTCAGGTAGAAGCGGTTCTGACAGTGGGCCTGGATCTCCAGGGGGATACGCTCCACGACCTCGAGGCCGTGGGCCTGAAGGGCCTCGCATTTCTCGGGGTTGTTGGTGAGGAGGCGTACCTTGCGGACTCCGAGACTGTAGAGGATCTGAGCGCCTACGCCGTAGAGCCGGGCGTCCGGCGGGTAGCCCAGGCGCACGTTGGCCTCCACAGTGTCCAGACCTTCGTCCTGGAGTGCATATGCCTTGAGTTTTGCCGACAGGCCGATGCCGCGACCCTCCTGCCTCAGATAGAGGAGGATGCCTTGACCCTCCTCCGCGATGAGTTCCAGGGCTCGATCCTTCTGGGCTCCGCAATCGCAGCGATTCGAACCGAACACATCGCCCGTGAGGCATTCGGAGTGCACGCGCACGAGGACGGGGTCCTTGATGACGGTGTTGCCGTTGGTGGCAAAGGCGGGATGGCGGATTCCCATGGTGAGAGCCAGGTGGCAGGCCTGGTCCGCGTGGGAAGAATAGAGGTGGCCGTCAAATTCTCCCTGATCCAGGGGAAGCTTGATGCTGGTCTCGCGATGGGAGACGAAGTCCCCGTTCTCGAGGCGATGCTGGATGATCTGCTCCACCGAGCAAATTTTCAGGTCATACTCCCGGATGAACGCCTCCAGGTCGGGCATGCGGGCCATGGTGCCGTCTTCCTTGATGATCTCGCAGATGACGCCGGCGGGCTTGAGGCCCGCCAGTCGCGCCAGGTCCACGGATCCCTCGGTCTGACCGGGGCGTACCAGCACCCCGCCGTCGCGAGCCCGGAGCGGAAACACGTGACCGGGTCGCGCCAGGTCGCTGGGCTGGCAATCAGGGTCCATGGTTTTCAGAATGGTGGTGGCACGATCCGCGGCGGAAACACCGGTGGTGGTGCCTTCCCTGGCGTCGATGGTGACGGTGAACGCCGTTCCCAGGCTGGCCGTGTTCTGGTCGGTCATGGGGGGGAGGTCCAGGGCGTCGGCGCGGTCGTTGGGGAGAGAGAGACAGACGATGCCTTTTCCCTGGGAGATCATGAAATTGATGATCTCCGGGGTCGCCTTTTCCGCGGCAACCACGAGATCGCCCTCGTTTTCACGGTCCTCATCGTCCACCAGAACAATGGGTCGGCCCAGACGGAGTTCGTCGAGAATTTCAGGGATGCTGTGTAATGCCATGGTCCTTCACCGAATCGAGATCAGCGACGAGCAGCCTTAACTCGTTATTAATAAGGAGGTAAGGGAGACCGCGCCGTAGGTTCTTCGAGCCAGGGTTTCGTTTGGACTCGTGGAGTCGGGCTCGGCCCCCAGGTCGATCCCGACTTCACGTAAGGCGTGAAAAAGATAGTCCTGTATGGGGGGTTAAGAAAGTTCTTTTCGATTGGTAATGATCTTGTCCAGAAGGCCGTAATCGAGGGCCTCCTGGGCGCTGAGCCAGAAATCGCGGTTTGCGTCCTCCAGGAGCTTCTGCTTGTCGAGGCCCATTTCCTTCTGGATGATCTCGGCGTAGACTTCTCGGAGCCTCAGGATCTCCTTGGCCGTGATTTCCAGGTCGCTGGCCTGGCCGTAGGCTCCGGTGGAGGGCTGGTGCAGCAGGAACCGGGCGTAGGGGAGCGTGTATTTCATCCCTTTCGAGCCCCCCATGAAAATGGTGACTCCGGCGCTGGCGCAGAGCCCCACCGCCACGGTCTGGACCGGACAGCGGATCATCTTCATCATGTCGTAGATGGCGAATCCGGAGTCCGCACTTCCGCCAGGAGAGTTGATGTAGACCGTGACGGGCGCCTTGGGGTCCTCCTGCTCCAGGAGAAGCAGCCGGGTGATGACGTCCTGGGCCATCTGGTCGGTGACCTGACGCCCGGCGATGAGGGTTCGACTCTTCAAGAGAGCCTTGCTCATCCACCCGTGGTCGCCTTTTCCGTCTTCCTTGGTGTCCTCGCACAGCACGATATCCGCCGATCTGGGCATTGAATTCTCCCTGCTTCGCCCCCTGTTGAGGCTACCCAACGGGAACTTCACTACCGTTTCACACCTGACCGCCGGAGCACCGGGCGCCTGATCGAATCCGGGCCAGAGGCCTGATTCATGCGACGGACAGTGGATTGGGGGACGGTTTCCGGCGAAAATCCGCCCGTCCCGATTTGAAAAGAATCGTCTTCTTGCATCGAGAGGTCAACCTTTCTCACTTAATCTGTAGCATTACTCTTTTTGTTTCTAGGGGTTAGCGTCTATCATGGTTGTTTCACCCGAGGGTTGCCCTGAACCGGGCACTGGTTCGGATCCGAGCTTGACACCGGTGATCCATCCGTCCGATGAAAGAAGTGCTGGAAATATTCGTTCTCTTTTCGAGACCCGTGAAAGAGCCCAGCACGGAACCGTGGACGGAAGCCAGGTTGACGGACGTAAGCTCTTGTGGTTAAATAACTAACTGAGATTTACGCCACGCCCGTTTCCGTCACTACCTTTGGGGATAGAGACCATCACGACCGCCATGGAAAAGACACCGCCACGGGTGGAGAGTATCCAGGAGCTGAGGAGGCTGGTTCAGGAGCCGGTGGAGTACCGGAACGACCTGACAGGGAAGCTCTACGGCTCCCGGATTTCCATCTTCATCACCCGGTTCTTCCTCGCAAGGGGATGGTCCGCCAACGTGGCCAGTTTTCTCATGCTGTTCAACGGCCTGGCAGGGGCGGCTCTGCTCGTCATTCCCGGGTGGTGGCAGGTGGCAGGATTCTTTCTCCTGGAGACGTATTACCTGTTCGACTGCGTGGATGGAGAGCTGGCCAGGTACCACCGCTGCAGCCACCTGAAAGCGGCCTACTACGATTACATGGCTCACATCCTGGTGAAATGTGCCATGTTCCTCTGCCTGGGTATCGGCCTGGCCAGGGATCCGGCCGTCAACGGAATGTGGCCCCTGTATGTATCCCTTGCTCCGATGCTGGCCGTCCTCTTCACGAAGATCAGTTCCGACCTCCACCATGTGATCTTCTGCAACAAGTTCCTGCTCCACCCGGACCCGGAGGCCTTGGAAAGATTTCACCACCGTCGATCCGCCAGGCAGCACGAGGACGGTGAGCCCGGCAGGGAGGTGGCGAGCCCCAAGCCGAGTCTCGGGCTGATCCGGAGCCTGGTGCTGAACTTCGACGTCTATCTGGTCCTGTTCCTGGCGGCGGCCGGACTGGATCTGATTGTCTCTCTACCGGCGGGGTGGCCTGCCTGGCTCGGATTCAAGATGGCCTTGTTCCTGTTCTACGCCGTGGCTCTGCCCCTGCACTTCCTGGATCATCTCCTCACGGACATGACCACCGGAAGAATGCTCGACCGCATCACGGTTTTGAACGAAAAGTTGGAGAAGATATCCGAAAAAGGGGACTCCTGACGTGTTCCATGAACGCGAAATCCAAAACGAAACGGCCTGCCCGTACAGTCTGTCGGGGAGTGCAATGAAATGAACATACTCGGTATTTCCGCCCTGGACAACGACGCCAATGCGGCTCTGGTCGTGGATGACAGGCTCGTTTTCGCCATGGGCGAGGAGCGTATTTCCCGAAAAAAGCTCCACAAGGGATTCCCGGGAGCCGCGGTCAAGGAACTCCTGGACCGGGCGGGACTGAAACCCTCCGACATCGACGTGGTTGCGTATCCCTTCAGCCCCTGGCCCAGGGAGGGGCGGCAGATCCTGGGGGCCTACTTGCGGGAGCTCGGCCCCACGCTTTTCTCAGGCCTTCCCTTGAAGAGCAAGCTGGTCCACATCCTCCGCCATGGCCGGTGGACCCGGGACAGCATCCTGGCCCACAGACGCTTCCACACCGAGCTGGACCGGGAGCTCCGGGCCCTGGGCCTGCTGGAGAAGAAGGAGATCATCGAGCACCACGAGGCCCACGCCGCCGGCACGTTTTACACGTCCAATTATCCGGACGCCCTGGTGATCACGGTGGACTGGTACGGCTCAGGGCTGGCCGGCAGCGTCAGCCTTGCCGACGCAGAGAAGGGCGTTCGCCGCATCAAGGACATCCCGTTCCCGCACAGCATGGGCATGTTCTACGCCGAGGTCACCGAGGGGCTGGGATTCAGGATGAACCGGCACGAAGGCAAGGTAGTGGGTCTGGCCGCGTACGCCGAGCCCGGCGAGATCCTGGACCGGGTCCTGGCCCGGTTCCACCGGACGCCGGGGGATTTCCGGTTCCGTTGCGCATTCGACAACCGGTTCACGCAGGAACTTTGCCGGAACTTCAGCCGGGAGCAGGTCGCCTCCGCATACCAGACGGTTCTGGAGAGCGTGGTCACGGACTTCGTGGCCCACCACGTGCGCGAGACCGGCATGAAGCGGGTGGCTCTGGCCGGGGGCGTCTTCGCCAACGTCAAGCTCAACCAGAGGATCTACGAGATACCCGGAGTGGAGTCGGTCTACGTCCATCCGGGCATGGGGGACGGAGGAACAGGCATGGGCGCGGCCCTGGCCGCTCTCATGAAGCGCGGCCGGGTGCGGCCCTTCCGCCTGGAGAACGCGTTCCTGGCACCGCCGGCGCCCGAGGGAGAGATCGAGGCCCTCCTCGAGGCCGAGGGTGTGGAGTTCGAGCGCATGGCCAATCCGGCCGATCGCATTGCCGAACTCCTCCAGGGCAACAACGTGGTGGCCCGGTACGCCGGCGCCATGGAATACGGCCCGCGCGCCCTCGGAAACCGCTCGATCCTCTACCCCGCCACCGACCCGGACGTCAACGACTGGCTCAACAAACGCCTGGGACGGAGCGAGTTCATGCCTTTTGCTCCGGCCACCCTCATCGAGGAGGCCCACCGGTGCTACCTCAACCATGCGGGGGCGGAGTATACCGCCGAGTTCATGACCATCACCTTTGATTGCACCGACTTCATGAAAGAGAAGAGTCCGGCCGCCGTCCACGTCGACGGCACGGCCCGGCCCCAGCTGCTCCACCCGGACCACAATCCTGGTTTCTACGACATCCTCAAGGCCTACTACGAGCGCACCGGTATTCCCACGGTGATCAACACCAGCTTCAACATGCACGAGGAGCCGATCGTGAAGACACCCGCGGACGCCCTCAGGGCCTTCCGCCTCGGTCGGCTGCCCTATCTCGTGCTGGATGACCTCCTGGTTTCCGGAGACGCAGGTGACCGGGTGGGGGAAACGGCCCAGGAGGCGGCGAAGTAAGAAGGGCCCGATGACCACCATCAAGGCGGCGTTGAAGAACCTCATTGCGCGTGCAGCCTGCTACGGCGGAGGCGCTGCATACTTGCGGAAGATCGCTCGCCGGCCGGGCGCCAGGCGCGGTTTTCACGTCTTCTGCTATCACCGCATCGGCGAGGCAAGGGGGCCTTTCTACCCCGGCGTAGCCCTTCGCGACTTCGAGGCGTGCTGCGCGTTTCTGGCCCGGCATTACCGGGTTCTGCCCCTGGCGGAGCTGGCCGAGCGGTCCCGGAACCGGGAGCCACTGGCCGACGCCCTGGCCATCACCTTCGACGACGGCTACCGGGACAACCTGGACCTGGCACTCCCCGTCCTGGAGAAGTACGGCCTGCCTGCCACCGTGTTCCTGGCCACGTCGGCCATCGGCACCGACCGGCCCCTGTGGCACGACCGGGTGGCGTGCATCCTCGAGAAGACGCGCCAGGACCACCTGGTTCTGGAGGTGGGGGACCGGGAAGTGCACCTCCACCTCGAGACCCTCCCGGCCAGGCTGGAAGCCGTTCTGCACGCATGCCGGGCCCTGAAGGAGGTGCCGGAGACGGAGAAGGTGGACGCAGTGGAGAGCTTACGCGTCCAGGCCGGTGTGCCGGACTATTCCAGCCTGACCGGGGACATGCTGGACTGGGACGGCGTCCGGGCCATGACCCGCCGCAACATCACCTTCGGCGGCCACACGGTGAACCACGCCATCCTGACGCGGCTGCCCCTGGAGGATGCAAAGCGAGAGATCCGCGAAGGGGCTTTAACCATCGAGGCGGAGACGGATCTGCCGTGCAAGACCTTCGCCTACCCCAATGGTGATGCCGCCGACTTCAACCCCGACATCGAGGCCTATCTCGAGAGCGAGGGATTCGTGTGCGCCGGTTCACGGGGATTCGAAGCCAACCTGCCCGGAGGAAATCCCTTTGACCTTCGCCGCTGGACACCCCATCCCTATTCCATACCCGTGCTGGCGCTCAAGATGGAGCTGTCGGCCCGGGCGTGACCCGGTAGGAGTCCCGGAACATGGCCAGGAAGCGATACACCTACGACTATCCGCGTCCCGCCGTGTGCGTGGACATGGCGATCTTCACCCTCCGCGATGACCGGTTCCAGGTGCTTCTCATCCGCCGCGGCGACGAGCCCTTCCAGGGGCAGTGGGCGCTGCCCGGCGGATTCGTGGACATCGACGAGGACCTCGAGGCCGCAGCGCGCCGGGAACTCGAGGAGGAGACCGGCGTCACGGCCGCGGCCCTGCACCAGTTCGGGGCCTTCGGCACGCCGGGGCGGGACCCTCGCGGCCGCACCATTTCCGTGGGCTACTATGCCCTGGTCAACCACGACCGGGTCCGACCCCGGGCCGGCGACGACGCCGCCGACGTGGGGTGGTTCCCGGTGCGGCGTCCGCCGCCGCTGGCCTTCGACCACCGCCTCCTGCTGGGGACGGCTCTGAAGACGGTGCGCGAACGCCTCGAGGATCCGCGCACCCTCCGGCCCCTCCTGCCGCGGCCCTTTTCCATGAAGACCCTCCGGGAGACCTGCGAGATCGTGCTGGGGAAGCGCCTGGACCCCCGGCCCTTTGCCCGGCGCGTGCGGGCAAAAGGCCACCTGAAGTCCGTGGGGCGGGGCGAGTTCAGGTTCTGAATCCCCCGATCAACGGATTTGACGAAACCGGAACTAAAGGATAGGGTGTCGGGTGTGCCTCGATACTCGCTTGGCTGGAGTAGCCGGACGTATTGTCATGACCGCCTTGGAAGACGCCATCGGACGCTTTTTCAGAGACGATCCAGGGGACGTCGTTGCGGTCTATCTGTACGGAAGCGCCGCGCGCGGGGAGGCCCGGCCGGACAGCGATGTGGATATCGGCGTGCTCCTGGAGACGGATCCGCCTGCCACTGTCGAAGGTCTCCGGCTCAGGCTGGAAGGGGACCTCGAGAAGCACCTCGGGAAAAGAGTGGACCTGGCCGTTTTGAACCGGGCGCCGGTCGACCTGGTTCACAGGGTGCTCCGTGATGGAACACTGGTTCTCGACCGGGAACCTTCCGCAAGAATCGCCTTCGAGGTTCTGGCGCGAAACCGCTTCTTCGATCTCGAACCCGTACTCAAGCTGTATAGGCGAACAGGGTGAAGGTGGGATGAACGATCCGGATCTGATTGCCAAGAAACTCGCTTTCATCGAGACCTGCGTCCGCGAACTCCGCGACCTCACCCGGCCGGAAGATATCGACCGGGACGTAAGGGAACGTCGTTTCGTGGAACACACCCTCCAGGTCGCGGTCCAGGCGGCCATGGATGTCGCATCTCACATCGTCTCGGACCGGCGGCTGGGCGAACCGAGCACCAACCGGGAGCTCTTCGACCTGATTGCAGGAGACGGATGGATCGATGGGGAACAGGTCGGAACCCTGCGCGACATGGTCGGCTTCCGCAACATCGTCGTCCACGGATACCGGGTCGTCGATCCGGGTGTTCTGAAGGACATCGTCGAGAATCACCTGGACGATCTTCTCGCCTTCGTGAAGGTGATTCGCCAGCGACTGGGCACCGCCTGATTCACCGCCGTCTCTTGCCTCCGCAGCACAGATCCCGGTCGAATCCCTCTCCCCCCGGCTTGCCGTCCGCGCCCAGGCAGACGATGTGAAAGGCGCCTCCGGCCTTCACGACGTAGCGATACGGCTTCCCCCAGGGATCCTCCGGTATCGTTTCGTCATCGAACTGGTCGGCGATGGCCTCCAGCGATACAGGCAGCCGGCCGTGTACCAGGCGATACAGCTTGACGGCCTTCATGATCTCGGTGCTGTCGTGGATGGCCTTGGCCTGCTTCGCTTCTTCACTTTTCCTGATGTGGACGAACGGTGAGCAGAGAGCCTTGCTGAGAAGGAAGATGCAGAACGCTGCTGCGGCGTTCCGGAGGAAACGATGCAGGAGGGAAGGGGATCGGGATGATTCCATGGTCCGGGTCCTCGCCCGTGGGACGCCTGGGAGGCCCGGATATTCCTTGTGTGTTCAGTCAGGGGGCGCCGGAGGCTGTCTCGACGCCGGCGGTCTGCAACTGCAGACACACTGGCCAACGGGATCTCCTCGAGGGCGCCCTCGCCTATTTCGTGATCGTGAACGAGTATGTGTTTGAGACGACCGTGAACTGTTGGCCACTGTAGGTCGCGAAGGCGGTGTGGATCGTCAGGCCGATAAGCGCCGGCTCCGCCGGGATCTGGATGCTTGCTGTCGCCTTTCCCTGTTTATCGGTCGTGCCGGCGAAATCCCGGAAGATCGTCGGGAGCGAGCCCGACAACGAAACCCAGAGGAGCGGATCCGGGCTCAGCGCGAGTTCCCAGATAGCAATCCCGTAGTAGATGATCGGGATAGGCCCCAGGCCGAAAGACGCGCCGAGAAAATATGGTTTCGTGATTTCGGACAATGGAGCCAGGTCGAGCCGGACCACGGCCCCCGGCCGCGGAGCGCCGGATCCCGACAGGATCGGCGTGATCGTGGCTGCCGTGGCCGCGAAGTTGTCGAAGTCGACGGTCACGGCTGCCAGGTTCTCTACTTGAGTGAGGAGCCCCAGCTGGACCCTGACGACCGACGACGGCAGTCCTCCGCTGGCGGATGCGATGAGGCTCCACCCGCTCGAGGTCCGATAGTAACCGTAGTACGTCGAGCCCTTGCGGACCAGACGGAGCGCGCCTGAGAGGTCTTTTGTAGGCACTGTCCGAACCGATCTGCCGAACACGGTTCTGTAAGCATCTCCCCCAGGTCTTGTTTCGCGTCGTATCGAGCACGACGCCGTCGTCCCTAGACCGTGCACCAAGATCTTCGCGTAATGATCCCCCGACGGCCACACGGGCAGGCTGTAGTCCACCTGGAAATCGAAATCACCGCTCAGATAGAAGCCGCCATAGCAGACGGCCTCCAATCCCCGTTTGTTCTTGGCGTCCAGGATCAGGCGCAGCTTTCCCGGCACGTGGACGACGTGAGACAGGCCCCCGATTGAGGGCCTCTTGACCCACCGGCCGAGATCGAGCGTATCAAAAGGGTCGGTGAGTTTCTGCTGGGCGACAACGGTGCTCGGGGGTATCCATTTAACCGGACCCGTCCAGGCCCGTAGTCCTCCAGGGGCG
>CAZAKZ010000066.1:0-28862 GCA_964485695.1 uncultured Planctomycetota bacterium | reverse complement strand
CCCTATTTTTATAGGGAGAATTCGGCCTCTCATCTGATTATGCAACAACAACTAGGTAACGGAATCAGGGAGAATATTCATGAACTGTCGTTTCTTACCGGTGAGATGGATCTGCATCGGCGTCCTGTTGGGACTGCTTGTGTCCACAGCGACTGTTGCCCAGGAGAAGGAGGTTTCCTGGGCGAACTGCGAGATCTGCAGCCTCTTCATGGCGGACAAGGAGCTGATGAAGGCCACCGACTTCCAGCTTCTGGACTGGAGTCAGGGTGTGATCTGTCTTCTCCACCTCAAGGACCCGAAGCTGATGCCTCAATTCCGGGCCATGGGCGAGAGGGACGAGGCTCTGAGCCGCAAGTTCAGTGCCATGAGCGTCGAGGCGTGCGCCAAGCACCTTTGCCCGTTCTGCGTCTCCTACTTCTCTTTCGTCCGCCGGGGATCGACCGAGGAGAGGATCAAGACGCCGGCCGGTGCCATCCACATCGTCAAAGCCAAGGACCCCGCCCTCGTCAAGGACATCCATGCCTGGGCCGAACAGGGGCGAAAGGCCATGGCCTCCTTCGGCGACGAGGGGAAAGGCGACAAGGCTCCGGCCGAGAATCCCTGGCTGGAGATGATGAAGAAGTGCCATCTTTGCTGCACTTTCGCCGAACATCCCGAGCTCATGTGGGCGGCCAAGAACCAGATTCTTCATCTCACGAATGGAATGGCCATGAACTCCGTCGTGAAGAAGCCCGAGATGCTCAAGGCGTATCAGAAGTTCATGGTCGGTTTCAACAAGAAGGCCGAATCCCTCGATAAGTTCACCCCCGAGGAGGCGAAGAAGAAGCTCTGCCACTTCTGCTGCAAGCTCCACGGGCTCGGCCACAACAAAGCCGTGTTCAGCTGGACTCTCACCCGCGAAGGAGACCTTCTGGTGATCACGGGCGACACCCCGGATCTGATCAAACGCATCCACGAGGTGGCCGGGATGTACGAGAAGGCCTTCGAGATGGCGGAGAAACAACAGAAGTAGGCGTACCCTCCGGGGCGGCGGCCGGGCAGGGGGATCAGTCGAGATACCCCTGCTCGTTCATCCAGTCGTCGCTGAAGATGGTGCTCAGGTAGCGCGAGCCGCTGTCCGGAAAGACGGTGACGATTCTCGCCGGGGTGTCCAGGCTGCGCGCCAGCTGCAGAACCCCCCAGATGGCGGCCCCGCTCGAGCCGCCGGCCAGGAGGCCCTCCTCGCGCGCCAGCCGGCGCGCGTAGCGGAAGGCGTCGCGGTCGGTCACCTGGCGGATGTCGTCGATGATCTCGAAGTCCATGCAGCCCACCAGGAACTCGTCGCCGAGCCCCTCGATACGGTAGGGTGCGGGCGGCACGCGCTTGCCCTCGTGGAACCAGGGGTGGAAGACCGAGCCCGCGGGATCGAGGGCGATGACCCGGATCGACGGATCCTGTTCCTTCAGGAAGCGCCCGGCGCCGCAGAGGGTTCCTCCGGTGCCCACGCCGGCCACGAAGTAGTCGATGCGCCCCTCCATCTGCTCCCAGATCTCGGGCCCGGTGGTGGTGTAGTGGGCCTCGTTGTTCTCCCGGTTCTCGTGCTGGTCGGGGAAGTAGCAGTCGGGGGTCTCGCGGGCCAGGTTCCGGGCCAGGTTGTTGTAGCTCTCCGGCGACTCCGGCGGCAGGGTGTGGTCGACCCTGCGAAGGGTGACGCCGAGGGCCCGGAGCTGATCCACCTTTTCCCGGCTCAGACTGTCGCGCACCACCACCTCGAGGCGGTAGCCCTTCTGGATGGCCACGAGAGCCAGCCCCAGCGCGGTGTTGCCCGAGGAGTTCTCGATGATGAGCTGGCCCTCGCGGATGCGGCCCTCGCGCTCGGCCTTCTCGATCATGTGCCGCGCGATGCGGTCCTTGACGCTGCCCATGGGATTCAGAAACTCGAGCTTGGCGAAGATCTCGCTTTCGATGCCGCGTGTGATGCGGTGCAGCTGCACCAGGGGGGTGTCGCCGATCGCGTCGGTGATGCAGTGGTAGGCCTTGGATTTCATCCGGATCTGTTCGTTTGCTGTAGGATGCTTCGGGCCGAGCGCCCTCCGCCCGGGGGGCGCCTCGGTGAGGGTGATATGGACATGATGACACCCGATTCCTGCTGTCGGGTCAAGGGGGTAGCGGGTCTCTCGCGAGTTTACCCACGAACTGCATTGCAGATCTGACGGCGTTTTTTTAGCTCGAATCGAGCAATTTAGAGGTGTGAAGTGCCTCACGCTCGCTTTTTTGCTCGATATGAGCAAAAAAGCGAGCGTCAGTTTTCACCAGCCCTCGACCTTGGAGAGGGGCTCGGCCATCCTTGATCGGGGGAGCATCAGGATCACCATGTCTCTGGTCCTTACGTCTTCCCACACCAGGCGGACGCGCTGGGTCAGGTTGAACGGTCGGTCCGTACGGAGCAACACCCGGAAGTCCCAGTAGTCGGCGCTCCCCCCGGCCTTGGTCCGGGCAATCTTCACCCGGGCGCAGGCATCCAGGATCGCCACGAAGTCCTGGTAGGCCACGGACGGTCCTATCTCGATCTCGACCGGGCGGCGGTTTTTCTTCTTCTTCAGCCAGAGGATGCGGTCGTGGACCTCGTCCTCGTGGCCGGGCCGGGCCGTGAGGGATTTCCCGTCCACGCGGCACTCGGGGCCGGAAGGGGTCTGGATGACCTCCACGCGGATCGGTTTCACCCCCTCCACGCCCTTTTGCCCGTGGGTCGATGCGGAATCCGCGGCCACGGCGGCAATGGATGTGTCGTACACCGGCTCCTCCGGCTCCTCGTACCTCGAGCGGATGAAGGCGCGTGATCCCTCCAGGACCAGGACGGTCGCCGCCACGATCGCGGCTGCCTTCCACCGGGCCCGGATCTTCGCGGACCTGGCGCTGTCCACGTACTTGACCCCGAACCTGCGCCGGAGCGACCACAGCACAGGCTCGAAAAGCGCAAGGCGTACGATGAGGGCAAAGGCGACCGGCACGATCATGGCGGCCACGACCCCGGGGACATCCTCCCTGATCACGTACTCGACGTAGCCCATTGCTTCAAAGGATACGAACAGAGAACCGAATGCACCCACGGACCCGACCGTGACGGTCATCCCCCCCAGAAATTCCAGGACGCGGAGGATCGCCGGATCGTATCGCGGGATCCGGCCCAGGAAAGCCGTCGCGAATGCGCTTGCCAGCTGCGCCGGGCGGATCACTACCAGGGCGATTACCCACGGTGTGACCAGGACAAAGACCAACATGCGGATCTGAACCGCAACAGTGGCTCCGGATACGATGCAAAGGGCTGCGAGAGTGAGCCCAGCCGTAAGGCCGGCCGCAACGGCAATGCGCGTACAGAGTCCGACCCACTGCATCAAAAAAACTCCCTTGTGTGGAACAAGAATATGTACCAGGGAATGGCGAACAGGCCGAGGATCACGAGGTCCTGGAACCGCGAAAAGACGGGGGGCGCGGTCTCGCCTGAACGGATCCTGGCCCCCTCGGCCAGGGCCCCGAACAGGATCCTGCCTAGGACCAGGCCGGCCAGAGGAGCATATCTCGACCAGTGGTTCGCCCAGAAGTACAAAGTCCAATACAAGTCGTTGTCCACCCAGCCCCTGTCGCAAGAGGTTACATTGAGGAATAAGTTGATCTCCATGATCCCGCACGCCGCGACTCCCAGGAGGACGCCTCCCCAGGCCGTGATCCGGGCGCAGGCGGTCAGGAACCGAACGGCGCCCGGAAAATACTCCGGCCGGACCGACCCGAGGGCGTACCGCATCCCGGCCTCGGCGCTCGTAGCTCCGCTCCGGATCCCGCCTCCGATCAGCCCTGCGGCGAGGAGCAACAGAGTCGGGTACAGCAGGAGTTTCATGAAGAACCAGTAGATTTCACACGGGAACAAAGTGACTCCCCGCGGGTCCTTGACCATCTGAGCTGGATCGATCCCGCCCGTACCGCCCACCCAGCGGTCACAGTAGCAAACTACGATCAGGCCGGCCAGGAAGAGCAGGGGCATACGGAGGGGGTTGGGGAGGCTCCGCTTGCTCGACGTATTGCACATGGTGCCATTATACGCGGTTCCACGAAGCTGACTGCTTGATTTTCGTCTGGCCGCGCATACCGCTCCATACCGGCAGATGGTAGAATGCGGCCTCAATCCCAGAACTGGAGGCACCAACGTGCGATCAGGATTTTCCCTTGGAATCACCGTGCTGGGCCTGGCCTTGATGCTGGCCGCCCCGGGTGTGGCCCAGACCGTGCGGAAGGTACCGGGCCACTACAAGACCATCCAGGCCGCCATTGACGCGGCGCAGCAGTTCGACACCGTGCTCGTTGATCCCGGCACCTACGTGGAGAACCTGGTCGTCAAGAAGAACATCTGGGTGAAGAGCAGCAGGGGGCCCTATCTGACCACCATCGACGGCAGCGGCAAGGACTCGGTGGTCTGGATGGAGCTGGCCAAGGGCGGCATCGACGGATTCACCATCACCAACGGTAACGCGACCTGGCATGGCGGGGGGATCCATACGGAATCCGCCGACATCATCCGGAACTGCATCATCACCGGGAACCGGGCCCCCTGGGGTGGGGGGATCTATTTGTTCGGCGGGAGTGGGACGGTCGTCGACAACATCATCGCAGGCAATATTGCCACCCAGGACGGCGGCGGGATCTGTTACGGCGCGAGCTCCGGAGGAGGCGCTGAAATATACCGGAACGTGATCGCCGGCAATCGGAGTTCGGTGAACGGCGGGGGCGTCTTCGGGAACAGTTCGAACTTCTGGCTGCAGTTCCACCACAACGTCGTGAGTAAGAATCATGCAGGCAAGGACGGAGGCGGTCTTTGCGCGGAAACAGATGTGGCCGACCTCAACGGCAACGTGTTCTACATGAACACGGCTGTCGGAAACGGGGGCGGTGTGAGCATCAATAACGGGTACGCGCTTACCACGCTGGCGCACTGCACCTTCGTGGGGAACGCGGCCATGACCGGTGGGGGAATGTGCATCCAGGACGCCCTGAACCTGCGCATCTCCAATACCATCTTCTGGCTGAACCGGGCCTCGGCCGGTCCGGAGATGAGGGTCGGCATGCATCCCCAGTTTCCGGCAAAGGTCGACATCGATCACTGCGTGGTCCAGGGCGGGCAGCTGTCCATACACGTCGAGACCAACTCAACGCTTACGTGGGGCGCGGGCATGCTCCTGTCCGATCCGCTCTTCGTGGACATGGTAAGCGGCGACCTCCACCTCACGGCCACGTCGCCGTGCATCGGCGCGGGCCGGACCACTACATACAAGCCCCGTGTCGACTTCGAGTGGGATCCCCTCGACTCGAAGGAGGACATCGGCGCCGACGAGTTCCATCCGCACGTCTACCTGGCCGGAACGCCGAAGGTGGGACAGCCGTTCGCCGTGCGTTTCGTCGGGCCGGCCGCATCGCCGGTGTTCTGGGGAATCAGCACAGGCGTGAATCGCCGGTCCCCGCCGCTCTCGATCCCGGGCACGGGCCTCCTCTGTCTTCCCGATCCGTTCACCGTCCTTCCCGTGGGCAACCTGTCCGCGGCCGGTGTCCTCTCCATTCCGGTCCAGTTTCCATCCACCTATCCGGCGCCGGCGGGATTCCTCAACCAGGCCCTGATTGGAACCACCCTGACCTCAGCGCTCGAAGTCTGGGTTCAATAGAGTAATTCCGAAAGGAAGATTGGATGCGTCGAGATGCGAACTGATTTTCTCCGTGGAATTATCGTGCTGGGCCTTGCAGGACTTTGTACCGCGCCAGGGATTACCCAGAACGTGTTGAAGGTGCCGGGGCAGTACAAGACCATCCAGGCCGCCATTGACGCGGCGCAGAGGTACGACACCGTGCTCGTGGATCCCGGCACCTACGTGGAGAACCTGGTCATCAAGAAGAACATCTGGGTGAAGAGCAGCGGGGGGCCTTACCTCACCACCATCGATGGCGGCGGCAAGGACTCGGTGGTCTGGATGGAGCTGGCCAAGGGCGGCATTGACGGATTCACCATCTTGAACGGAAACGCGGCGGCCGGGTTTGGAGGAGGGATCCATACGGAATCCGCCGACATCATCCGGAACTGCATCATCACCGGGAACCGGGCATCCATGGGTGGGGGGATCTATCTGTTCGGTGGGTGTGGGACGGTCGTCGACAACATCATCGTGGGCAATACCGCCACCTTTGAAGGAGGCGGGATCTGTTACGGCGCGAACTCAGGAGGAGGCGCTGAAATTTACCGCAACGTGATCGCCGGAAATCAGAGCTCAATGAACGGCGGGGGCGTCTCCGGGAGGAGTTCGAACTTCTGGTTGCAGTTCCACCACAACGTCGTGAGCAACAATCATGCAGGCAAGGACGGAGGCGGGCTTTGCGAGGTCTATGATGTACCTGATCTCATCTGCAACGTGTTTTTCATGAACACGGCCGTCGGAAACGGGGGCGGTGTGTATATCCCCAACGGATACGTGCTTTCCACGCTGGCGCACTGCACCTTCGTGGGGAACGCGGCCCTGTCCGGTGGGGGAATGTGCATTTCGCACGTCCCGAACCTGCGCATTTCCAACACCATATTCTGGCTGAACCGAGCCTCGGTGGGTCCTGAGTTGAGGATTGGCCTGGATTCCCGATGGCCGGGAAAGGTGGACATGGACCACTCCGTGGTCCAGGGCGGGCAGCTGTCCATCCATGTGGAGACCAACTCCACGCTGAAGTGGGGTGCGGGCATGCTCCTGTCCGATCCGCTCTTCGTGGACATGGTAAACGGCGACCTCCACCTCACGGCCGCGTCGCCGTGCATCGGAGCGGGCCGGGCCACGGCGTTCAAGCCCCGTGTCGACTTCGAGTGGGATCCCCTCGACTCCAAGGAGGACATCGGCGCCGACGAATTCTACCCGCACGTCTACCTGGCCGGAACACCGAAGGCGGGGCAGCCGTTCGCCGTGCGCATGGTCGGGCCGGCCGCCGCGCCGGTCTTTTGGGGATTCAGCGCTGGCGTCGCCCGCCGGTCGCCGCCGCTCACGGTACCGGGCGCAGGCCTCCTACATCTTCCCGATCCGTTCGCCGCTGTTCCCGTGGGTCGCCTGTCCGCGGTCGGGGTCCTCTCCATTCCGGTCCAGTTTCCATCCAGCTTTCCAACGCCGACCGGATTTCTCAACCAGGCCCTGGTCGGAACCACCCTGACCGCACCCCTCGAGGTGTGGATTCAGTAAGGGAATACCGCCGGCCTCAGGTTACCTCCGGGTGGCATTTTCCGGGTGACGGTTTTCGGCCGGTATCATACAATAGGCCCCTGGAGGGTGGAAACGGGGGGGCATGGCCCTGGCTTTCGTTCGTGAAAGGCCCTGGATGTCGCGACTTCGCCGAAGAGCACCTATCGTTCAGGCGGCTGCCGTCCTGCTTGCGATGTGGACGTGTTCCCTCACGCCGGCCCAGGACGTGAAACCGTTTGACAGCGGCGGGTCCTTCGAAGCGCACAACCGCATCGATACCCTGGTCATGGCCACCCTGAAAGAGAAGAAGATCCAGCCGGCCGATCTGTGTTCGGACGCGGTCTTCCTCCGGCGCGTCTTCCTGGACATGATCGGCACCCTGCCGGAGCCGCAGGAGGTTCGCTGGTTCCTCAAGGATCGAAAGGAAGGGAAACGGGCCGCGCTCATCGACGCCCTCTTCAAGCGGAAGGAGTTCATCACCTACTGGACGCTGAAGTGGTGCGATCTGCTGCGGGTCAAGGCCGAGTTTCCGATCAACCTCTGGCCCAACGCCGTGCAGGCCTATGAACGCTGGATCCGCGACGCCGTCCGCACGAACAAGCCCTACGACGCGTTCGCTCGCGAACTGCTGACCACCAGCGGCAGCAACTTCGTCTATCCCGAGGTCAACTTCTATCGTGCGATCCAGGGAAAGAAGCCCTCGGCCATCGCCGGTGCGGTGGCCCTGACGTTCATGGGTGTGCGCCTGGACAAATGGCCGAAACCCAGGCGTTCCGGCTTCGAGGCTTTTTTTTCGCGCCTGGCGTACAAGACAACGGCCGAGTGGAAGGAAGAGATCGTCTATCCGGATCCGGCGCAGATGCAACCCCTGCGGGCCGTGTTTCCCGACTTCACCATGGTGCGAGTTCCTCCGGGCGATGATCCCCGCATCGTCTTCGCAGACTGGTTGATCACCGAGAAGAATCCGTGGTTTGCCCGCAACATTGTGAATCGCATCTGGTCGTGGTTGTTCGGCCGCGGGATTATCCACGAACCTGACGACATCCGGCCGGACAATCCTCCCGTGCATCCGCAGGTGCTGACCTATCTCGAGAAAGAGCTGGCCCAGGCCGGCTACGATCTCCGCCACGTCTTTCGCCTTATCCTCAATTCCCGCACCTACCAGCAATCCCCTGTTCCGCGCAGCGATCACCCGGACGCCGAGGCTCTGTTCGCGCACTACCCGGTGCGCCGGCTGGGTGCCGAAGTTCTCATCGACGCCTTGTGTCAGATCTCCGGCACCTCGGAACGTTACTCGAGCGCGATTCCGGAACCGTTCACCTTCATCCCGGAAGCCCACCGGACGATCCGTCTTGCGGACGGGAGCATCACCAGCAAGTTCCTCGAGATGTTCGGGCGGCCGGCGCGCGACAGCGGTCTGGAATCCGAACGGAATAACAAACCCACCGACGCCCAGCGCCTTCACCTGCTCAATTCGAGCCACGTCCAGCGGAAAATCGAGCGCGGCTGGAAGCTGCGTCAGCTCATTCGCAGGGTCAGGGGGGATCGCCGCAAGCTGGTCACGGAGGTCTACCTGGCCATACTGTCCAGGTATCCCACCATGACCGAACGGATTCTCGTGTCCGAACACATGCGGACCCGGACCACCAATTTCCAGAGGGGGGCCCACGATCTCATCTGGGCCCTGGTCAATTCCAAGGAGTTCCTTTACAGGCACTAGCCAAATAAGAGATCATGTGAGTTTGGAGACCTGACTCATGTCCTGGATCCGGATCCTGTTTTTTACGGTGCTTCTGGCAGCGCCGGGGACGGCGTGGAGCCAGGCCACCGTACGTTCGCCGCACATCGGATACCTCTATCCCGGCGGCGGGCAGCAAGGTAGAACCCTCTGGATCACGGCCGGCGGCCAGTACCTGCGCGATCCCCAGAAGATCTACGTCACCGGGAAAGGCGTTCGCGCCTCCGTCATCCAGTACATGAGACCCTTCAGGAATCTGAACGGGGACCAGCGACGCCTGTTCAGAAAGCGACTCAAGGAAGTGGCTGAGAGCCGGCTGGGCCAGCGGAAGCCCAAAAGCGCTTCACCGAAGAAGACCGGAGCCCGCCCGACCCGGACGGAAGGAAAAAAGAAAAAAGGAAAGAAAGGAAAGAAGGCAAAGGGGAAGAAAGCTGCCGCCCCGCCGAAGGAGCCGAAGCTTCCGGATCATCCCCTGTTCTACGGTTTCGACAACAAGAGCCTGCGACAGCTGGCGCACATCGTGGCGGTCCTGCAACAGGTGCGGGGAAAGCGTCAGATCAACCGGCAGCTCGCCGAGGTCGTGCTGATCAGGATCTCCATCGATCTGGACGCGCCTCCCGGCGAACGCGAACTCAGGATCGGGACCGGCACCGGCCTGACGAATCCCATGACCTTTCAGGTCGGGGTGGTCCCGGAAGTCCGCGAGCTGGAGCCCAACGACCGGAGGGCCAATGACACGGTGCGCAATCCGGAGGGCGTGGCCGTTCTGCGCAGATTGCCGCGGGCCCGGCCCCTCAGCCTACCCGTGGTATTGAACGGTCAGATCATGCCGGGCGACGTCGACCGCTTCCGTTTCCGAGCTCTCAAGGGACAGCCGCTGGTGGTCGAGACGCAAGCTCGGAAGTTGATCCCCTACCTGGCCGACGCGGTGCCCGGCTGGTTCCAGGCGACGCTCGCCCTCTACGATGCCGAAGGCAACGAGGTGGCGTACGTGGACGGCTACCGCTTTCATCCCGATCCGGTTCTCTTCTGCCGGATACCACACGACGGGGAGTACGAGGTCGAAATTCGCGATGCGATCTACCGGGGGCGAGAGGACTTCGTCTACCGGATCACCGTGGGTGAGCAGCCGTTCATCACCCAGATGTTTCCTCTGGGCGGAAGGGCGGGGGTCGAGACCCATGCCACGGTCAGGGGATGGAACCTCCCCGAGACACAATTGCCTCTGGATACCAAACCCGGCGTTCCGGGCATCCGGAAGACCCGCCTCGAGCTCCGTAACGGTCCTTCAAACCCCGTGGCCTACGCCGTCGACTCGCTGCCTGAGTGCCTTGAATCCGAGCCCAACGACACCCCGGTAGACGCACGGACCCTCAGGCTCCCGACGATCATCAACGGACGCATCGGTCGCCCCGGAGATGTGGATGTATTTCGTATTCGGGGCCATCGCCGCCAGAAGATCGTGGCCGAGGTATTCGCCCGTCGTCTGGACTCGCCCCTCGATTCGCTCTTGCGGGTGACCGATGCCTCGGGGCGTGTGGTGGCCTGGAACGACGACCATGTGCTGAAGGACGGGCACCTGCACAAGGATCTCGTGGGATTGGTCACCCACCATGCCGACGCCTATCTCACAATAGATCTACCCAAGGGGGGCATCTTCTACATCCACCTGTCCGATGTGCAGCGCCACGGTAGTGAAGCCCACGCCTATCGTCTGCGCCTCACCCTGCCACAACCCGATTTTTCGCTTCGCATGACCCCGTCCAGCATCACGGTGCGCGGCGGAGAGATCGTTCCGATCCATGTCCACGTGCTGCGCAAGGACGGCTTCAACGGCCCGGTCCGGGTGGGTCTGAAAAAGGCGCTCGGATTCAAGCTCATCGGCGGGTTGATTCCGACCGGATGCAATCACATGCGCATGACCCTGAAGGCGCCCATCCAGGTGGACGACTCACCGGTCATCCTGGACCTGGAAGGCCGTGCGCGCATCAACCGGAGAGTGGTCCGCCACCGGGTCGTTCCGGCGGAAGACATGATGCAGGCCTTTCTCTACCGGCATCTCGTTCCGTCGAAAGAACTACGGGTTGCGGTCACGCCGGGCCAGCGGAAATCGTCTCCGATCACCGTGGTCAGCCGCATGCCGATTCGCATTCCATCCGGCGGCAGCGCCCGGGTCCGGATCAAGGGCAGATGGGGGCGGGTGACGAAAGAAATCCAGGTGAATCTCAAGGATCCGCCCAAGGGCCTGTCCCTCGGAAAGGTGACCTTCGGGCGCCGCGGCCTCACATTCCGGGTGAAAGCCGAGAAGGGGAAAGTGCCCGTCGGATTCACGGGCAGCCTGATCGTGCGGATCTACCGGGTCTCCGCGCCGAAGGGCAAGGACGGCAAGCCGACGGGCCAGCCTCGCCGCACCCTGATCGGGATCCTGCCTGCGATCCCAATCAAGGTCACGGGCCGCCGCGTGTTGTAACTGGCCTAGCCCGGATTATTCATGAAACACCGGCTGCAAATGGATCTGAGCCCGCCTGGCTGCGTTGAAACGACGATTTCGATCCTCAACGTATTGCAGGGAATACGCCTGCGGTCGAAACCGCCGTTTCGCCTTGCCAGACAGGCTCAGATCCATTTTCGCTCGGTGTTTCATGCATTATCCGGGCTACTGCAGCACGATCTCCTCCGGCTGGGAGGCCGCATCGGGGCCGGTGCCCGGATTCACGGCGAGGGCACCCACGCGCAACCTGAGCCCCGAGAGGACGGCGCCCGGGTGGGCGATGGTGATCCCGGTGGCCACCGGGAAATACGTCATGCTGTGTGCGCAGTAGACGCCCGCCGATGTCGTGTTCCCGGCGTTGGACTTGAGGAGTCCGCCCACGCCGTTCGTCACGGATGCCACCACGAGGGGATCCAGGGTCAGCGGCAAGATGACTCCGCCGGGGAGCGGCAGGGTTCCGGGAAGGTACCCCACCGCCAGCACGTAGTACCAGGGCGTCGGAGGTCTGTGCGACCCCTGGGGCACCGCGAGTCGTGCTGGGATCGAGCCGCCCCGGGGCACGACCCGGCCTCCGGGGAAGTGGAGATCCAGACTCATGATCGAGGAGACATGGATGCCGTGGCGCACCGAAATCGTGCTCTTCATCCCCGGATCGAACCAGGTCGCCTCGACTGTGTAGGGTCCGGGTCCGAGCCTGGACAGGGGCAGAGAGACTCGCGTCAATCCGTTGGCCGGGACGTTGAGGTTGGGAAGGGGCGCCGTGGCCACCGGCGCCGTTCCGCCCGGCGTGAAGATCCGGAGGGTGGGGGAGATGACGTGGGATTTGCCAGCGGTATTACTGAACTCCCATTCCGGGCTCGTGCCGGCGGGAAAGGGGATGTGGTGTCCGCCCGGGCCCTTGGGAATCGCCGTGGGATAGCAGTGGATGTCCGGAAAGACCGGGCTTGCCTTGCCCACGTCGAGGCGCGCCGCAGCACCGCTGCCGTGCGGGCAGAGGAGCACGAAGCTGCCGGCTGAACCCGGCCCGGACGCCGGGGCGGTATAGGTGAGGTTCGCCTTTCCGCCGTTGGCCAGGCACATCGCGACCGGCCCGCAGCCGACCAGGACAGGTGCGATCAGCTCCCCGTCCGGCTGGAGCAGGGTCAGGATGTTGGAAACGGACGTGTCGATGCAGATGGAGGTGTTGTTGGTGAGCACCACCTTGAACGGGACTCCGGGTGTCACCGGAGTCGAGGGGACCTGGATCGTGGTCTGCGATGCCCCCCACGAGGTCAGGAGGACCAGGAAGCCGAGAACGAGCGCCGTGCGACAGTTCATGAGTTGATCCTTATTCTGTGGCCCCGGCAGCCCGTTTTCCAATGACTGCCGGCTTGTTGGCTGGGTGTCTCCGGTCCGGGCCCGAAGGCCCGGATCCATTATATCCCCAAAAATGGTCCGCCGGAAGATGATAGAGCACGGTAAGGAAATCGAGGTGCTGGAATCCACGAAATCGACCCGTGAGGCACTCAGACCGTGCTAATATTCCATGATGACCAAGAATCTGCGATCTCCAACCCATTACGAGGCCCGGGCCAGGGCCGCCAAGGGGAGAATCTTGATTCTCGTTCTTTCGGTCGCTGCGGTCGGACTGGTGTTCCAGGGCTGCTCCAGGACTTCGGACGGCTCTTCGGAGCCGGTCCACCGATCTGCCGGAAAAAAACCCGGGGAAGGGGAGTCGAAGGTTCCATCCGGCGAGACTGCTTCGGTACCTGAAAAAGACGCCTGCGCCTCGTGCCACGAGGAACAGAGCAAATTCCATACGTACGGAGGTCACTCCTCCGTGCCGTGCAAGACCTGTCATGAAGTCCAGGGCGACCACGTCGAGGCAAAGATCAAACCCCGATTGCCCGGGAATGGCCATTGCAGGGAATGCCATCCTCTCGTTGACGGTACAGTGGGAGAGAAGATGTCCGAAAAGGAGATCTTCGAGTACCATCTGCGCTTAATCGAGAAAAAGCACGTCGTCCGGGTGAACAGGGAAAAAGTGAAAAACCGGTGTATCCACTGTCACGATCCTCATCTGGGTCACTAGATCCGCGCGGAGGAGGATCGTCGGCTGTCGTCAAACGAGGAGAAACGCATGAGCATCGAGATCCGGAGGATCGGCCCACTCGTCCTGTCGGCCATGGTCATGGCCATGCTGGTCGTTGCATGCGGTCCGGGAAACGAATCCGGGGATTCATCGGGCGCGGTCCAGGACAAGCCGCAGGGGAACGAAAGGGCCGTGACCGCCCCTGCAGATCCTCAGATCCTGGCCGAAGGTAAGACGGCCTGGCGGTCCTGCGCCAAATGTCATTGCGCCACGGACCTTCGCATCAAAGAGGATGAGGACTGGGTCGTCCTTAACGAAGAGACCAGCTGTATCGAATCCGGCAAGCCTGCCCCGAGGCTGAGGAAGAGCATTATCTCCTATCTGCGGCATCCCGGAACCCTGAGGCCGGTTCTCGTGACCCGGGACTTCAAGGGTGGGGGGGGCAAGAAGACGGGAAAGATCCTTGTCCCGGCAACCGGGGGAAGCGCGTACCTCAGGGCCGACCGGGAGTCCATCAAGAAGGGTGCCCCGACCATGGTCCGGTTGTACTGGGGGGAAACCGGGGAAGAGAAGACCTTGGCTGCCCCCGCCGGTAAATACAACGTGATCAACTTCTGGCTCTATCGGGGAGGGGGAAAGCAAGGGGAAGAACGCTGGATGGTGACCGGCACGAATGTCGACGGCTGCGCAGAGCTGAATCTCGTCCCGGAAGCGGGGGAAACACTGGACCTGGATCCGTTGCTCTACTGTGATTTCACGGCAAAGCTGAAGGACGGGGAGTATTCGTTCTCCTTCACGATCCATGATATCGCCGGCAACCGGATGACCCTCTCGAAGAACGGGCGGGTAGTGATGCCCGGTTACTGTATCCTGGGCGAAGGAGGAAAGACGGTTGCCGAGGGCCGGTTCGGGGTCATATGAGGCAGCTTCACCGCGGATTGGGGTCCCAGTCCTGAAGACGCCGGAAAGAAGTTGACTGCGAAGCTGGTTTTCAACACGGGCCCGTTCAAGCTCGAGGGTGAAACCACCATCGAACTGCCCGAGGAATAGTCCACCGTTCGGGGTCGGTCCATCACCGGCCGCCTTGCCCGACGGCGAGGATTCTTCCCGTACACGCGCTCACCTGTTCAGGCTCGTAATAGGGCCACCCGCGCACGCAGCCGGTGTGAAAACGGCCGGCCATATTTGTCGCGAAGGGAATGCGGAGTTGGACGTGTCCCGAGCGCGGAACCCAGTTCGTATAGAGGTATAGCCGTCCGGACCGCACCTCGATGTGGGAAATACCCGCTGCCCGAGCCACGGGGGCGAAGTCGGGACGAAAGCCGCACGGGATCGGCACCTCGACGAGGGCCGCGTAGACAGGCCGCGTGCTCCGGTTCCGGATCTTGACCTCGCAGAAAGCGAGGGCGCCTGGTGCCGAGGGGGCCTCGCTCCAGGTCGCCTCGATGGCAAGGGGGCCGGTGTTCGCCGGTGGAGTCGGGGACACCCCGGATACGGTTGCCGTGATCCTCGGCTCGCCCGTTCCGTGGAACGTGAGAGCGATCTCCTCGCTTCGTTTCACGGCACCGAGATCGACCGGCGCGCATATCTTCTTGCCTCCGATCCGAATTCTATGGGAGGGCCGGCCGCCTCGTAGGACGACGAGCGTACCATCAGCTGGACCGTCCCTTGTCACGGCGAGCAACGCCCTGAGGCATGTGACCGTCTCCCGGGTCGTCCGCCATCCACCGTCCTCCTTGCGCGCCCGCCGGAGGGCGCCGAGTCCCCGGTCGATGAGGTCCCGGGATCCTCCCAGCAGACTCAGGGCCTCGACCGCCAGCGCGGTCGTCTCCAGCCAGGAACCGTGTGTGTCGCCTGTGAACAGCGTCGATCGTTTCGGATTCCAGATCACGAACGCGCCGTCCGGCTCGGCTCCGGCCTCGAGGATCTCCCTGGCGCGCGAAACAGCCCATTTGCCGGCAAGCCCATGACACACCGCGAGGGACACCGTGTACGGATCGGCCTGGGCGAGAGCCAGTCGCACCGGCGCCTTCGGCACGTTTTCCACACCGGCACGGTTGAGCGCGGCAACAGCATAGATCTGCTCGGCGTGATCCTTTGGCAGGTGATCCTCGAGAAACTCGGCCGCGCGGGCGAGCACCGCCCTGTCCACGGGCTGCACGGCCTTCAGGGCAGAGAGCACGTGAATCCCGAGGGCGGTGAGATCCGGCCGGGCCGGCGGCTTTCCGTAGAGCGAGAATCCGCCGCCGTCGACCTCGTAGCCGAGGATACGCTGGTAGCCCAGGGTCGCGTCCATCCGGACGCGCGCAGCGGTCTCTGGAGCCACCCGGCCTGTCTTCTCCAGGTAGGCCAGGGCGAGCAGCGCCGGGTAGAGCGTCGCCGAGGTCTGCTCGAAGCATCCGGTAGGGCGCCGGAGTAGCGCCTTGAGTCCGGCCACAGTCTCGCCGAGAGGATCGGCCATCACCCGCAGGCGGCCGTGGAGATGAACGCCATCCGGCGGAAGCCCGTCGCCGGGGCGAAACGTCGAACCGGCTCGGAGCAGTCGGGACACCGTGAATGGCACGGCCCGCGTCAGTATCTTCGCGGTTCGCTCCACCGCGTCTCGCCGCTTGCCGTCCTGTACCTCCAGGACCAGGCGCGCCTCGCCGGGGTCTTTCGCCACGAGGGTGAAAGGCACGGACACGGTCTCGCCCGCCGGTACCCGGACCGGACGGGGATCGGGATTGAGGACCTCGATCCTCTCGGCGCGCGCTACCCGAAGGGTGGCCGTCACGTCCCGGTCCAGCATAGACCGGATCCGCACCGGAAGATGACAGCGGTCGCCTTCGTACATTAGCTTCGGCATATCCACTTCGAGGTGAAGCGGGAGCGTTGCGCGGATCGTCGCAGCCGCGCGGCCGTAGCCGCCCTTTCCGTCCCACGCCCCGATCCGGAGATCCCAGTGCGTGATGCTGTCGGGCAGCCGTAGCGGTATCTTCGCACGCCCCCCATGCACCGTCGGGTGCGCGAGATCGGCGATGAGCAGATCTGGGAAGGAGCGGCGAGGCCGCTCCTCGACAGGAACACGGCCGCTGAATGCCCCGGGTTCACGGCTGCCGAACACCTTGCCGTAGCGGTAGTAGACCTCCAGGCAGAACGTGCCGAAGCAGGTGTTGGCCACGCGACCCACGCGTCCGTACCCCGGCCACGCGCCCCGGCCCCGCCCCCGGCGAAGCTGCGTGTTCACCACTGCTCGCTTCATGGCCATGTTCCACTTGGCCCACTTTCTGCCACCCACCTGGAACATGGCGATGGTCCCCCAGTACACGCCGTGGAGGTCCCGATCCTCGGGGGCCGGGATGCGCTCGAGGAGCGCATCGGCGAGCCGCATTACCACCGGATGTTTGTCCGGATTCTGATCGAGCAACAACATCCGGACGATCGCGGGCATGGCCGCTGCGTACCGGACGCTTGCCGTATCGGCGAAGGGATAGAGATCCAGCTCGTCCTTCCCGGCGGCCACGGTTCCGGTCCCGGGGTCGGTGCGCGTCTCGATCCACCGGCGGATTCCGTGGATGAGCGCCTCGGGAATCTCGATGCCCCCCCTCTTCGCGGACCCGATGGCCAGCGAGACCCAGGCAATGAGCACCAGGCTAGCATCGCTGTATCCCGCCTCGCCGAAGCCGCCGTCGCTTCGCTGCCGGCTGGCGAGGGCTTGTATCGCGTACTCCACGCACGGCCGCAGGGTGGGTTGATTCGTCATCCCCCAGGCTTCGGCCAGCGCGAGTGTGCAGATGGCGTGGTTGAGCAGCGCCCACGGCGCATCGGCATCGCCGATGAAGCCCTCGGCGTTCTGGATCGACCGCACGTGGTCCAGCGCCGCGGCCACGAGGCGTTTGTACCTGCCCGCCTGGTGCGTGTAGCCCGCGCCGAGGTGCGCGAGGAGAACGAGGCCGGTGGTTCCCGGCTCGAACCACGGATCGCCCGGGGACTCGTCGGGACCCAGGCCGGCGAGGGCCGCGGGCGCGAGCACCGGAAAGGATCCGTTGGGCGCCTGGCACTTCTGGAACCAGGTGAAGCCTTCCCAGGACTCTTTCGACGTGCCGGAACCGGGTGCTGGAGAACGCCCGGAAGGCAGCAGGATGCGCACCGGCAACACGGGCCCCCGGACAGGTCCGCGGGCGACGGTGCCGGGACCGCGGTGTCGGGGCGCAGCCATTGCGGCCGGAGTGAAGGTGATGGCCGGCTCCGCGTCTAGAAACAACCGGGCGCCGATGCGGGTCTGGCAGACATTCGGTCCCCAGGGAAGCACGAGCCCGGGAGCCCGGCCCTCGCGGATCGCTTCTGCCGCCTTGCGAAGAACCGGGAAGGCCATGCGGTGGCTCTCAATGATCATGCGCGAGCGCACCCCCTGGCCCTCGATTCGACCGAGGCGCTGCGCCCGCTTCCCGACACCGGTATTGGCGATACGGTCCCCCAGCGAGGCTCCAATGTCACCGGCGGCCTCCAGGTACCGGCGATCGAAGCCGCGTACGTCGAGCAGGGCCGGGATTCCGCGCCCCGTTGCGTCTCGAACCTGTATCGTGCATTCCACGGTTTCCCCGGGACGCCCTTTTGATCGGTCCAGCTCGAGGGAAACTCCGAGGGGTGCGGAGACCACGTCGATCCTGCGCTGCGCGGCGATGCGGTCGGGGTCGTCGGCGAAGCGTGCGACCAGAAGCACCGGACCACAGGAGCCCGGCGGAATCGGAATCGACGCCTGGCCCGCGCCGCCTTCAAGTCTCACGCTCGTTCCGGTGAGAAGGCGCCCATCCTGGGCGAGGTCGAGGTGCACCACGCCGGCCGGTCGCGGTGATCGGATCGATGCCGCCAGCGTCGAGCCGCGATTCACGGTGGACGGAGATTCGAGAGACACGCCCTCCTTCACCGGGATCTCCGTGGTGAGTTCCTCGACGATCGGTCGTTTTCCGTCGGACCCCTCGGCACGCACGTGCAGATCGATGGTGCCCGGCGGGTGGTCGGCGGGAACCGGGATGGACGCCACCTTGTGCGCCGAGCCCTTCCGTGCCCGCGGTTTGCTGATGTGCCAGTGAAAGCGCGGGTAGACCGGGTCGTTGTTCTCGTCCCGGGCCTCGATACGGATGACGCCCGGAATTCCCGCGACGAGGGGAGACGGGCAGGTCGAACAGCAGATGCGGATCCAGGGCGCCGATTTCATGGGAATCGGTACCCTGCGGGTGACCCGGGCGCCGTGGTGATCCACGGTCACGTGCAGGGCGGGCCTGGCCACGTGCCAGGCCGGCGCGTCCAGCGAGAACGTGCCGGCCCCGCCGGCATCGAGGTGCGTGGTGGCCGTCACGCGATGCGGACGGCGCGCAGGAAGCTCCAGGCGGACCTTTGCCCATGCAAGCGGGACGCCCGAGAAGGTCTCCGCCTGGACAACACCGTGAATTCGATCCCCGGCCGAGAGTCGGTCCCTGGCCAGCTCCACCCGGACCCGGAACCGCGGCAGGACCACGTCCTCCACCCGGAACCGGGCGACCTCCTCCACATCCCCCAGGGCGGCGCACGCGGTGTAGTCGCCCTCCGCCAGGGTATCGGCCAGCGGAATCGTCGCGACCGCCTCGCCGAAGTCACCGGTGTCGCAGACCTGGCGCGCGAGAAGGCGATCCTCCGGGTCCACGACCTCGATGGTCACGGCTTCCCCGGGAAGCGCCCGGTGCGAGATGCCGTCCATGGCGATCACCCGGATCTGCGCCTTTCCCCCGGGTCGAACCACCGGGCGATCCAGATCGATGAACAACCTCCGTTTCCGGGGGATGACGGTGATCCCGGCCTCGAGCTTGCTGTCGAAGCGCCGGCCCTTCGCGCGGACCTCGATCCTCCTCGTTCCGGTCGTAGCGGCGGGAAATGGCGGCAGCACGAGCCACGCCGAACCGAGGGCATTCGTGACGCTCGACGCCATGACCTCACCCGCGTGGGCCTGGGCAGTGACGCCGCCGGCCGGCTTCCCGTTCGCCAGCGTCACGTCCAGGCGCAGTCGAAGCGCCTCGCCCTCCGGGAGCCGGGGCGGTCCGCGGAGAGTGATCGTCGGCAGGGTTTCCGGCATGAGGTCGCGGAACCAGAGGCGCGCCTCGCCCCGGAGGCCGGCCGGCCCGTGGTAGAGGAGCCGGGCCAGCGATCGGTCGGGATCCGGGACGGCGGCGAGGTCGATGGGCCGGACCGGTCCGGACGGGACACACGGTTTCCCGTCGAGGTCGAGGACCTCCAGGGTGACGCGGCCCGGAAGCGCCGTTTTCACGTCCAGGGTGACGCGGTCCCTGTCGTCGATCCTGCCGGTCACGTGCGTGAACAGCGCAGGTACGTGAAGGATCCGGCCGCCCCGGAGGATGACGTGACGGAGCAGGAAGGTCATCAGCGCCTCGAAGCGATCCTGGCCTGCCGCCCACCAGGCGAACACGCGGGGTGTGTCGTCGCCATCCAGGGTCAAGGCGAGGATACCGTACTGGACCGGATCCGCCGGCGGGAGATCGAAAAGCCATGCGTGGCCCGGATCGCCCGGATGGAGTCGGGACACGGAACCGGCGCTTTCTGTCAGCGCAGCGGGCAGATCCTCCATGACGGCAGCGTCGAGGACCGCGAATACGCTCTTGGCCGTCCGCGCCGCTGACACGAGGCGACCAGCTTCATCGGGCGTCGGCACTCGCCCGAAGACCACCAGCGAAGCTGCCGGGGATTCTCCGCTGTATTGTGCAGTGGTGTTCACGCTCATATTCAGATCGCACCGCTGCGCCACAGCCCTCGCGAATTCGTCGAGGGCGCGCGCCTGGAAGTGGTCCTCCGGCCCCACGAAGAGCACGTCCAGGCGCCCGGAGAGCCGATTTCCAGTGCCGGCCACGATCGGGCGGTCCGCGAGTGCTTCCTGGGCGAGAGCGGCCGGGCCCCATGCGAGGGCGAGGGCGATTCCACCGATGCCAAGCCAGCGGAACGACCAGTACAGGCGAGGGATTCTCGTTTTCATGGCGGTTCTCCCGGCAGGTCTCCCTGTCCGCTCCACCGGAAAACGGGCCAACTTCGATCGGGTTCACCCCATTGCGGAATTCGGGCCTGCGCCGGCCGGGTGTCCCCTGACTTTGTGGAAATCTCGGTGGCAGTAGATGTCAGAGCGCTGTCTGCAGTTGCAGACACTGCCGACATCGAGACGGTCTCCGGCGTGCCCAGGACGTCCTGAGGAGGCGATTCTCTGGTGCCCTCACCGCTTCTTCAGGGTCACGCCAATCCCGGCTCCATCCTTGAGCACGAAGAGAGTCTCCAGGGCCGGATCGGAGGTGATGGCCTTGATGTAGTCCGGGTCGGGAGCGGGGAAGTTCATGTTGTGGGCCAGGATCAGGCCTCCCGGGCGCACCCGGGGCAGCAGCTTCTTCAGGTAGTCGGGGTAGCCGGGCTTGTCGGCATCGAGGAAGAGGATGTCGATGGAACCCTTCAGCTTGGTGACCTCCTCGTGGGCATCGCCCTCCACCACGGTGATGATGGTGTCGACACCGGCCTTCTCGAAGTTCTGGCGGGCCAGTTTCACCTTGCGGGGGCTGATCTCGTATGTGGTCAACCTGCCGCCTGTGTTTCTGAGGGCCAGGCAGAACCAGATGGCCGAATAGCCGTTGGAGGTGCCGATCTCCACCACGTGCTTGGCGCCGAGGGTCTCGGTGAGAAGCCTGAGCAGCCTGCCGTCCTCCTGGGAGACGTTGGCCATGCCCCGCCGCTGGTTCCGGCGCATGTCCTCGAGCACCCCGAGGATCTTCTTCTCGGTATCGTCCTTCGGGAGGGGGGAGGCCGCCCGGGCTAGGGTATCGCCTCCGCGCACGGGTCTCCTCGGGCGCTGCCGGGTGCCGGGCCCGGGAGGAAGCTCCTCTCCGGTCAGATTGCCGTCGCCGTTCCGGTCGAGTCCCTTCAGGACGGCCGGAGCGTTCTCGATCTCTTTGGCCGAGAGCTTGCCGTCCCTGTCGGCATCGAGGACGCGGATCAGCCCCGGCTGCCGCCGGCCGATGGGCTGCGTGAGCGCATCATCAACCAGAAGCGTCCCCGCGAGGACGACGGTCAAGATCATTGCGAGTCTTGTCATCGGTTTCCTCCTCTTTCATCTCAGAGCCGTTCCGGGAGTCATAGCCGGGCCCGGTCTCTGGGCCTGCAGGATATCCACCCTTCCCTGCCACTACTGGCCGGGCAGGGTGGATCGGGAGGAGAATGTCGCCCTCTTCTTCACCGATGTCAAGCAATGAGTCGGAGGTCGCGGCCCCCGAGCCCTTCATTCTACGGCAACGGTTTGTTGTTCTCGTCGAAGACCACGCCCCCAGCCTCGTGCTTGGAGTTCACGATCTGGTCGAACAGCTTCTGAGTGATGAACAGGGCCTGGTAGGATCCGTTCCATTTCACCAGGTTCGGGTAGTAGGCGCGCAGGTGGTTCCGGGATCCCTTGCACAGGTTGTAGTAGATCATCCGGATGTCCTTGTTGTCCGTCTGGGGAGCCAGCTTGAGCAGGTCGTCGATGTCGAGGTCCTCGATGGCGGTGCCGACCCAGAGCGCGTTCTGGAGGGACTGGCTTCCAATGATCACCAGGATCTGAAACAGGTAGGTGTAGAGCGGATCTGCGAACACGCCGACCTGGTCGCTCGGGATCGGGTCCTTCAGGTTGTAGCGGGTGTAGAGCAGGCGCAAGAACTTCATGTGTTCCGCTTCGGATTTGGCGATGTTCCCGAAGATGGGGAGATTCCAGAAGTAGTCCATGGCCAGGTAAACGTCCCGGGCCAGCTTCTCCTCCTGCAGCATCTGTCGCAGGCTGGCGATTTCCGCCTTGTCCAGGGTCTGCTTGGGCAGACTGTTGAAATAGGAGATCAGCTTTTGCTTCCCGTGTCCCTGCGCCGGCGCAAAGCCGGAGAGAAGGATTACGGTTACCAGGGCGATGGACAGGAATGCAACACTTCGTTTCATGAAACTACTCCTCGTGTCGTTTGGATCGCGCTTTTCCGCGCCTGTGGCAATCGGCGTCCCCTGCCGCGGCACTGCACACTTCTCACGCAGTCAGCTGCGCACCGTTCCGGGAGCCGGATCTGATACTGTATAGAAGAGCCACCAGCATGGGCGAGGTGAAAAGAAAGTGGATTGAGATCATGATCCGGTCCACCGACGTTCAAACGCCGCATCAGGCCAGGGTCGAGGCATAACATACAACTTTCAAATAATTTATAATGTCCTCGGAGAATGGATCAAGCCATGTTTCTGTAGGACAAAAACGGATGCTGGTTGCGGACGAAAACATACCGACCCCAAAAAAACATCAAATTCCATAGTATTCGAGATCTTCAATTACACTTCTCAGCCTTGTATTCGTTCACCTGAAAACGGCGGGCAAGACCCCGCCCCCGGTATCTGAAGATTTCGCTATTTTCCAAGGAACAAGAAGAAGACGACGAAGGAGATCCTTGTCATGCATTCGAAGTTCACCCTGGTAGCTGTCCTCGCCCTCGTTGCAGGCACGGCCGGCGCCCAGAACCACCCCGAGAACTTTCTCCTGAGCGGATCGAGTATCCAGATCCTTCAGGGGAACGGCACGTTCAACACCATATACAACAATCCAGGCAGCGCCCACGGCGTCACCACGGACATCGACAATACCAACGTGATCTACGCAGAAACGGACCTCTATCGCGTGGACCCGGTCACCAACAAGGTCACGACCGTGTTCCCGGCCGGCCTGGGTGGTTCCGCCAACGTGACCATCGATCACAACGGCGATGTCATCATGACCGGAATCGGCCTCGGCTCATCGAACTATAGCATCTTCCGGATCCAGAATAATACCCTGACGACCATCGCCTCGATGACGCAGACTTCCGGCAACTTCTCATTTACTGGTGGCCTAATCCGGGATATTGATACCGGGAACTTCGTGCTGCAGGTCTATGGCGGCGCTTCAGGACCCCACCCCATCATCTCCGTGGCGCCGGACGGCGTCTACACCACCCTCGTGGCTAACATCTCCACCCTCGGCGGCCCCCGGTACGAGCTGACCCAGGACATCCGCACCGGCGACTTCTACGTGGGCGTCAACGACACCGCCCAGGGCTACCTGGTCCAGGCGCAAAAGAACGGCGCCACCACCGTTGTCGCGACCAGCAACGACCGTTTCGCATTCAACGCACTGGTTAGCGACCGCGCCAGCGCGGCGGCGCCCCGGATCGTCCACGCCTACCTCAAGAACCTCTACTACACCGACTTGAAGACCTTCGCCATGACCAGCGTGGCCGTGAGCGGCAGCTCGGTCTCGCCGCGCGACATTGACATCTGGCAGGCCCGGAATATCCAGTCGGTCCGCACGGCGCCCGGCCAGTTCACGCTGCGCTACAGCTTCCCGGCGTACCCGGGCATGGCATACGTCGCGGCGCTGAGCCTGTCTGGCGTTCGTCCCGGCGTGCCGCTTCCGGACGGCCGCAGCATCCTGCTCAATCCTGACGTGTTGACCTTCATGACGGTGAACAACCTGCTGCCCGGCGTCTTCAGCCAGGGACCGGCCGTTCTGGACAAGGCCGGTGAAGCCCAGGGCGCCCTCGACGTGAGCGCACTGCCGCCGCTGGGTCTGCCTGTCCACCTCGTGGTCGTGGTCCTGGACACAAGAGCCCCGGCGGGAATCGCTGCCGTTTCGGACCCCTACGTACTGCCGCTCTGATCGGTTCCGGTAGCCCTCCACTCCCAACCTTGTGGATCGTGTCCGGGTCTGGTATGAATGACGTGTGAACCAGTCATTCGCCGCCAGACCCGGTTTTCTTTTGGGTCCGGCGGCAGGCAGGCGTTGCATTCCAGAGCAGGAAGAGCGGGGTTTGCCGGGTCGGGCTGAGATCCTCGTATCCTGTCGCTGAGTCAACTGAACCACCCCAGGGTCGGAGTGTGGACATGGAACCTGAAGAAAAGCCTCAGCCAAAAACACCGGAGGCGGAGGACACGGTCGCCCCCTACGACGCTGACGAGCTGCGGGCCGTCTTCAAGCGGCCTCATCACATCCTCAATATCGTGATGTCGGAGCCCGGCCGACTCGCCGGCACCATCGGCGCCGGGCGACATCTCGGCCTTCTCCTCACGATCCTGCTGGGCACCAGCATTCTCGCCGCGCTCCCTTACGGGTGGGTGGTGGAGCAGAATCGGTTCTGGAACATCGTGTTTCTGTTCAGCGGCTCGTTCGCCATTTGCTTTCCGTCTCTGCTGGTGTTCAGCGCCTACATCGGCTGTCGGATCAACCCGGTGCAGAACCTTGCACTGGGTCTGGTCATCACCGCCGTGGCCGCAATCTTCACCTTTGGTTTCTTTCCAATCCTCTGGTTCCTCGAGGCCACCATGCTGGAGGATGCGGCCCAGGTCACACCGTATCACATCAACCTCGTCCTGCTGATTTTTTCCCTGGTGGTGGGAATCGGCCAGCTGTTCAGGTGCTTCTTCCGGCTGCCGGGCGGCGTCGGCTCATCGCCGCTGCTCATGGTGTGCTGGCTGTTTCTCTATTCCTACATCACCTACCGGATGGCGCTGGTTCTGGGTCTGGTGTGATGGTCAGGGCGCTCTTGAGTCTGACCGTCGCGTCGGCGGTTTACGGTTTTACCCTGGGGTCGGCGCACTGCATGATCTATGCCACGCGCAATCTGATCAAGTTCCCGATGCTGGTTCTCGGCACCACCGTGATCTGCGGGCTGGCCTACTTTATCTTCTACCGCTTCATCACCGCCGAGCTCACCTTCTTCAAGGTCCAGGGGCTGGTCGTCAACCTGTTTCGCGACATGGCGATCCTGCTGGCGTCGTTGAGCCCCGCGAATTTCTTCATTGCCCAGATCCTCGTGCATACCGACGACAAGCAGATCGGTGAGTACTCGTTTTTCCTGGGTTTGAATGTGGTGTTCATCGCCGTCAGCGGTACCATTGCGCTGGTGCGGCAATCGCAACGGCTGTTCGCCACCTGCAGCCTGTCCCGGCGTCTGGCGACCACCACCATTCTTGGCTGGCTGTTGCTGTCACTCCTGGTCGGCGGACAGCTCGCCTTCTACCTGCGTCCGTTTTTCGGCCTTCCCGCCTCGCGCGGCGTCGTTCCCCCATTTGCCCTCGGCGCCGAAGCCGACGTCCGCGGCGCCACCAACTTTTACGAGGCGGTGATCCAGGTCGTCACCGAACCCCCGCTGCCGGACCACTGGCGCAGCCGCTCGTACCGTGACTAAATCGTCCGCCAGGATTTAGCAAAACAGTTCCCTGCGGTCGGCAGCGAATTCGTCCCACTTACCGCTGATGATTCCCCACAGGCCCCGCAGGGAGACCAGACTGTGACCGCGGGCCCGGAGTCGATCGAAGGCTGCGCTGTCGGGCCATCTGAAATACTGCCCGTCCTCGGAGGTCTGGGGCCTCGGCCGGAGAGTGCCCTCCGCGAGGGTGGCGATGCAATCCGGGAGCAGGGCACCCGCACTCCGGCAGGTCAGGTAGTAGTTCAGCTGCACGGACATGCCCGGCAATGTCTCGTACTCCGATCGGGCCAGGAGTCCGCCGGTGTCCACGCCCGCGTCTTCGATGAGATGCAGGGTGGCACCGGCCCGGCCGTACCCCTCGCTGAGCTCCCAGAAATAGGGCTGGATTCCCCTGAATTCCGGCAGCAGGCCCGGGTGGATGTTCACCACGCCCAGGCGGGGGATCTCGATGAGATCCTGCTTCAGGAACTGGTGCACCAGGGTGACCACCACATCCGGCTCCTGGGCGCGGATGAAGTCCAGGGCCTCGGGGGACATGACGTTGTCGGCCTTCATGAACGGAATCTTGCTGCGCCGGGCGATGCACCGGAGCCGCCTGAACACGGCGCCGCGAGCAAGGATTTTCGGCACCAGAGTCAGCGCCGTGATGCCTCCGAACTCGGCCAGCTTTCCGGCGATGAAACGGCGGGAGAGCTGCGGCAGGATCCTGCCGGCGCTCTCCACCCGGCTCTTGCCCTTCATCACCATGGGGATCTTTACGAGTGCCACCCGATCCCGCGGCCGGGCTTTCAGGTAGGAGGAGAGAATGTGGTTGTGTAGGCTGAACTCGTTGAAGACAAAGACCACACCGAGAGGCGATTTCATTCGTGTCGGTTCCTGACCTGGAATCGGGAAGGGTGAATCCGGCGGCGTAGGTAATACCCCTTTATCACCTCCGGAGTCAAGGGCCGGCGCGGGCTCGGGCTGTATATATCTGCACCGATGAGCTACAATCCGGATTCGGCCCCCCCGAAGTGGGGCGGATGGAGACGAGCCTGGACCAAGATTGGAAGGAAACACATGACGTATCGGGAAAACGCAAGCAGCTCGCGGTCAGCACACCGGCATCCGGTCGCGCGGGCCGCCGTTGCAGCCCTCGGCATGGGAATGCTCCTTGCTGTGATGAGCGGCTGTGCCCTTCCGATGGTGCCTGTCCTTCCTCTTCTGGCACCCGCGGGGGTGACAGCGGGCTGCAACGTCCCCCTCGGATCAGGTACAGTGACAACCACCCTGCCGAGCAAGCAGAATGTAAATGTCCTGGGACTGCTCGGTATTGCCCTGCCGGTCCCCAGCGACCGCATGTTCAGGAATGACTGAGGATCTCCCCGATGCCGGGAGATATTCCGTTCAGCGAATCCCGTGCCGCTGGCTGTATCCTGGCTCAACCTGGGGATCAAGCCGAATCCACAGGAGATGAGGGGGGACTTTCACGATGGAGTGACGCCTCATCGGGTGTGGCTGGGCACGGCTCTATTCGTCGTCTTCCATGGGGACTTTGGCGGAATTGACGAAGTGCGCGTTACCGGATTTCTTGGTGAGCTTGGCCGCGTGTGATTCGGCCTTCGGTTTCTCGGAGTAAGGGTAGCAGGCTATTTCCTTGTAGTTGGAGTTGAAGACCTTCCAGACGGTCTTCTCTCGCTTGGGTGCAGCGCTGACCTTTTTCCGGCGTGCTGGTGTCTTCTTCTTCTTGGCCTTGGGTTTATCTTTCTTTTCGGCCTTCTCCTTTTCCGAGGCCTTCTTCTCGGCGGCGAGACGCTCGATTCGCTCTCGGTTGGACAATCTTTTGGCCATGGATGGAGTCCTTCGAAACAGTAGTACATGGCAGATGGGCGCTAAAACGGTATACTTTGTCCACTTTATCGCATTTGGCTTAGCATGTCACCCCTGCAAATCGATTCACGGGGATTTATTCGCTGTTAAGCGCCGGATTGTACCCTTTCGACCGATCGAGCGCTATTCGCGGTGCAAGCTGTTCAATAATATTGTAGGGTGGCCTTTCAGGCATCGCCCGGCGCGGTCCTCAGCAATGACCATCGTGACCGGTTGCCTGTGTAGATCCTGAGAAACCGGGAGGTAACAGAATCATGGCAAAAGGAGCCGGAAAAGGTAAAACGGGCAAACGCAACAAACCCAAGCTGAGTCTGAAAGAAAAGAAAGAACGCAAGGCGAGGAAGAAGGACAAGTGATCTTACCAGCCTGTGAATAATCTCACGCGGACCTGAATCGGTCTTTTTCGTCCAGGTCCGCCCAAGTCGGAATCATCGATACTTCCCATTGTATCGACTCATCCGCCGAGGACGAACCGGGGCGAAAAATCCTCGATTCTGGCCTCGCGCCAGGTTATCCACAGGCTGTTAACCGCCTGATTAGGATATGGACATGACCTTACAGGAACCCACGGGTGATCGTCCACCCCCGCTCGATAAGGCCACACTGAAAAGCGCGTTGAGAGCGCTTCGCAAACGCCTCAAACTGGCTCGTCTTGATGACGAATCCCGGCTCGGCGGCAGGTCCATGACGGGCGGTGCGAGATCCGGTATTGATGGTATCCGGCCCCCCGACCAGTTCCCGCCCGAGGTGTGGGAGGAGCTGGTTCGTCAAGGGCGCCTCCGGAGTCTGGGGTCCGGGATCTACGGCCTGGTCGACTGAGGACGCCGGCGATGGTCGTGTGCCCTCTCCCGTGGATGCATCGGATTGCATCCGTGGTCCTGGTTCGCGGGTCATCGGGAATTCCACAGGGGAGGAGGGTGGCGCCCGGGAAGGGTTCGTCTATTGGATCACCGTCAACGGCACCGCCGTGCTCGCGTAGTCGATCTTCGAGCTGGAGACCACGAAGGCGTGGTAGAGTCGAAGCCCAATCAGTGCGCGCGGCAGGCCGCCCGGCACCCGAAGCCGCGCAGCGGCTTTTCCAAATGCATCGAGCGTTCCGAGGGAGTTCGAGATCAGGGTGTTGGGGTGGTTCACCATGAACGCGAAGTAGGGGTCCGGATAGAGCTGAGCAGCGTCACGAAAAGCGAGGGATTTCGATAGGATTTGATGCACGATC
>CAZAKZ010000065.1:0-29052 GCA_964485695.1 uncultured Planctomycetota bacterium | reverse complement strand
AACACCTTGAATTCTAATGGTTTCAGTGAATTGCCGGCTTGGAACTTCCGTCTAAGGTCCCACCGGGTCTCTCTCAAGAAACCATCTGGACGATCAAATCCACGTTCCTTTTCGTGGCGCCCTTCAGCCGGGACACCACCTCCAGGGCATTCTGTCCGAGAGCGCGTCGGCCAGCAGCATCGCCGTGGAGGCGTTTCAAGGCCTGGATGAGCTCTCCAGGATTCTCCACCTGGACGGCCCCTCCCGCGGCGAGGAGGGCCTCGACGCTATCGGGAAAGTTCCAGACGTGGGGACCGAAGACCACGGCGATTCCCAGGCTGGCCGGCTCGATCATGCTCTGGCCTCCGTGCGGGATCAGGCTCCCCCCCACGAACACCAGGTCCGCCACGGCATAGAGCCTGGCGAGTTCCCCCACCGTGTCCACCAGCAAAACGGAGCCAAGGGCGGAGCCGGTCCCGTTCCCGGACGCACGGGTGCGCCGGAGCGGCGAGAATCCTGCCTTCTTCACTAGGTCCTCCACCTCCGCAAGCCGTTCCATGTGGCGCGGGGCCAGGACGAGCCGGACGTTCTCGTCCTTCTCTTGCAGGACCTCGAGCGCCTTGAGGAGCCCCTCCTCTTCGGAAGGATGCGTGCTCCCCCCCATGAGCACCCATTCGTCTTTCCCGACGCCGAGGATCTCACGATATTCCCGCCGGAGCTCGGTCACCTTGGCGGGATCCGTCTGGATGGCGTCGTATTTCATCTGGCCCGTGATGTGGACCCTCTCGGGCTGAACCCCCAGGTTCAGGATCCGGGAGGCATAGGCCTCGTTCTGAACCCCGTAGAACCGGATTCGCTGGTGGGGCTCGGGGAGAAACCGACGTGCCGTACGATACCCGCTGTAGGACCGGGCGCTGATGCGACCGTTCACCAGGCAGACCGGAATGCCCAGCCGGTCGCACGCCAGCAGGAAGTTCGGCCAGAGCTCCAGCTCCATGAGCACCACGGCATCGGGCCGGATTCGATGCAACGCCCGGCGGGTCACCAGGCTGAAGTCGAGGGGATAGTAGAACGTGAGGATATCCGGATGCTCCTTGGATGCCACCTGGTATCCCTGGAGGGTCGTGGTGCTGAGTACCCGCTGCCATCCGGGCAGCCGCTGCTTCAGGGCCTCCAGAAGGCTCAGGGCCGTCTTCACCTCTCCCACGCTGACACCGTGGATCCAGATGCAGGGGCGCTCATCCCTGCGCCGGGGAATCCAGCCCAGACGCTGGCTGAAACCGGCCCGGCTCCGCTTCGAGGTCAGGAGCTTGTAGAGGAAGATGGGGAGGAGAAAGACCACGAGGGCGCAGTAGCAGAGATCGTAGAGCAGGTGCAGAATCCAGACCTTGAAGGGGCCCGGTGGCTTCGCCCTCTTTCCCCGGGGATCGTCCTGACATGTATTCATGTGCCGATTCATGCGCCGACTCATGCGCCGCAGCACTTTTTGTACTTCTTGCCGCTCCCGCAGGGGCAGGGTTCGTTCCGGCCGATCTTCTTGTTGTCCCGCCGGATGGGCTCGATGCGCTCCCCGCCTCCCGCCCCGTCCATGGCCGCCTGCTGGGCTTCCCTCTGGGCATCCCCCTCTTCGTTGAAATCGGCATGCTCCGCGCTCTGGGCGTCCCAGACGTCGTCATCTATCATCTCGGTGGTGGCGGGCCGCAGCTTCAGGAGAAGATCCGAGACCTCGTCCTTCATGTTCTCGAGCATCTCCTGGAACATGCTGCCGCCCTCGAGGGCATAGGCGACCTTGGGATCCTTCTCTGCATACCCCCGCAGTCCGATGCTCGAACGCAGGCCGTCCATGGCAAAGAGGTGGTCCTTCCACTTCGTGTCGATGGAGTTCAGGAGCAGGTAGCTCTCCACGTCCCGCATGTTCTCTTCACCGAGCTCGGCCTCGTGGGCTTCGTAGCGCTGCTGCACCTTCTCGTCCAGGAGGTCGAGCAGTTTTTCCTTGGGCACGGACTTCAGCTGCTCGCCGGAGAGGGACAGGTCGAACTTGCGCCCGAGCCAGCGCACGAAACCAGGGATGTCCTCCTCGCCTCGATCCGGCAGGAACCGCTCGATTCCGCTCTCCAGGACGTCCTGGCAGATTTCCAGTGAGATGGTCTTCAGATCCCTGGCCTCGAGAACCCGCTGGCGCATATCGTAGATCCAGTGCCGCTGGTCGTTCATCACCTTGTCGTACTCGGTGAGGTTTTTCCGGATCTCGAAGTGGTACTCCTCCACCTTCTTCTGGGCGCGTCCGATGGCCTTGGATACCCAGGGGTGCTCGATCTCCTGGCCTTCCTTCATGCCGATCTTTTCCATGATGCTGCTCACCCGGTCGGAGGCAAACCGCCTCATGAGGTCGTCCTTGAGGCTGAGGAAGAACCGGGAGCTCCCGGGGTCGCCCTGGCGGCCCGAGCGGCCGCGGAGCTGGTTGTCGATGCGCCGGGCCTCGTGGCGTTCGGAGCCGACGATGTGGAGCCCCCCTTTTTCGGCCACGCGGGGGCCGAGGACGATGTCGGTGCCGCGACCCGCCATGTTGGTGGCAATGGTGACGTTGCCCGGCTCTCCGGCCATGGCCACGATCTGGGCCTCGCGGGAGTGGTGCTTGGCGTTCAGGACCTCGTGGGGGATGCCGCGGCGCTCCAGCATCTCGCTCAGCTTCTCCGAGTTCTCGATGGAGATGGTGCCCACCAGGATCGGCCGGCCGGTGCGGTTCACCTCCTCGATCTCGTCGCAAATGGCCTTGAACTTCTCCTTGGTGGTGCGGTAGACCACGTCCTCGTAGTCCTTGCGGACCAGGGGCCGGTTGGTGGGGATCACGCCCACGTCCAGCTTGTAGATCCGGTAGAACTCCGCGGCCTCGGTCAAGGCGGTTCCGGTCATGCCGGCCAGCTTCTTGTAGAGGCGGAACAGGTTCTGGAAGGTGATGGTGGCGAAGGTCTGGCTCTCGGACTTGATCTTGATGCGTTCCTTGGCCTCCACGGCCTGGTGCAGGCCGTCGCTCCAGCGGCGCCCTTCCATGAGGCGGCCCGTGAACTCGTCCACGATGACGATCTCCCCGTCCTTCACCACGTACTCCACGTCCTTCTTGAACAGGTGGTGGGCGCGGAGGGATTGCTCCAGGAGGTGGGGCCACTCCATGAGGCGGGGATCGGAATAGAAGCTTTCCACACCGGCCAGCTCCTGAGCCCGGAGGATCCCCTCCTCGTTCAAGATGGCCTGGCTCTCCTTCAGCTTGATCTCGAAGTGCTCCTTCTCCTTGAGCTTCCTGGACACCCGGTCGGCCTGGAAGTACTTGTCGGTGTTCCGTTCCGAAGGGCCCGAGATGATGAGCGGGGTTCGCGCCTCGTCAATGAGAATGCTGTCCACCTCGTCGACGATGGCGTAATTGAGCACACCCTGGACCTGGTCCTCGGGGCGCCACTTCATGTTGTCGCGGAGGTAGTCGAAGCCGAACTCGTTGTTGGTGCCGTAGGTGATGTCACAGGCATAGGCGTGTTTCTTGTTCTCGTAGTCGCTGTCGCTTTGCTGGATGACGCCCACGGTGAGGCCGAGGAATTCGTGCAGGGGCCCCATCCATTCGGAATCTCGCTTGGCCAGGTAGTCGTTCACCGTGACCACGTGGACGCTGCCGGCCAGGCCGTTCAGGTACGAGGGCAGGGTGGCCACCAGGGTCTTGCCCTCTCCGGTGACCATCTCGGCGATCCTGCCCAGATGCAGGATGATGCCGCCGATGAGCTGGACGTCGAAATGACGCTGTCCCAGGATGCGTTTGGAGGCTTCCCGGACCACGGCAAACGCCTCGGGCAGGATGTCGTCCAGGGTCTCGCCCTTGTCCAGGCGGGCACGGAACTCCGGTGTCTTCTTCCCGAGGCCCCGGTCCGAAAGGCGCGCCATTTCCGGCTCCAGTGAGCCGATGCGGTCCACGATCGGATAGATCCTGGCCAGTTCTCGATCGTTCGAGGAGCCGAATAACCTCGAAACCGACCTGGCCATCCATTCCAGAGGGTTCATGGCTCATCCCGAAAAAAAGTCCAGGCACCGCTTTCTTCGCCGTCGGGTGCCGTACCCAACTATACCCGGTAATCTCCGACAAAACGGTATTCAGGGGGTAATCAAGGGGTATTCAAGAATCCCTGCCTCCGGATGGAGGAGGATACAGTCCGGCCGGGCCGGGTGCTATCCAGAATTTCATTTTCATCCTCTACCCGTAATACCCGCATTACCCTCGCTCCCCTCGCCGTCTTCCCCGTCCGATCTGTGTCCCAGAAGATTGTCGATGAGCCCCATCAACACATCCTCCCGGTACGGCTTCACCAGGAAGCCGTTGGCCTTGTCGGTGATCTCCGCCAGCTGGAGGGCCGCTTCCGTGGTCAGGAGAACGGGCACCTCCCGGGTGCCCTCCTGCTCCCGGAGCGCCTTGCAGAGGCCGGCCCCGTCCAGTACCGGCATCTGATAGTCGCAGATGACAAGGTCGAAATCGGACCGACAGGCGATATCGAGGGCGGACTTGCCGTCGAGGGTCAAGGTTACCTCGAAGCCGTACTTCATGAGGATGGCCTCCATGACCCCGGCCAGGGCCACGTCGTCCTCGGCCACCAGCACCCGGCCCCGCTTCATGCCGGTCTCGATTCCACCCCGTGCCGCTTCGACCAGTTCCTTGCGAAGATCCTGGATCGTGGGCAGGTCCACATCCGACCACGCCATCTCGATGCTGCACTTCAAATTCCGGTTGTGGGACCGCACGTCCAGGAAGTCCTCGTACCCGGGCACGTCCGGCGAGAGATTCATCTCGTCGTGGGTATCGACGGAAAAGTAGTAATTACCTGGCTGGATGAATTCCTGGAGTACGAATTTCATGAAGGGGTAGCGGCGATTGCCGAGGCGGAGGGCATAACGAGCCAGCTGGCGCCCCCCCTCTTCCTTGCTCTCGTCCAGGAACTGGTTGAGCAGATCGTCGAATCGGGCCGGGCCGTAGTCCAGCTCGACAATGGTGCTCCGGGGTTCCCTTCCCTCGTAGGCGAGATCCATGTAGATGGATACGGCCTTTTTCAGCAGTTCATGATTGAACTCGCTCAGGTGCATGCAGCTCGTGCTCTCTTCAACTCCAGCTACCGGGTTCCACGGTATCCGAATCTTCCCCGGATTGTATATCCGCCCGAGGGGCCCGAGAGAAAAAAAGTCTCATTTCGCGGATATTTTGCTCCTCAAGGGATTCGCAGGGTACCGATCCAGTCCTTCAGGTTCCCGATGTTCTCCGTCTCCACCAGCTCTTCCAGGTCGCTCAGGATCTGAGCAAAGATCCCCGGCTTCCTGAGGTATCCCGTACCGATCTGGACGGCGGAGGCGCCGGCCACAAGGTATTCCATGACGTCCTCGGCCGATTCGATGCCGCCCACGCCCACGATGGGCAGGTCCGTGGCCCGGGCGACCTCGTGCACCAGGCGAAGCGTGAGGGGCTTGATCCCGGGTCCCGAGTATCCTCCCACGCCCCGGCGCAGTACCGGCTCGCGCCGGCGCCAGTCCACGGCCAGGGCCACGTGGGTATTGGCCACGGTGAGGGCGGAGGCACCTGCTTCCTCGGCGGCCAGGGCGAACTCCCCGATTCGTGGAGATTCCGGGCTCAACTTCACCCAGAGCGGGGCATCGGTCTCGTCCCGACACGCCTTCACGACCCGCGCAGTAGCCTCGGGTCGCGAGGCAAAGACAGCGGTGCCTTTCTCGACATTGGGGCAGGACACATTGATTTCCAGGGCGTCCACCCCCGGCCGGGTACCGAGGGCTGCGGCCATGGCGGCGTAGTCACCGGCGTCGTCCCCGCCGATATTGACAACGAGGACAGTGTCGAGGTCCGCAACCCGGGGATATTCGGTGTCCAGGAATCCCTCCAGGCCTTCGTTCTGGAGCCCGATGGAATTGAGCAATCCCCCCGGCACCTCGGCAAGACGCTTCAGGGGATTTCCCGGCCGCGGCCTGGGCGTCACCGTCTTGGTAACGACCCCCCCCAGGGTGTTCGGGTCCAGGACTCCGGACAGATCCGTCTTCAGGTTGAAGGTGCCGCTGGCGGTGAGCAGGGGATTTCGCAGCGAGAGGCTTCCGACCCGGGTAAGGAGAGCGGAAACCGTCTCCCTCATGCCGGTCCCTCCCTCGCCCCGTCCTCGTTCTTGTCACTCCCCGCCTGCCCGGCCGGTTGTTTCATTCCGAGTTCCGAATCCCGGAAGAGCTGGATCACAAGGAAACAGGCCCCGATGAGGATCATGCTGTCGGCCACATTGAACGTGGGCCAGGGCAAAAACAACCTGCCGAAGATCTTTTCGGGCATGAAATGGAGGTAGACCTCGATGAAGTCCCTGACCTTGCCGTCGTTGAAGAAGCTGTCATACAGGTTTCCGACGGCGCCGGCGAAGATGAGGGACAGGGACGTGAGGAACAGCCTCGAAGTGCTCCTGGCCCTGAAGAAGAAGTAGAGCACCAGGCCGAGCGCCAGGAGTCGGGCATACTTCAGGATCCCCCCCAGGCCCTGACCGATGCCGAACATCCCCCCGGGATTTTCCACCTTGTGCCAGTCCAGGAAGATGTGGTCGTTGTGGATGACCTCGATTCTCTCGCCCGGGTGCTGCTGGGTGTAGTGAAAGGCGATCTCCTTGGTGCCGAGATCCAGGGCAATCCCCAGGAGGGCGATGAGCAGGAAAGGGAGTTTACCCTTCATTTTTCTCCGTGTCTAGGCCTCGCTCTTCCGCAATTTTCTGGCACTCGATGCAGTAGGCAGCCCATGGAATGGCCCGGAGCCTGGCCTTGGAAACCGGGGTTGAACAGTGCGTGCACGTGCCGAAAGTGCCCTTCTTGATGCGCTCCAAGGCCTCATCTATTTCCTGGAGCATTTTTTCGTTGTTCTCGATGAGCCCGAGAGTCAAGAACTGCTCGAAGTTGTCGGTCCCGAAGTCGGCCATATGATCCACGGAATTGTCCTGCTCTCCGGCCTTGAGAGCGTGGGATTCCATCTTGGTAACATCACCGGTGATCTCTTCCCGCTTGGACAGGAGTCGACTTTTCAACTTCTTGAGATCGGTGGCGGAAATTTTCATTGAAGAATCACTCCAGCCAGGACGGCGTGCTCCGGAGGCTCTGAAGTCGCTCCGAAAATCCTGCCTTCCAGGCCCGAAGTCCCTCCAGCTAACAGCCCCAGCCCAAGTTCTTTATTTACAGTCCTTAAAAACAGGGGCCGGAGTATAGACAACCAAGTAGATCCTGTAAAGACTATCGATCGATGGTTATATAGCAAATCGAAGGCCATTCTTCACGCCTTGCCTGAAAAACGATGCGTGAAGCCGGTCTTGGCATTCTCTTTCGCAATTTTTTCCTGGAAAGTTAACAGAAGAAACCGATCTCCTGAATCCGAGCTGCGTCGACAAGGTCCTCTGAATCGGGATATCCTCCCTTTCTTCATGAATCAAAACGACTTGCAGGATCTCATGAACGCCTACCTCGACGTCCTCGAGGTGGAAGCGGGCCTGGCCGCCAACACCCTGGAGGCGTACAGACGGGATCTGGACCGATTTCTGGCCTGGCTCCCCCTCTCCGGGACCGACCTGGGTTCGTTCTCGCGCCAGGGACTGATTACGTATCTCCGCCGGTTGGACCGGGAGGGCCTGAATCCCACCTCCATTGTCCGACACCTGGCCTCCCTGCGGGGTTTCTTCCGGTTCCTGGTCCTGGAAGGAATCCTGGAAACGAACCCCGTCGAGGGCAGCCGGGGTCCGCGGCCGTGGGGCCGACTCCCCCATTACCTCTCCCAGAAGGAGGTGGTCCGCCTCCTCGAGGCAGTCCACGAGACCACACCCCTGGGAATCCGCAATCGGGCCCTGCTCGAGCTCCTCTACGCCACGGGCATGCGGGTGAGCGAGCTGGTGAATCTGCCCGTGGACGTCTACCGCCACCCCCACGGCTGGACCCGGGTGGTGGGAAAAGGGTCCAAGGAGCGTATCGTGCCCATCGGCAGGCAGGCTCGGGAGAGGCTGGATCACTACCGCGACGAGGCGCGGCCCCGCCTCCTGGGGGACCGGCCGGACCCGGACATTCTGTTCCTCAGCATCCGGGGCCGACCCCTCGGCCGGGAGCAGGTGTTTCGGGTCTTGAAGACCACGGCCCTGAAGGCGGGGATCTCTCCCCTGCCTTCCCCCCACACCCTCAGGCATACCTTTGCCACCCACCTCCTGGCGGGCGGGGCGGATCTGAGAAGCGTCCAGGAGCTCCTGGGCCACGCCAGCATCTCCACGACCCAGATCTACACCCACGTGGAAGAGGAGCGTCTGCGCAAGGCGCACAGGAAGTATCACCCGCGCGGATGAGTCTGTTTCCGAATCCACCTGGCCACTGCGTCAGCCGTTTTTCGGGGCACCCCGGCCTTGCACGCGATCTCCTTGGCACCCACGTTCTTGAGTCCCTCCACGCTCCCGAAGGCGGTGAGGATGCGGTCCCGGGTGCGCGGCCCCACGCCCGGCACCGTCTCCAGGATCGATCCCACGCGGGCCCGGGCCCGGAGCTTGCGGTGGTAGGTGACGGCAAATCGGTGCGCCTCGTCCCGGAGGCGATCCAGCAGGTGGAGCACCGGGTCCTCGCGACCCAGGAATCGGGGATCGCCCACCCCGGCCACAAAGATCTTCTCCCGGCGCGCCGGTGCCGGGATCCTGCGCCCGTCCTCTGTGCGTCCCTTGGCCAGAGCGATGAGGTCCACCTCTTCCATACCCACGCCCACCTCCTTCAGCACCCGGACGGCCCGACCGAGCTGCCCCTTTCCCCCGTCGATGACCACCAGGTCAGGTAGGGTCTCTTCCCTGGCCACGAGGCGGGTGAACCGGCGGCGAAGTACCTCTTCCAGGGCCTCGTAGTCGTCGCCCCACCCCGGCCCCTGCACCTTGAACCTCCGGTAGCCGTCCTTGTCCGCCACCCCGTTCTCGAAGGTGACCACCACTCCGGTCGTCTCCTTGCCCCCGGTGTGCGAGATGTCGTAGCACTCCATGCGTACGGGTTTCCGGGAGAGGCCGAGGCGGCGGTGCAGGTCGTCCAGAAGGGCGGCGTCCTCCTGGGACCGGCTCAGGTGCTGTTCCAGGGCCTGGCGGGCGTTTCGGGCCGCCATGTGCAGGAGTTTCACCCCTTCGCCCCGTCTGGGCACCCGGATCTGGACCCCACCGCCGCGCTTGTGACCGAGCCACGCCTCGAGGTCTTCCCGGCCTTCCGGCTCCTGCTCCACCAGGACCTGGAGTGGAAAGCCGCGCTCCCGGTCGTAGTATTGCACCAGGAAGCTGAGAATCACCTCCTCGTCCGGCAGCGGGCTCCTGAAGGCGTGGCCCCGGGCCTGAACGAGGCGACCCTCTCGCACGGTGAGGATCTCCACCACCAGGGCGTCCCCCTTCCGGGCCAGAGCGAGGACGTCCCGATCCATGAAGCCGGTCCGGACGACCTGGGCGTTCTCCGCCGTGCGCCGGACGGCCTGGATCTGATCCCGGATCCGGCCGGCCACCTCGAAGTTCTGCGCCCTGGACGCCGCCCACATCTTCTTCTCAAGCGCCTCCACGAGGTCGGTGTCCTGGCCCTTGAGCAGGCGCACGGCGGCTCTCAGGTTCTCCTCGTATTCCTCGGCGGTGATCTTGTCCACGCACGGCGCCGGACACAGGCCGATGGGGTGGTAGACGCAAGCCCGGGTGCGGTTACGGAACACCGCGTCGGTGCAGAGGCGCAGGGGATGGAGCTCCAGGACGAGGCGCAGGGTGGCGCGAACCGAGCTGGCGCTCAGAAAGGGACCCAGGTAGCGGGCACCGTCCCGCTTGCTGCGCCGTACCACCTCGAGGCGGGAGAACGTCTTGCGAGGATCATACCGGAGACTCACGAAACTCTTGTCGTCCCGCAGCCGGATGTTGTACTTCGGCTTCTCCTTGCGGATCATGCTGTTTTCCAGCAGGAGGGCCTGGAACTCGTCGGAGGTGACGATGGCGTCGACGTCCCGAGCTTCCGCCTGGAGATAGGGAACCAGGGGCCGGCCGTCGCCGCCCTCGTTCAGGTAGGTCTGGACCCGGGCCCGGAGGTCCCTGGCCTTGCCGATGTAAAGGATCTCGCCCCGGCCTCCCTTGAAGACGTAGACGCCGGGCTCCCGGGGGAGGGCATCAATCCTGGTCTTCAGGTCCTTCAGGGGACTCGACATGGTCTGCGCTCCGATTCCGCGGCCACCGAGGGTCGGGGGCCGACCTGGACATCTGTTTGTTATGATATGCGCATGTTCCGGATTTTTCTCGCCTTGCTTTCGAGCCTTGCCCTCTTCCCTGCCTGCTCCGGCCATTCGACCCTGCCCCTGCCTCCGGACTGGTTCCCGACCGCCGGGGATATCCGGTGCGACTACCGCATCGTGGGGTGGAGCCACGAGGGACGGCCCCTCTTCGCCCACATAATCGGCCGTGGCCCCGAGACCGTGCTCCTCGTCGCGGGCCTGCACGGCAACGCCCCGGCCGGATCCCGGCTCCTCCGGCAATTCATGACCCACCTCAAGGGCCACCCCGACCGGATCCGGAACCGTCGGGTGGTGGTGGTGCCGGACCTCAATCCCGACGGCCTCGCCCGGGGCGCAAAGACCAATGCCCGGGGCGTGGACCTGAACCGGAACTTCCCCACCTGGAACTGGAGACCTTATGCCCGGGCCGGCTCGGGTCCGGGCAGCGAGGCCGAGGCCGTAGCCGCTCTCGTCTGTCTCGAGTCCTATGATCCGGCCCGGGTCCTGGTCGTCCTGAGCCCCCTCTTCCTGGTGTCCTGCGCCGGGGAAGCCCGGGACCTGGCCCAGCGCATGGCCCGGACAAACGGGTATCCTCTCTCGCTCAGGCCGAGCCGGGGGACCTCGGGAAGCCTGGGCCGGTACACGGGCCTCCTGCGCCGCATTCCCACGGTGATCCTGGACCTCAGAGAGAGAGCCGCGTACGAGGGGATGTGGGATGAGAACCTCAGGGCGCTGGAGGTGTTCGTGCGGGGGGGGGCGTAGGGCCGTACTCCAGGAGCAGCGCCTCGAGGCGAGCAATGTCGTCGCGGACCTCGGCCGCGCGCTCAAACTCCAGGTTCCGGGCCGCTTCGTACATTTCCGCCCGCAGGGTCTCGATGCGTTCGGGCATGCCGGTCAGGTCCTCCGGGGTCATGGCCTCCTCGGCCTCCGCACCCTCCCGGGCCAGGTCCACGGTGCTGTAGTCGGCCTCGTACACGGCGTTCATGCCCTCGGTGAACGCCTTGCGTACGGTCTCCGGGGTGATGTCATTCTCCCGGTTGTAGGCTTCCTGGACCCGCCTCCGCCGGTCGGTCTCCTCCACGGCCCTGGCGATGCTCTCGGTCTGCTGATCCGCGTAGAGAATCACCATGCCGCCGAGATTCCGGGCCGCGCGGCCCACGGTCTGGATGAGACTGGTGGTGGATCGGAGGAAGCCCTCCTTGTCCGCGTCCAGGATGGCCACGAGGCTCACCTCGGGCAGGTCCAGGCCCTCTCTGAGCAGGTTGATGCCCACCAGTACATCGAAGACGCCAAGTCGGAGGTCCCGGAGCAGCGAGGATCGCTCCAGGGTGTCGATATCCGAGTGCAGGTAGCGCACCCTGACGTCGAGGCCGGCGTAGTAGTCGGTCAGGGCCTCGGCCATGCGCTTGGTGAGGGTGGTGACCAGGACCCGCTCGCCCCGGTCCACCCGGGCGCGGATTTCCCCGAGCAGGTGGTCCACCTGGCCGTCCGCGGGCCGGATCTGGATCACCGGGTCCACCAGTCCGGTGGGCCGGATGATCTGCTCCACCACCTTCCCACGGCTGCGCTCGAGCTCGTACGGCCCGGGCGTGGCCGAGACGCAGATCAGGTGCAGCACCCGCTTCTCGAACTCCTGGAATTCCAGGGGGCGGTTGTCCAGGGCGCTCGGCAGCCGGAAACCATGGTCCACCAGGGTGGTCTTTCTGGACCGGTCGCCGAGGTACATTCCCCGCACCTGGGGGAGGGTGACGTGGCTCTCGTCCACGAAGGTGAGGAAGTCTCCGGGAAAGTAGTCCAGCAGCGTGGCGGGCGGCTCCCCGGGATGGCGGCCGTCCAGGTGCCGGGAGTAGTTCTCGATACCCGAGCAGAATCCCACGTGGCGGAGCAGTTCCAGGTCGTACCGGGTGCGCTGCTTCAGGCGCTGGGCCTCCAGGAGCTTGCCCGTTCGCTCCAGCTCGGGCAGGCGCGCCTCGAGCTCCTGTCCGATGCCCTGGATGGCCTGGTCCAGGCGCTGTTCGGGGGTGACGTAGTGGCTGGCCGGAAAGACGCTCACCGCCTCGAGCTCCCCCATGACCTCGCCTGTGAGGGGATCCACGCGCTCCAGGGCCTCCACCTCGTCGCCGAAGAGCTCCACCCGGACCACGCCCTCCTCCTCGTAGGCGGGAAAGATCTCGATGACGTCGCCCCGGCACCGGAAGGTGCCCCGGCGCAGGTCCAGGTCGCTGCGCTTGTACTGGATCACCGCGAGCTGCCGGAGCACCTCGTCCCGGTCCACCTCGCGGCCCACTTCGAGGTGCACCTTCATGTCGTGGTAGGATTCGGGAGAGCCCAGGCCGTAGATGGCGCTGACACTCGCGACGATGATCACGTCGCGGCGGGTGAGGAGGGCGTGGGTGGCCGCGTGGCGCATGCGATCGATGCGCTCGTTGATGTTGGCGTCCTTCTCGATATAGGTGTCGGTGTGCGGGATGTAGGCCTCAGGCTGGTAGTAGTCGTAATACGAGACGAAATACTCCACAGCGTTCTCGGGGAACAGGCCGCGGAACTCCTCGAAGAGCTGCGCCGCCAGGGTTTTGTTGTGCGCCAGCACCAGGGCGGGCCTCTGGAGGTGCGCCATGACCTGGGCCATGGTATAGGTCTTGCCGCTGCCGGTCACGCCGAGGAGCACCTGGAGATCCCGGCCCTCCCTGACGCCGCGAACCAGGACCTCGATGGCGGTGGGCTGATCGCCGCTGGGTGTGAAATCGGAAACGAGTTTCAGGGCTCGGGCCATGCGGGCGGTTCCTCGCAAGATGAGTATCGTGCCGTTTTCCTCGAGCCACGAGGATACGATTTCAGCCATTATAGCGCATTCCCGGTGGCCGGACGCCCGCCCCGATCGGGTTCCTGTTGCACGCACCGGAACTATTGAAGCCGGGGCACGAAGTCCTACACTTTCCTCCATGCACAGATTCACCCTGCACCGGACGAGATCCAACATGCGCCTGGGCGTGGTTTTCGCCCCCCGGTTCCGCCGGGCCCTGGTCCAGCTCCACATCCGGGCCGGCTCCCGGTTCGAAACCCCGGGGACGAGTGGCAGCACCCACCTGCTGGAGCACGTCCTGTTCCGGGGCACCGAGAACTACCCCAGCCGCGATGACCTGGAGGACGCTTTCCACGCCCACCAGGTGGAGGCCAACGCCTTCACCGGGCGGGAATGGGTGTCCATTCACCTTTCGACCCCGCAGGAGTACGTGACCGCGGCCGTCCGCCTGGCCTTTGACCTCGGTTTCAGGCCGCGGTTCAAGGACGTGGAGGTGGAACGAAGCATCGTGGACGCGGAGATCCGCGAATACCAGGAGAACGAAGGGGTTACCTTCGAACGCATCGGACGGCTCCTCTGGGGCGACCATCCCCTGGGATTTCCTGTGGCCGGAAGCCGATCCCCCCGCACCTCGCCCCGGGGGCTCAGGGCCCTGCACCGCCGGTTCTTCAGGCCGGGAAACAGCTTCCTCATGACCGCCGGAAATCTCTGCCCCGCCTCGGTGCAGCGCACCCTACGGGCCTGCCTGAAGGACCTGGATCCGGGCGCCCTCCGCGTGCCGCCTCCCCCCCCGCCGCGAAGCGGCCCCCTGCTCCGCCTGGGCCGGGACGGGGGCCGGGGCCTCCGGACCGTGTTTCACCTCCAGGCCTCCAAGCCCCTGCAGGACATGGACCGCCTCCACATGTGGGTGGTGGGCCGGCTGCTGGAGGTACGCCTGGGACGCATCGTGCGCGAGGATCGCGGCGCCTGCTACGACCTCTACGTGGACGACGAGTTCGGCCACCGGCTGGACGCCATCTCCGTCAACGCCATGGTCCGGAAGGCGGTGGGACCCATGCTGGTCCAGGAGATCTTCCACCAGTTCAACCACATCCTGAACGGCTCGGGCGACGCCCGGGACCTGGAGAGGATTCGCCGCGCCATGGTGCGGTCGTACCGGATCCTGGAGGACGACATCCACGACCTCACCGACTTCTACACCCGCCAGGCCCTGCTCTCCCCCCACCGCAGCCCGGTCCGTCCTGCGGAGGCCGCACGCATCGCCCGGTCCCTGACCCCGGATTCCGTGGCCGAGGCAGCGCGCCGCATCCTCGGCCCTGAGACCCTGAGCCTGGTTCTCCTCGGCCAGTTCACCCCGCACGAGCGGTCGCTCTGGAAGAAGCGATTCTCACGGTGGCTCGGAGCCTGCCCATGACCCAACCCGATCCCGGCACCGTGGTCCTCTACGACGACGTCTTTGCCGACCACGATCCCGGGCCCCACGTGGAATGCCCCGAGCGGGTGCTGCGCGTCCACCAGGCCTTCACCCAGGGCGAGGCTCCGCTTCCCCTCCACTGCCCCGTGGCCGCGGGGCGGAAAGACCTGGAGCGCATCCACGCCCCCGCCCACGTCGCCCGCATCGAGGAGCTCTGCCGACACGGCGGCGGTGCCCTGGACCCGGACACGACCGCCTGCCCGGACACGTACCGGGCCGCCCTTTTTGCGGCCGGGGCCGGCCTCGAGGGGATCCGCCTGGTGGAGGCGTCCCCGGGCACGCACCCCTTCTGCCTGGTCCGCCCCCCCGGACACCACGCCCTCCGGGACCGCGCCATGGGCTTTTGCTTCTTCAATAACATCGCCGTCACGGCCGCCGCCCTCGTGGACCGGGGCGTGGAGCGCATCCTCATCGTGGACTTCGACGTGCACCACGGCAACGGCACCCAGGACGCGTTCTACCACAGCGCCGCCGTGCACTTCGTCTCCCACCACCGCTCTCCATTCTATCCGGGCTCCGGAGCCATGGTCGAGACGGGCGCAGGAGAGGGTCTCGGCGCCACCACCAACCTGCCCACCCGGCTCACCACCCCGGCCCGCGACCAGGTGGCCCGCCTCGAGGACACTCTCCACGCCGTGGCCAGGGCCTTCCGACCGCAGTGGGTTCTGGTGAGCGCCGGCTTTGACGCCTACGCCGGGGACCCCCTGGGCGGCCTGGGCTGGGAGGCGGAGCACTTCCATGCCGTGGGTAGGTGCCTCGGCACCCTGGCCCGGGAGGGTGCCGGGCGCCGTCTGGTCTCTTTTCTGGAGGGCGGGTACGACGTCTATGCCCTGCCGGACCTCATTCGCGCCTACCTGGACGGCGCCTTGGTCGGACTGGCCATGTAACCCTGGAGCCTGCACCATGCACATCGCGCGTATCCGACTGATTCCCTTTCTGATCCTCCATCCTCTCTGGATGCTCCTCTGCCTGGGGCCGGCCGCGGGCCAGAAGGCCTTCACCGACGTGGCCCCGGTCGTGGGGCTCAAGGAGGTGCAGGGCTTCCGGAACGGACTGGGCGACCTGGACCACGACGGCTGGCCGGACATCCTCGTCCTGTCGGGGAATCGGGCCAAGCCGTGCCATCCCCGGGTCTTCTTCAACCGGCGGGGTCCCAAGGGCCGGATCTTCGTGGAGGCCACCGAGACCGCCGGCCTGGGCGCCAACCGCAATCCCAAGGAAAAGAAAGGCCGGAGGGTCTGCCTGTTTATCACCGGCGACGTGAACAACGACGGCCTGGAGGACGTGTTCACCGGCGCCTACTGCGACTTCAAGAAGCCAAAGAAGGGCAAGAACAACCGGCCGGAGCGGAAAAACGGCAGAGTGGTCATGGAGATGCCCGACCACGGGGACCGGAGCGAGATCCTGCTCGGCCAGGGCAAGGGCCGTTTCGTGCTCGGCCCGGTTTCTGACCTGGGTAAGAATCCCGACACGATCTGCGCCGCCGCCCTCGTGGACGTGAACCAGGACGGTATGCTGGACCTCTTCACGGGGGCCTGGTACCGGGCCTACGGCTGGTCGCTGGAGTGCTACCCCGACCGCCTCTTCCTGGGCCGCGGCAACGGGTCCTTCAAGGACGTGACCAAAAAAGCGAGGCTCCTCGAGGTGAAGCGCAAGGGCACCCGGGCCTCCCACCGGCCCACCTACGGCGTGGCCCACACCGACTGGGACAACGACGGCGACCAGGACCTGCTCGTGTGCGCGTACGGCCGGCAGTGGAACCTGTTCTGGCGCAACAACGGTGACAACACCTTCACGGACGTGGGTTCAGAAACCGGCTTCGACGGCGATAGTGACCGCACCGGAAAGCACGCTCCCGGCGTCCGCCGGCCCGACGAGCGCCCTTACCGCTCCAACGGCAACACCTTTGACGCGGCCGTGGCCGACTTCGACAACGACGGCGACATGGATGTGTTCCTGGCCGAGATCTGCCACTCGTGGGCCGGCCCGGCCTCGGACCGTTCCGGCCTGCTGGTGAACCAGGGGCCCGACCACGGCTACCGGTTCCTGCGGAAGCACCTAGGCATCGTGCGCGAACACTCGGGCAGAGGATGGAACGAGGGGGACATCCATGCCGGCTGGCTGGACCACGACAACGACGGCCTCCTGGACCTGCTCCTGGCCTCGAGCGACTATCCCGACGACCAGTTCCTCAGGCTCTTCAGGCAGAAGCCGGACCACACCTTCGAGGACGTGACCCCCGCCATGGGATTCAATCTGCGCAATCCCACCCAGATCACCCTGGCGGACTACGATCTGGACGGCGACGTGGACATCCTGGTGGGCACCACCAACAACCGCCTCACCAAGGAGCAGCGCAAGGGCCGCAGCCTTGGACTCCGGCTCTTCAGGAACAACGTGGGCACCCGGAACCACTGGATCGCGCTCCGCCTGGAAGGCGGCGGCAAGGGCCGAGCCAACCGGAGCGCCATCGGAGCGCGGGTCTATCTGACCGCAGGGGGCGTGACCCAGATCCGGGAGGTCTACGGCGGCCAGGGCCACGTGGGGCACCAGGACGGCAAGGGGGTGCACTTCGGCCTCGGGAAGCACCGTGTCGCGGACGAGATCCGGATCCGGTGGCCGGACAGGAGCAACACGGTGCAGACCTTCAAGAAGGTGGCGGCCGACCGCTACTATCGCGTGCGACAGGGGGGCAAGCCCGAACCGGAAAAAAGGCGATGACCCCGGCCCTTATTTCCACTCCTGCCTTGGTTTATCCCGCCCCCCCATTGTAGAATGATCGAGGTTCGGAGGCTCCGGCCCGTTTTGCACCACCCAGGGCAGAGATTTTCGCCGTCGCGCTCCTGTTCCGAAATGGGAATTGGATCTATAATTGATTCAATCACAAGAAATTAGGACGCTTCTTCATAACCTTACAACCTTGTGAGGCCCTGTTCGTTCCTCCGGATCCTGGGCAGCTCGAAATGCGTCACCGGAAGGGAGGCAATCATCCGTCATGGGAACCCCTGAGACCTCTTCTCAAAAAACCCTGGTCTGCGGCGGATGTGGGAAACGATATCGAGTCTCCGCCCGCGTCAATCGCAAAGGCCTGAAGTGCAAGGATTGCGGGGCGGAGCTGCGCCTCCTCCTGGACAAGCAGCAGGACGAATCGGGCGGGTACGACCGGAGCCGTGGGGCGCCGCAAAAGCCCCTCAGGCGGAAGAAGAGCCCCATACCCGTCTTCGTGGCCCTCCTTGTCTCCGGCATTCTGGCCGTCGTGGCCGTCATGCTCATCGGCAATATCGACATACTCCATTCCGAGGAGGACGAGGGCGACGAGGAGAAAGTGGACAAGAGAATCTCCATGCGGGATACCGTGGAGATGAGCCCCTACCAGAAGAGGGTCGACCGGATGGTGGAAACCCTCAAGGCCTACCGCATCGACGACTTCCCCACCTACATAGAAAACAAGGACCTCTTCGAGTTCTCCATGCGCCAGAAGAAGGAAAAAAAACGCTGGAAGGACCTGTCCCTGACCCAGCAGCTGACCTTCCTCGACACCCTGCGGACCCAGGAACCCTTCACCGCGCAGTGGCGGCGCGCTGAGGTGGACGACTGGAGTGAACGGCCTTCGACCCTGCCGGGGTATCTGGATTGCTCCTGGATCGTCATCCCGCGGTCCTTCAAGACCGGGGATGCGGATGAGGTCTGGCTCCTGGTGCGCAACGATTCCGGCCGGCCCAAGATCATCGGTTCCAAGTTGCTGATCAAGAAGGCGCCCCGTATCGTCAAGACCGACGATAAGTTCGAGATTCCCAAGGTCGACCACAAGCCCGACTTCAAGCGCCTGAATCCGGAGCTCAAGAAGGCCGCCCTCCCAGCCACCACCGCCGACGGCACCATCGATGAGACGGGGAGCCCCATCGCAGCCATCCGGACGGTCCCCTTGGTCGAGGATTCATCCCCGGGCCTGGTCATCCAGATCAAGACCCACATCAACACGCTCACGAATCCCGATGCGACCCGGAAGGCCCAGGAGGCCAAAAAAGAGCTCGTCTTCATCGGCAAGAAGGCCGTTCCCGTCCTGCTCAACTGCCTCGTGGGCAAGGATCTCAAGAACAGTGAAGAGGTGTTCTACTGCCACCAGGTGATCCAGGCCCTCCGCGACCTCACCGGGAAGCGCTTCGGTTTCGAGCCCCAGACCGGAGAGCGGATCCTTACCGCGGCGTCCTCGGTGGAGCAGGAGAGCGCGCTGCGCAAGTGGTTCGGCTGGTGGAAGATCAACCACAAGACCTTCGAGGTGGTGCTGACTCCTCAGCTCAAAAAAGAGCTCGAGAAGCGGGAGCGATGGAGGAAGAAATTCGGCAAGTGAGGATCCGAAAGGCGGAAGAACACACGCGCTTATACATAACATACACAGATCCGCGAAAGTAGGAGGATAGTATGTCCAAGATCAGCGTCTCCTGCCCTTCATGCGCAAAGCGCTACGGTGTGCCTGAAGAATATGCAGGAAAGCAATTCATGTGCAAGGACTGCGGCGCCAACATAAAGATCCCCGGCGGGTCGCCCCCGGCCCCGAAGGAGGACGCGCAACCGAAGAAGAAACCTGCGGCGCGAAGGAAACCGGCCCGAAGACGGCCGGCACCGCCCCGGAAGCGGGCCGGGGCCGGGGCCCGGGACCGCGACGAGGAAGAAGCACCCTCTCGCGGCGGAGCCAGACGGGCGGCGGCCGGCGCCGGTGCACGCCGGGCCCCGGGCGGTGCGCAGCGACGCGGGCCCTCCAGGTCCCGCCGGGGTGGAAGACGGGACATGGACGACGACTACGACGACGCCGGGTACGGTCGCAGCCGGGATTCCAACAAGGCGCTGGTCTACGGCTCTGCCATCGGCGTCCTGGTCCTGACCATTGCTGCCGTGGTCTATTTCGGATTCTTCTTCGAAGGCGGCGGCGACCCAAGAACCAAAAAGAAGAAGAAGAAACGCACTGCGGCAGCGAGCGAGGAGTCCTTCTCCAGGCCCAAGATCGTTCACAACCCCGAAGACGACGAGGCGGGCTTCGGAGATGAGCCAGAAGACGAGAACGTGCCCGCGCCCGAACCCGAGCCCGAGAAGAAACCGGAGGAGGAGCCCGAGAAGAAACCGGAGAAGGATCCCGCCAAGGCCGAACCGGTGAAACCCAAGAAGGCACCCTTGCCTCCACTCCCCCGAGCCAACGTCCGGAAGCTGGAGCACCTGAAGGACACCCCGGAAGACCTGCGGACGGAGATCGACGAGGCCGTGGGCGTGGTGGCCGATCCCTGGTCCGGCGCCAAGGGCAGCCGCAAGAAGAGAGCCCTGGTCAAGATGGGCAAGGCCGCCGTGCCTGCCCTCCTCTCGGCCATGGTGGATCTGGACTACACGGACGAGGAACAGCGTAAGGCCATGCCCATGCTCACCGAGGCCCTGCAGGAGATCTGCAAGAATCCGAACAGCTGGATCTGCCGCGTAGGGATGAAGGAGACGGAGGAGGAAGAGGTTTACTACTGCAAGTACCGCCGGGCGCAGTGGTACGCCTGGTACGACAGCTCTCGCGGGAAGCGGTTCATGAGGGGAAATTGAGCCCCGAATCAGAAACCGGCACCGGGGAATGATCAGAGCGCCAATTCGGTTCTCTGTTCAATCCCCGGTGCCGGTTTTTTATTTTTTACTCCCACTCAGGGCGAGACGCTCGATGACCGGGGCCAGGTCCTCCACGTGGGTGCCGACCTTGCGGGCCCTTTCAAGGGTGTCCTGGGCTTCCTTGCCTCGGCCCGAGAAGGCGAGAAAACAGGACAGCGTCAGGTACCTCGTTCCGGTCATCCGGCCCTCGAAGGCAAGATCGGCAAGAGCCTCGAGGTGGAGGTCGCTCACCTTGACGAGGCTCTGGCCCAGGCGAACCCCGAAGGAGAACACCTCGGTCACCTCGCCCCTCTGGGTGCCGCCGATGCGCTTCCGGAGCGCCACCCTCTGGCCCTTCTTCAGGTTTCTCATGGCCAGGGCAGGCACGCGCAGTGCCCGCTCCGCGGCCAGGTACCATCCCCACTCCGCAGTGCGCAGAGCCCCGCGCATGTCCGGATCCCGGTTCACCCGCTCCAGGCCCTTCTTGACGCCATCGTACTTCCCGGCCATGAACGCCCGCTGCCAGCTGGCAGCGAGGCGCAGGAAAGACCGTCTCCGGGTCACGGCCTCGATCTCCAGCCATCCGATCTCGCCGATGCGCCGGAGGGCCTCCATGGCCTCGGCCGACCCGGGATACTCGTCCAGAATGCGCTGGAAGAGCATGTAGTTGTGGGTGTGGTTCAGGGGGGACTCCCGCATCGCCGCTTCGGCCCGGGCCAGGAGTTCGGACGGCGAGCTGTCCTGATCCGTGAGCTTGCGCATGTACTTCGCCGCCCTCTCGGGAGGCAGCAGCTTGCGCAGCAAGGCCACGCGGCTGTTCACGCCGGCAAAACGTGCCTCCAGGAACTTCGGCACGCGATGGCCCGAGTAGGTCCAGTACCCGGACAAGGCCTCTGTGAAGGCCTCCAGCGCCTTCTCCATGAGGTCGATGCGCTCCGGGCCCGTGGCCGAGGCGACCTGTTGGTTCAGCTTCTCACCCCGGTCGAACGCTGCATCCGCGGCCTTGCGGACCGCGGGATCCCGGTGCCCCCTGGGCTTCGTCCCGGCCGGCCTGTCCTGGCTGTTCGCGGTCTGCTTTGCATCCTTCTTTTCTGGCTTCTTTTCTGGCTTCATTTCCGGGGGATCGCCGGTGCCGCTTTTTTCCGGTTTTTTTTCCGGCGCTGGAACCGGGGCCGGTGCAGTCCCGGCATCGGGGGGAACGAGGGGCTCGATCGGTCCTGCCTGTTTTCCTGCACCGGAGGATGGCTCGGGCAGAGTCTTCGCGGGTTCCTGCTTGGAGGGGGGGAAGATCCGATCCTTGAAGAGAAAGAGTCCGCCACCCAGCACGACCAGGAACCCGGTGAGAGCCAGGGCCAGTCCGGTGGCCGGGGTCTTCTCGACCCGCACACCCGCCCGGGTGGTGGGGCGGCGGCCGCTGCGGGTAGTCCTCCGGATCCGCTCCACCTCACGGGGCGTGAGGATGCCTCGACCGAGCAGCCAGGCCTCAGGGGTTTGCCCTGTCCGCTGCGCTTCCCGCTCCGCCTTGCGCGCAACGCCCTTTTTCAGGAAACCGAGCCGGACGGCAGCGGCGAGCAGCGGGTCTTGGAAATCGGGCATGAACGGATTTCTTCAGGCTGGTCAGGTGGCGGGAATCACTCTTCCGCCAGCTTTTTCTGAATGCTATCGGGGCCGTCCAGATCCTCTACCTTGACGCCCAGGTCCAGAAAGTAGTGCATGACGGCATCGAGCTTCTCCGCGGTTCCTTCCAGCTCGATGGCCACCTTTCCCATTTTATCATAGATGCTGGCGCCGAGGATGTTGGGGATGACATCAAACTCGGTCGAGACCTTGTAGAGGATCGGCTGATTGATGAGTTCTTCGGGGAAGGACAGGAAGAACTGACGTTTCTCGGTGATTTCTCTCTTATCTTCCATGGAAAGCCAAACTGATTACCTGGGGACTAGGGAAGTTGGTGAATCCAGCAGATCCACCCCGGGAGATGCTCCGAAATCTTACTCTATTTGCGGGCGCCCAAGAAGGAGAAGAAGGCCCCCGGCCAGAAAAAAAAACAGCCCCTGCACAAGTGGATCGGGATATTCATAAGCATGGAACTGGCCCAACTTTAGACGTTGATACGCGAGGGGCTGGCGGAGCCAGTCGAAGCCGAGGAGCGCAGGGGATGCCGCGGCCATGAGCGGATTCACCCCGAGCGTCGCCTCCCGGACCCCCGGTCGAACCCGCCCGTCCGCCTCCTCCAGATAGGCATCTGTGAGGAAGGGAGACGCCAGAACCAGGAGGCCCACGAGGGAGGCCACGGCCAGGCCTCCCTCCCCGACCCAACGCCGCAGGCTCCGGGCCGCCCCGAGGAGGAAGAAACCAAAGGCGAGGATTCCGGCCTGGGCGCCGGCCAGAACCGGAAGAGACCGGAGGCCTCCGCCCACCCAACCCGTGGCCGCGAGGCCTGCCAAGCCCAGAAAAAGGAGGCCCGCCATCCCCCACCGCAGGCGCAGGTGCGCCAGGCCGGGCAGGGCCAGACAAAGGACCCCCCCCTCCACCACGAGAATCCCGAACGCTCTGGATATCTCCATGACCGGCCGACTCTACTGGAAGCCCTGGTGGCAGATCCCCAGGGCCAGAACCGCGTACGAGGTGGCCAGGACGGGCATCCCCTCCCACCATCGGGGCGCATCCCGGTTCACCCAGCTGCCGTCCTTTTCCTGGAGGCTGAGGATTTTCTCGGCCAGTTCCTGGCGCCAGTCGTGTGCCTTGCCGCGCTCGTCCTCGACCCGGTCCCGGCCGTAGAGCTCCAGGGCCTTGGCCAGGGTGTAGAAGTAGTAGTAGAGGCCCTGAAGGCCGGCGCGAGGATTGCGCTGCTTGTCGAAACCGGGGTTCTCGTCCAGGGTGAAGTTCGCCGCGATCCACTTCATGGCCTTCTGGACCCGGGGGTCGTCGGCCTTCAGGTCCGCGGCCATGTAGCCCTTGAGCAGGGCGTAGGTCATGCTCCCATAGGACCGCGGCTCCAGGGTGCCGTCCCCGCGGTCGATGGACCCGGCCTTGGAGACGCCCGGGCCGTACACGCCGCCGCCGTCATTGCCCGAGACGTAGACCTTGCCCTTGATCTCGTAGCGTCCGGTGTTCACCTCGGAATCGTTCTGGCACCGCTCCAGGAACCTGAGGGCACGCCTGTAGGGGGTGTTGCCGGGTTTCTCGCCTGACGCCAGGAGGCCGTCCACCCACAGGCTCAGGTTGGACATGTCGGGCCGCCGGTCACCGCCGTATCCGGCGCCCCCGTAGTACTTGTGGTCCTCGCTGAAACCCTCGCTGTCATCGAGCTGGATCTGCACCAGGTAGTCCCGTCCCTTCTTGACCAGGGCCGCGTACTTCTTCCCTCCGGCCGCGGCCAGGGCCTGGAGGGCGGCCGAGGTCTTGTAGTTGGCCAGCATGCCGTCGTGGATGGAGCCGTCGGGGCGGGCATGGGAGGCGAGGAACTCCAGGGACTTCCTCATGAAGGGCCCGTCCCCGGCGGTGTATTTCCTCGGACTCCGGGCAAAGGCCGTGACCACGAGGCCGGTGATGCCCGGGTCGGCCTTGCCCTGGACGGTCCAGCCACCCTGGGCCAGGTCGAACTTGTCGTGGAGGTAGGCGAGACCCTTGTCGATGGCGCTCTTTGTCCGGCCCTTCAGGTCCGTGGCCGGTCCCGACTGAACGGGGCCGGTCTTCACTCCGGTGTCGGCCGGGCCTTCACCGCCGCATCCCCCCAGGACGAGACACGCGGCCAGAGCCAGGACGAACCAGGTCAATTCGAGGTTCTGCATGAGTTTCTCAATCGGTTTCGGTTTTCACGGATGTCGTTCCAGGAAATGATACTACGAAAACGCGTCCGGATCGGTTCGTTTTTGCGTCGGAAGCGCTTGCGACTAGCCTTTTCCCAGGTGTTTCAGGGCCTTGAGGCCGATATCGCTCCGATAGTGCACCCCGGGGAACTGGATCGCCGACACCCGCTCGTACGCCCTTTCCCGGGCCTGAACCACCCCCTCCCCGAAGGCGGTGACCCCGAGGACGCGCCCCCCGCTGGTGACCAGGGTCTCGTTCTGCCGGGCCGTGGCCGCATGAAACACCACGCTGTCCTCGCTGTCCGTGTCCAGGCCGGTGATGGGAACCCCGGTCTCGGCCTTGCCGGGGTAGCCCTTGGAGGCCATGACCACGCACACCACGGCCCGCGGATCCCAGTCGAACTGGACCCGGTCCAGGCGCTGGTCGGCCGCGTGCTTGAAGAGCTCGAGCCAGTCCCCCCGGAGCCGCGGCAGCACGGCCTGGGCCTCGGGGTCCCCGAACCGGACGTTGTATTCCAGGACCTTGGGCCCGCCGGGCGTGATCATGAGTCCGCAGTAGAGCACGCCGGTGAAGCGCCGGCCTTCCCGGTTCATGGCGTGGATGGTGGGCACCAGGATGGAGGACTCGACCTGCTTCATGATCTCGGGCGTGATGACCGGCGCGGGCGAATAGGCGCCCATGCCTCCGGTGTTGGGTCCCTGGTCTCCGTCCCCCAGGGCCTTGTGGTCCTGGGACGAGGGCAGCGGCATGATCATCCGGCCGTCGGTGACGGCCATGATGGAGGCCTCCTCCCCGACCAGGAAATCCTCCACGACCACCTTGTCCCCGGCCGCCCCGAACCGCCGCGCGTCCATGATGTCGGCGATGGCGGCCTCGGCCTCGGCCGCGTTCCGGCAGATGATGACCCCCTTGCCGGCGGCCAGGCCGTCGGCCTTGATCACCACGGGATAGGTGTCCTGAGCCTTGAGATAGCGCCGCGCCTCGCCCGCCACGGTGAAGGTGCGGAATCCGGCCGTGGGAATCAGGTACTTGTTCATGAGGTCCTTGGCAAAGGCCTTGGACCCCTCCAGCTCGGCCGCGTCCTGGGTGGGGCCGAAGGCCTTTAGCCCCTCCGCCGCCAGCTGGTCCACCAGTCCCTTCACCAGGGGCTCCTCGGGCCCCACGATGGTGAGGTCGATGCGGTTCTCCACGGCGAACCGCACCAGGGCCTCCACGTCACCCTGGCCGATGTCCACCGTCTCCACGATGTCGGCGATGCCTCCGTTCCCCGGGGCGCAGTAGACCTTCTCCGCCAGGGGGGACCGGGCGATCTTCCAGCAAAGAGCATGCTCGCGGCCGCCGCCGCCCACGACAAGAACGCGCATGGATCACCTTTCCGTCTCAATGGGTGCCATCCGAGGTGCATTGCGGCACATTCTCCACCCGGCGGGAGGTGGGGTCAAGGGGTGGATCATGTCGTCCTGATTCACTGGCATCGTATGGGCTTTCAAAAGCCTTGCCAGTCCAGGAGGGTGGAGTATGATTGGGACCTGGATCGGGGCGTAGCGCAGCCTGGTTAGCGCGCGTGCCTTGGGAGCACGAGGTCGCTGGTTCAAATCCAGTCGCCCCGACCATTTTCCTCGTGAGGTCAATCACGCCCTGTAGTTCATTACCTGGTGTTCACGATCAACAACTTTGCGGTTCTCCTGGAAGTACTCTAGCTGTTCTGTCTTTCGCAGAAGGCGTACTACCGGGCGCTCGAATCCTTGGAGTCTGCGGGATTGATGCAGAGAATCTGCAATATGTCGGAAGTTATCCAAATCAATGACTGTCGGTGGGCCTTTTGATCGCCGGTACCGCCGTACATCTTGCATCACAAGTTGCACGGATCATGAACACCTACCAAAATATGGAGATTTCGGTATGTGGCGTCATCGTAGCCTGTTGGTTCAAGAATGCACTCAGTCAACGTATGACGCGTCCGAAAACCTTCATCCGCTGTATTGAATTGTTCCAGCACAGTATTCACATGTGGTAACGGTTATTTGGTAAATGTTTGTCTTGGAAAATTGACATTATCCACAATCTACTAACTGCATCCATGCGTGCAGATATTGCATTTTTCAGAAAACTTCAAAAATTCTTCATATTCTTTGGACAACAAATATTCTCTCAGGCCCATGTCGTGTATGTTCCCGATAATCTCACCTAGAATGCAACCTCTGAAGTTACCGTATGCATCTATATATACGGAGATGGGGCTCATACACGTTTTTTTCATTTTCAATGGTTCTGTCAAAAAACATCTCCAATCGAAAAGATCTCCTTTCTCAGGCAAGATGCGGTCGTTTTCTTTGGACATTTTGAAGATTTTTTCTGATACGTCCAACAAACTGGCTAGATTAATTTCGCTGAATTTATGTTTTTGATGCCTGTAGTTTTCCGGAGAAACCGGTGAATAATAATCATGTCTCAACTGGAGCTTTACAAGATCGAAACCAAGGTCGTCAAGAACAAATTTGACGGTATCGATTATCGAATTTACATTAGCGTGCTGGATGACAGTAACTACACCTATTCGTGTGGAGGTATTTATTTTTTCCCGCAAAGATAATATTTTTCTGCAGTTATACAATACAGTATCGTAGACATCTTTTCCCCTGATAGTATTCATTTCTGATGGAATGTTAGAATCAAAAGATACTTGGATAAGGTGAGAACTATTATCAAGGGCAACAAGTACTTTATTGAAACGTTTTGTATTAAATTGGAGAAGATTTGTAGACAATATTACTTCATATCCAAGATCAACCGAGCTGTTGATAGTATCCAACAAATGGCTTGCCAGAGTAGGTTCACCTCCGCTGATGACGAATCCTGAGAATCCCAATCGCTGGCCGGGTATTAATAATTTGTCTCTGATGGTCTCAAATGACAGCCGAGTTACAGTCTTGTTGCGTCGATGTTGCCTGGTCCCACACATCGGGCAATCCATGTTACATTGGTCGGTTATTTCAAGATACAGGTACCTTTTGAACTTGTTCCAATCCTTCATAGATTATTGACCAACCTCCTGAACCAGCAAAGGGAGGAATTATCTTCAAACATGCGTCCTGACAGTTACTATTATCCCGGTATGAAAATACATATGGAGAACTTAACTATAGGTGGATTATTTACAGATTTCCTCCCCCTTCATGGGGATCACGTTTCTTTACCTGTGACACTCAATACAGTACTTAGAATACACAGGTAATCTATGTTCTTTCACTCTTCTCGATAAAGTACTTAACGGATTCTGGAAAAAATCCGTGCTTTGGTGTGTCTTTTTTGTAACACCTGATTGCGTTAATGTAATCTTTTTTATGTCGGTAGTAATCTCCAAGTAGTCGCCATTTGTAACTCTTCTCCTTTGGAACAGTCCGCCCTCCGGAACCAAGATCGTGGCACTGTTTACAGAAACGCTCATAGCGGTCAAGCCTGATGGGGTACGTATTTTTCCCGTCTCTCGTTTCCCAGAAAATATAATGAGGATTCGGTTCTATGTTAAACTCTTCAGGATTTTGATGCAAATATGTTCCTGGAAGAACTGCAGTAAATACATGTGCCGGGCAGATGTCATTTGCCAACTGGTGGTTTTGTTCTACAAACTCGAGAGTCATCTGATAATCTTCTTCTGTTTCTGAAGGATAGCCAAACATGAAATTGATATTCACAAGAATGCCTGCTTCATGTGTTTCTTTGATCACTCTTGATGCCAGCTTGTTTGAATATAAATTTTTATTCATACTTTTTCGCACGGCTATTGAACCGGACTCTACACCATATTGGATCAAACAGCACCCAGCCCTTGCCATCAGCCTCAACAGATCGGGAGTCATGCCTTCACGGATAATTCCCTGACCTCCCCAGTATACCGATATTTCATTTTCCAGTAACAGCTCGGAAAACTCTTTTAATGTTTTGAGAGACCCGTTGAAAACAGAATCATTGAAGCAGACGAAATTGACCTCAGGGTATAGCGATAATTGATGCTGCACTTCTTTAAATATGCTATTTCCATTACGGAAACGAAAGCGGCCAAAATATTTACTTTCGTAGCAGTGATTGCACCTGTTAATACAGCTTCTGCTGGCTACGATGTTTATGCGCTGAGGAGCGGCATATCGATTGAAATCAAATCCACTTAAATCTGGATAAGGAACTTCATCAAGCGAAGAGATCGGCTTCCTGATTCCACCATTTGTTATCTGGTCTCCCACTTTGAAGACCAGCCCAGGGACTTTTTCAAATTTCCCAGTTTTTTCAAAAGCCTTACACATTTCAGGTAGGGTTACGTCACCTTCGTTCAAAACAACTGCATCAACGTTTGGATCTTTCAATAAATCTCGGCCATCCAGAGAATCAATTGCCCCTGGCCCTCCCACAACAACCGAAACGTTCATAGAATATTTCTTCAATAGTCGTATCGTTTCCAGAGTGAAATATTCTGTGGTACAATATATTGTAAAACCCACCAATTGGCTTCCTGTAGCTGCGATCTGCCTGACATTGTAATCAAACTCATCAGAATATTGTTCAATCAGTTGTTTCACGAGTTCTTCTGATGTCCAGAAAGTAAATTCTTCTTCACTCCAGAGGTTTTTGTGTTCTTTCGAAACAAGATGAAAAAAAACATTGTTCAAGTCAATGAGATGTACTCTGAACCCTTTACTCCTCAAATTTGAGGCAAGTAAAGTCGATGCAAATGAGGGCGTTTCTCTGCCCCACATTGGGCATTGCACCAGTGTAACCGAAAAGTCTTGTTTCATTGCTGTACCATCAAAACTCAAAAGAGGTTATTGATAATAAATTGAATTATATAAAATACAAAAATTTGAAAAAGATGTATCTGGAGTTCCTTCTTGATAAACATAATCTATTCTCATAGACAACTTTCAGGCAATACTTTTGAACAAAATCTTGTGTCCAAGATATCTACAATCAGGAAATTTATCAGAATTAACATTGAATGACTCTAGGTTGATATTATCCGATTGTCTTATCCCGGGGAATCTCGAATTTGCTGAAAATCGGCGGAGTGATAGTGCGGCGGGT
>CAZAKZ010000064.1:0-29956 GCA_964485695.1 uncultured Planctomycetota bacterium | reverse complement strand
AAAAAACTGGTGGGCAGAGGCAGAGTTGAACTGCCGACACCGTGATTTTCAGTCACGTGCTCTACCAACTGAGCTACCTGCCCACGAGCTGTTTGTGATTATAGAGCGCCGGGCCGATCGGTCAAGAAGGGCTTTGACTTGAACAGGTCCCGCGCCTGGGTAACGTCCTTCTGGATCTGGCGGACCAGGGCCTCGGGACCGTCGAATTTCTTCTCGCTGCGGAGGCGCTGGTGGAAGGCCACGCCCACCTCCTCGCCGTAGATGTCTTCCTCGAAGTCGAGGACGTGGGTCTCCACCGTGGGTGGTGCGGCCTCGCCGAAGGTGGGACACACGCCCACGTTGGTCACCGAGGGAAGGACCTCTCCGCTGGCGCGCTCCAGGGTGGTGGCGTAGACGCCCATGGCCGGCCGGAGCAGGGTATCCGGGGCCAGGTTGGCCGTGGGGAATCCGATGGTGTGGCCGCGGCGCTGGCCCAGGACGACCTGGCCCCGGAGGTGGAAGGGGCGGCCCATGAGGTTGGCGGCCTTCTCCACCTGGCCGTTCTCCACGAGGCTCCGGATGCTGGAGGAGGAGATTACATTCCCCTCGTGGAGGACCGGCTCCACCACGCGCACCCCGAAGCCGTTCTCCTCGCCGAGGCGGGTCAGCATCTCCACGGTGCCGGCGGCCTTGTGGCCGAACCGGAAGTTCGGGCCGACCACGATGCCGCTGAGGCCGATGCCCCGGGCCAGGAAGTCCACGGCAAAGCGCTCCGCGGGGATCTGTCTCACCGTCTCGTTGAAGGGAAGCAGCAGGATGGCGTCGAAGCCGAAGGCCTCGAGGGTTCGGATCCTCTGGCGCAGGCTGATGATGAGCTTGGGCTCCTGCTTCTGGATCACGGCGTCCGGGTGGGTGGAAAAGGTCATGGCCAGGGCCGGAACGCCGTCCTTCTTGGCCCATGCAAGCGCTTCGTTCAGGATGGACCGGTGGCCGGAGTGCACGCCGTCGAACACGCCCATGGCGGCAATACGACTCGAACGGCCTTCGGGGATGTCTCCGGGATCAGTGGGTCGATTCACGAGCATTTCGTTCCTTGTACTGACGCTCCAGCTCCTTGAGCGACTTGCGGTGGGCAAGCTGGTCGACCGGGGTCATTCTCATGGTGAAGACGATACCGTCCAGGTGATCCAGCTCGTGCTGGACCACCCGGGCCTCCAGATCCTCGGCCTCGCGCTCCACGGCTTTTCCGTCGAGATCCGTGTAGGTGTAGCGGATCCGGGCCGCCCGGGGAACCTTGGCATACATCCGGGGAAAGCTGAGGCACCCCTCTTCCGCCACGGCCTCGTCCTCGGTCTCGAGGATGCGCGGATTGATCAGCACCCTCTCTTCCCCCCGCTCCGCCGTGGGGCAGATGACGATGATGCGAACCAGCCAGTCCACCTGGTTCCCGGCCAGGCCGATGCCCCGGGCCTCGAACATGAGGTCGATCATCTCTCCGGCCTTCTGCCGGACATCGTCGTCGATCTCCGCGATGGGCGCGGCACGCCGGCGCAGGGCCGGATGGGGGTGGTGGACGATTTCCAATGTCTGTCTCCGCCCCGGAAAACTCCGGGAATCGCAAAACCTCGTCAGAAACTTCGACGCCCGGACCGGGTTCGAGGGAATGGTAGCACCGGCTGCGGACCGAGGCCAGGCCGTTTTCCTTGACAGAACTCCTTGTCAAGCATACGATTGTGTCTCAACGGCCGATCTGGTGCGACCGGTCGCGGGCACGGCCGGAGCCGGAAAAAAAAGATCCGGAGTGCACCAATCCCTTTGTTCCATCCACAATCTGGAGCATCTTTCAAGTCGTATTTCCATTCCCTTCTCAAGCTCACGGGTAATCCGATCCATGGATGTAGACAAGCACATCGAAAAGGCTGAAGAAGCCCTGAAACGCAGGAACTACGAGTTCGCCATCAACCTCTACCAGCAGCTGCTTCTCATCGATCCCAACAATCTCAGGGCCCGGAAGGGTCTCTTCGACGCAGCGCTCAAGAACCATGACCGAAAGCACGGAGGCAAGGGGAAGAAGAAGACCGGGAGCAGCTTCGGGACCACCCTCGGCATCCTCATGAGAAGCGGCGGCCGCAAGGACCCTGCCGTGGTCATGTCCGCGTGCGACAAGGTGATCGGAAAGCACCCGCGCGATCCTCGAGCCCATGAGAAGCTGGGCTATGCCGCCTCCAAGGCGGGCCATCTCGAATCGGCGGCTTTCGCCTTCGAGAAGGTGCTGGAACTCCAGCCCGACAACCTCCAGGCCGCCAAGAACCTGGGACGGCTTCAGCAGCGTCTGGGCAGGATCCAGGAAGCCCTCGAGAGCTTCGACAAGGCCATGAAGATCAATCCCGGGGACCAGGAGGCCATCAAGGCCCGAAAAGACCTGGCCGCCGAGGCGGCCATCCAGGACCACGGCTACGCCGAGGCCAAGAGCACCATGGATCTCCTGAAGGACAAGGATCAGGTGCGGGAGATGGAGCTGACCGATCGCGTGGTGCTGGGCGAGGCGGAGGTCATCGAGGCCCTCCGCCGGGTGCAGGAGAGGCTGGAGTCGGAGCCCGACGACACGAAGCTCCTCATGAAGATGGGTGAGCTCCTCGAGCAGAAGGGCGACCTGGAGGAAGCCCAGGAGGTCTTTTCCCGGCTCAGCATCCTGGAACCGACCAATTTCGACCACAAGGAGCGGGTGGGTGACCTGAAGATCCGTGCGGCCGATGAAATGGTCTTCCGCCTGGAAAAGGAGGGAGGAGACGCAGCCGCGCTGGAAGACGCCCGGAAAGCGCTCCTGGATCTCAAGGCCCGGGAATTTGCCTGGCGGGTCGAGGCGCATCCCACCGACCTGCCCCAGCGCTACCGGTACGGGGAGGCCCTCTTCCAGCTGGACCGCCTGGATGAGGCCATCAGCGAGTTCCAGAAGACCGTCAAGGACCCCAGAAAGCGTCTGGATTCCCAGGTGATGATGGCCAACGCCTTCCAGCGCAAGGGCATGCTGGACCTGGCGGGAAATCAACTCCTGAAGGCCCTGGAATCGGCGGGAGAGGGGACCCGCAGAGCCATGGACATCCGGTATGCTTTGGGCAAGATCCTGGAAAAGCAGGGCAAGACCGAGGAGGCCCGGGTCCAGTACACCCACGTGTACGAGCGGGATATCAATTTCAGGGATATCAAGGACCGGCTGGAGGCCCTCCAAAAGAAGTCGGACGGAGGGTAGCCTTTCCCAGAAAATGGTGTTAGTACCATTTTCTTCGGGGGTATGCGTACGCCCGACGCCCTGAGAATCAGGTCGATATCGAGATTTTCATGCAGTAACTTACAGATATTCCAGGAATCAGAAAGCCGACCATGGCGCAATCAAATCAGGCGAAGAAGCGCGTCCGCCAGAACGAGAAGGCCCGGATCCTGAACAAGGCCAAGAAATCCGTGCTCCGGACCTACATCAAGAAGACGACCCAGGCCGTGGAGGCCAGGGACCAGGACAGCGCCCGGACTCTGCTCTCCGAGACCATGAAGCGGCTGGACAAGGCCGCCAAGACCCACACCATCCACAAGAACACGGCGAATCGCCAGAAATCCCGCCTGGCCAGGAAGGTGTCGCGCCTCGGGGCACCCGCAGAATCGGCGGAATAGAAATCCTGTCCGTGGGATTTCACCCCGGAGCCGTACCTCACCGCGTTCCAAACACCTTTCCGTACCGGTAATAGACTTCCAGGCATAGGGTCAGGAGGGCCGTTGTGTAGACGCGGCCTCCGTCTTCGCCCCAAGGGCCGAGGGGATCCCAGGAGCCGGCCTCGCACCCGGACTTGCACTGGTTTTCGATAAGGACCTTCTTCATGGCCCGGTTCCACAGTTTGAAAGGCTGCTTGCCGACCTGGAACATGGCCAGGGTGCCGTAGTACCAGTAATAGGGATCGAGTGAGCCGTCCTTGTCGATCCAGACCGGCAGGCGCTCGAGGCACAGCTTGACCCCCTGTTGGATGGGCCGGGACGTTTCCGGGTCTTCGTCCAGGAACACGCGAGTCAGCATGGCCACGGCCGTGATGGCCTCGCTCTTGGAGCGCGGCCAGGTCGCCTCGCGTCCGGGCGCACGCACCGGACTCACGCCCGACTGCACGTAGCCGCACCGGCCCGTGGCCGGATCGGTCATCTGGTCCACCCAGGCCCGGGCCCCTTCCAGGACGCTGCCGGGCACCTCGAGGCCGGCCGACCGGGCGCTCTTCAGGGCCATGACGACCCACCCCGTCACCGAGGTGTCGTTGTCCCCGGGCTGAACCGAGTAGCGCCAGGCCAGCTTGCCCGTGCCCGACGGGTTGGGATTCTGCGCCCGGTAGAGAAAGGCGAGGCCCTTCTCCACAGGGCGGCGGAGCAGCGGACTGTTGGTCATGCCATAGGCCTCGGTCATGGCCAGGGTGGCCACGGCGTGGGAGTACATGTAGTGGCCGGTCTGGGTACCGAAGCACCCCTCCGGGTCCTGGACCCGCTTCAAGAACTTGATGGCTGCGCTCACCGTGTTCTTGTATTGGCCGGCCGTGTGGGTGTATCCGGCGCCGAGGAAAGCCAGGAGCGCCAGTCCGGTGACGCCGGGGTCGTACAGGGGATAGCCTCGTCCCTCGCAGAGGGTGCCCGAGCACTGGTTCTGGAATCCGTCCGTGTCCCAGTAGCCCTCGTCGGGCGTCTGGTGCCGGGCCAGCCAGTCGAGACCTTTCTCCACATGAGCGTAGGTGCCTACCCCACTGTAGCGGCGCATCAGTTTTTTCTTGCCGCCGCCGCGGATGCTATCTCCACCGCGTCCACCGCCGAGGCCGATTGCGGCGTTCGTCTGGGGGCCTTCGTACGGATTGTCCGCGTCGGAAGCATCCTCCGTATCGTCATCCGCGGGAACGAGGTCCTCCACGACCTCGTCAGGATCCGGTTCTTCAATGGGCTCATCCTCGATCTCTTCTTCCTGGACGTCCTCTTCCTCGTCGTCGATGAGTTCCTCCGGCATCTCCTGATCCAGGCTCGCCACGACCCGCTTCTGGGTATCGGAAGCGATGTTCGCGAAGTTCATGTTGCTGACGACCAGGAACACCGCGAGGTGGAACACCAGCGAGGTGAACAGCCAGGGCGTCTTCTTCAGGTGTTCGAAGAGCTGCTCGTTGAAGTCGAGTTGGGGGGGCTCCCACCGTGGATTCATCTCCGGTGCGTGCATGTCGGTACCTCCATTCGTACGCAACCATTCCGTGGACCGATGTCGGGGGGATTAAACTTCGAAGTCGTGTAGAACTGTCGAGGTCTTGAACGGATGCAGGGGGGCGGGAGTTCAGGAAAAAAAAACGGCCGACGAGCGCCGGCCGTTTTTTTCTCGGTAGGTACTACTTGGTTCCGAACACCTTGCCGTAGCGGTAGTAGACCTCCAGACACATGGTCATGACAGCCGTGGCGTAGACGCGGCCGCCGTCTTCACCCCAGGGGCCGATGGGATCCCAGGACCCCTTTTCGCAGCCGTTCTTGCACTGGTGATCCACGATGGCCTTCTTCATGGCCTTGTTCCACTTGGCCCACTGCCGGCCGCTGACCTGGAACATGGCCAGGGTGCCGTAGTACCAGTAGTAGTGGTCGACCGAGCCGTCGCCCTCGTTCCAGACGGGCAGGCGTTCGAGGCAGAGCCTGGCGCCCTGCTGGATGGGCTTGGACGTTTCCGGATTTTCGTCCAGGAACACGCGGGTCAGCATGGCCACGGCCGTGATGGCCTCGCTCTTGGAGCGCGGCCAGGTCGCCTCGCGTCCGGGCGCACGCACCGGACTCACGCCCGACTGCACGTAGCCGCACCGGCCCGTGGCCGGATCGGTCATCTGGTCCACCCAGGCCCGGGCCCCTTCCAGGACGCTGCCGGGCACCTCGAGGCCGGCCGACCGGGCGCTCTTCAGGGCCATGACGACCCACCCCGTCACCGAGGTGTCGTTGTCCCCGGGCTGAACCGAGTAGCGCCAGGCCAGCTTGCCCGTGCCCGACGGGTTGGGATTCTGCGCCCGGTAGAGAAAGGCGAGGCCCTTCTCCACAGGGCGGCGGAGCAGCGGACTGTTGGTCATGCCATAGGCCTCGGTCATGGCCAGGGTGGCCACGGCGTGGGAGTACATGTAGTGGCCGGTCTGGGTGCCGAAGCACCCCTCCGGGTCCTGGACCCGCTTCAAGAACTTGATGGCCGCGCTCACCGTGTTCTTGTACTTGCCGGCCGTGTGGGTGTATCCGGCGCCGAGGAAGGCCAGGAGCGCCAGGCCGGTGACGCCGGGGTCGTAGAGGGGATAGCCTCGCCCGTCGCAGAGGGTGCCCGAGCACTGGTTCTGGAATCCGTCCGCGTCCCAGTAGCCCTCGTCGGGCGTCTGGTGCTTGGCCAGCCATTCGAGGCCCTTTTCCACGGATTTGTCGGTGGTGCTGGACCATCCGGATCTTGGGATACGTCTACGCCCCCCTATTCCCCGGCCACCCCAGGCCCCGCCCGGGCCGCCGCCGAGGCCGATGGCCGTGTTGGACTGGTTGCCTTCGCGCGGATTGTCGGCGATGGCCTCGTCTTCCGCCTCGTTCTCCTCGGAGACGGGGTCCTCCACGATCTCGTCGGGATCCGGTTCTTCGATGGGCTCATCCTCGATCTCTTCCTCCTTGACGTCATCCTCCTCGTTGTCGATGAGCTCCTCTATCTTCTCCTGGTCCAGACTCGCTTCGACCCGCTTCCGGGTATCGGTGGTGATGTCGGCGAAGCTCATGTTGCTGACGACCAGGAACACCGCGAGGTGGAACACCAGCGAGGTGAACAGCCAGGGCGTCTTCTTCAGGTGCTCGAAGAGCTGCTCGTTGAAGTCGAGTTGCGGGGGCTCCCACCGTGGATTCATCTCCGATGCGTTCATGTCGGTACCTCCATTCGTACGCAACCATCCCGTGGACCGATGTCGGGGGGATTGAACTTCGCTTCGCTTCAGGCTTGTCGAGCCCAGTAACGAATGCAGGTAAACGGGAGTTCAGGCAAAATAAAAAACGGCCGGCGGGTGCCGGCCGTTTTTTTGATCTCGGTAGGTGCTACCTGGTTCCGAACACCTTGCCGTAGCGGTAGTAGACCTCCAGACACATGGTCATGATGGCCGTGGCGTAGACGCGGCCGCCGTCCTCCCCCCAGGGGCCGATGGGATCCCAGGACCCCTTCTCGCAGCCGTCCTTGCGCTGGTGGTCCACGATGGCCTTCTTCATGGCGTTGTTCCACTTGGCCCACTGCCGGCCGCCGACCTGGAACATGGCCAGGGTGCCGTAGTACCAGTAGTACTGGTCGACCGAACCGTCGCCCTCGTTCCAGTTGGGCAGGCGCTCGAGGCACAGCTTGGCGCCCTGCTGGATGGGCTTGGACTTGTCGGGATCTTCCTCGAGGAACACGCGGGTCAGCATGGCCACGGCCGTGATGGCCTCGCTCTTGGAGCGCGGCCAGGTCGCCTCGCGTCCGGGCGCACGCACCGGACTCACGCCCGACTGCACGTAGCCGCACCGGCCCGTGGCCGGATCGGTCATCTGGTCCACCCAGATCCGGGCGCCTTCAAACGCGCCCTGGGCCACCTCGAGGCCGCCTGCCTTGGAGCTCTTCAGGGCCATGATGACCCATCCGGTCACCGAGGTGTCGTTGTCGCCGGGCTGGACCGTGTAGCGCCAGGCCAGCTTGCCCGTGCCCGACGGGTTGGGATTCTGGGCCTTGTAGATGAAGGAGAGGGCCTTCTCCACGGGGCGGCGGAGGAGTGGGCTGTTGGTCATGCCGTAGGACTCGGCAATGGCCAGGGTCACGCAGGCGTGGGAATACATGAAGTGGCCGGTCTGGGTGCCGAAGCACCCCTCCGGATCCTGGATCCGCCTCAGGTACTTGATGGCGTCGCCCACGGTTTTCTTGTATTTACCGGCCTGGTGGGTGTACCCGGCGCCGAGGAAGGCGAGCAGGGCCAGGCCCGTGATGCCCGGGTCATACAGGGGGTAGCCCTTGCCGTCACAGATGTTCCCCTCGCACTGCTCCTGGAAGCTGTCACAGTCCCAGTAGCCCTCGTCCTTGGTCTGGTGCTTGGCCAGCCACTCGAGCCCCATGTCCACGGCCTGGGCCGTGCCCGTGCCGCCGTACCGGCGCCTGAGACCGCGTCGTCCGCCGCGCCGGCCGCCGAAGGCGCCGCCGGCACCGCCGCCAAGGCCGATGGCGGCATTGGACTGCTTGCCCTCGTAGGGCTGATCCGCCGTGGAGTCGTCCTCGGCCTCGGCCTCGGTGGTCTCCACGTCGTCCTCGGTCTCTTCGATCTCGGGCTCCTCGATGGGTTCCTCTTCGGGTTCCTCTTCCTCGATCTCTTCTTCTTCCTCGTCGATGAGCTCTTCTTCCTGGTCCTGGTCGAGCTTCGCCTCCACCTTCTTCTTCGGGTTGTACCCGAGGTCGGCGAAGTTCACGTTCATGACGATGAGGATCACAACGGCGTGCACCACAATAGAGATCATCAACCACGGCGTCTTCTTCAACTGCTCGTAGAGGATCTCATTGAAGTCTGCCTGGGGTGGATGCCAATGAAGATCTTGATCTCCATAATCATCGTAGTCATCTTGTCGCGGCATTCTGTCTTCCTCTCACGATAGATGGTCCGGATTGATTACTCTCTGACCGCTCTCGTTCCGAATCTCCAGGGCAACTGGTTTTCCTGCTCCTTCCACTGGAAGGGGCGTCCTTCATTCACTGCCCGAGGAACCTCCCGGGGTCGAATTCACCCCGAGACGGCAGGGAGAACGGAAATCCAAGGGTGCCAGTTCATTGCATTTTATGGATTTGGCGAAAAAGTTGCCAAAGTTCCTTCAGAAATAGCGCCTGGCCGCACCAATTCCAAAGAAACCTCTACAATATGTTGCCTTACAAGGACTTGCTGAGTATCCCCTGGAGAATGGCCCGGTCCATGGAGGGACGGGGGGCACTGGGATCGAGAATCCACCTCTTGAGCTCCGGCCAGCTGAAATCCGCCTGCTCCACGAGATTCTCGAGCATCCGTCGATCGAACGCGATCTGTTTCTCCATGACGAGCTGGACTCGGATCTGTTGCTGGACCTCCTCGAAGCTCCTCACCACTTCTTTCCTCTTCTTCTCCAGGTAGAACACGACGAGGTTCCCCGGGCCCAGGGGGATGAGGTCGCTGACAGCACCCGGGTCATTGGAAAAGGCCCAGGTCTTGATGGATCGGCGCAGGCCGCTCTCCGGGGTCACGGCCTCCAGATCCTCGGCCGGACAGGTGAACTGCTCGCAGTTCAACCGGTGCTTCTTGTCCACCTGCACCGGCGTCAGGCCGCTGCGGAGATCCCGGACGACGGCCTGGCCCAGGGCCCGCGCTTTGGCCTCCCCCCCCACGGTCTCGGCCAGAAAGTGGGCCCGTCTCAACCACACGCAGGCCGTCTCCCGGAAGTCGTCCCGGTGCTTGCGATAGTATTCCCGGATCTTCCCGGGGCTGACGCGGAAGCTGACCTTCCGGAGTCGCCGGACTCCGCCCATGTTCAGGTAGTTGGCCTGGATGTACCTGCGCCGGAGCAGGTTTTCCTTCAGGTTCTGGCGGAATTGCGTGACGGTCATGCCCTTGCTGGAGAGCACCTTCATGAAGTCGTAGACCGAGCCCATCTGCTTCTTTTTTTCCAGGAACTCCAGGTCCACTTCCTCCTCCGAAACCCTGATCTTCTCTTTCCTGGCCACCTGGAGCTGGAGCCTCTCCACCACCACTTTTCTGAGGGATTCGAAGGCATACCCCTCGAGCTTCCGTTCCCTCTGCTCCCGGGTCGGATAGGAGAACTCCGACGCCTTCACGTTGCCGATCTTCATTCGCACGTCGTTCCAGGTGATGACCTCCCCGTCCACGATGACGGCCACGCCGTCCACGGGGGCATAGGTGCCGCCGGAGGCGGTCTTTTCCTGGCCGGGAGCGAGAGGGGCCGGAATCCCTGCGGCGAGGACGAGCAGGATCAACAACTTCATGGTCTTCCATTCCAGAATCAGCAGTCTGGGTTCCCTGATCCGGGGAGCCAGTATACACCAATCCTGTCGAGCAGGGAAATTCTGCCGGGCGTGAACGGACGAGGCCTATCCGCCGTGGGAGGCTCTCCCGGCTCTCCGGTGGCGGCGCCTCTCCCTCGTGGCCGGTCAGACCAGTGAATAGTGATAGGTGGAGAGCTTCCCGGACCCCATCTCGTAGACCGACAGGGTCAGCCTCGATCCGGGGGGAATGCCGCCGGGGAGGAAGAGCCGGAACTTGTTGACGCCGGCCGCCAGAAACGCCTTCTCGATCTTGACCACGGTGCCGCCCGGGAGCACCACGAAGGCGCCGAAGAACGCGCCGCCGGACGTGGTGATCTGGAAGGGCACCGAGGGACTGCTGGCAGGGATCGGTCCGTCGCTCGGCTTCGGCGTGATGGATACAGCCATGTTCAATGAGCCACCGAGATGGCTTCCTTGAGCTTGAAGAATCCAAGCTGGTCAATGGTGGTGTCGATGGTCTCCTGGGCCCAGGGGGAATCGTGGTAGAGCCGGGTGATGTCCGGGTGGTCCGTGACCTCCCCCTGCAGGATCAAGGAGGTGACCGCGGCCTTGCGCACGTTCATGTCCTTGTCCTTGTGGATCAGGTGCCAGAGGGCGTTTTTCACCTCCCGGTCGTTCTCCAGCATGGACATGCCCCGGGCGCATTCGATGCGCACTCGCGCGTCCTCGTGACGGTAGAGATTCAGACACAGGGCCCGGATGACTTCCTTGTTCGCGTTGGCCGGGTCCAGGTCGAAGAGCCGGGCCACGTCCGACTTCTCGCTCTTGCCGGGCAGGAACGGCACGGCCAGCACCCCCAGGGCCAGGGCCGCCCCCCCCACGATGAATCCACGCCGGGTGATTTCACGGCGGCGCTTCCGGTTGAACTCGAGAACGTCCTGCTCTTCCGGGGGCAGGACATATACGTTTCCAATGCGTAGGGCGGCGTAGTCGAACTCCTTGGTTTTGCGGTGATTGAGCTTCATGGGTGGTAGTTCTCCAAAAACCAGGGGCCAGTCTGTTTTGGAATGTCCTATCCAATCTCGAAATCTCGCCTCTCGAGCGCTCTCATTATGGGCGCCCGCCGGGGCGCTGCAAGGGGAAGCGGAGGGGGTGCCCGGAGAGCAGGAAAGCCGTCTCCGGGGCATGGAATTCCTAAGTTTCTTTTCTTCAACGAGATGAATCGATCCCGGGCGAGCCGATCCCGGTTGAAATAATTCTCGACCGCGGAGAAAATCCGATAGATTTTCCCTCTTACCCCTCCTGGCATGCGGGCTGAGCGCCGCCATCCGGGACCGTTCCCGCCGCCGCCCTTTCCCTATAAACTTCGAAACCGATAGCACTTCCCTGCGACATGGGGGCCGGTTTCGGTTTCCGCCAGCGGGGAACGTGTGTACAATGATCTTCACTCCAAACAGAGCAGAATCAGGAGGTGATGCTTGGCGGTCCAGATCCTCAAGCGCCTTTTCACGGTGGAGGAGTACCACCTGATGGCGAAGGCCGGCATTCTCCTGGAGGATGACCGGGTCGAGCTCATCCGCGGCGAGGTGGTCGAGATGAGCCCCATCGGGACCCGCCACGCGGCGTGCGTGAACCGATTGAACGAGGTGTTCGTCCGCCGCGCCAGCGCCCGGGCCGTCATTGCCCCCCAGAACCCCGTCCGGATCCTGGAGCACTCCGAGCCCCAGCCGGACCTGACCGTACTCCGCCGGCGAGAGGACCACTACGCGGGAAAGGCGCCTCGACCCGAGGACGTGTTGCTCCTCGTGGAGGTATGCGACACCTCACTCGCCTACGACCGGGACGTCAAGGTGCCCCTCTACGCCGACGCCGGGGTCCCCGAGGTGTGGCTGGCGGACCTGAAGACCGAAGTCATCCACGTCTTTCGGGATCCCTCCCCCACAGGGTACCGGCGGTCGCACTCCGTGCCGCGCGGGGAGGTCCTGGCGCCAGACCTGCTGGAAGGCCTCGAGTTCGCCGCCCACGACATCCTCGTCTGATCCCCCTACCCGCGCAGTTCCTCGAGCAGCCGCTTGGACAGGGTCTTCCGGATGTTGAAGACGTGCATGCGCGCCTTGCGCCTGTAGAAGTCGAAGTTCCGGGCCTCGTTGGGATTCTCGTTGACGAGGAAGCAGTTCTGACAGAACGGATTCAGCTTCCCGGAGTGGAACTGGCGCCGGAGCTTGCGCATGGCCCGGCCGTTCCAGATCTCCCGGACGGGCTGGGCGAGGACATTGCCGAGGTAGATATCCGTGGGAAAACAGCACGGGAAGACCTCGCCGCTGTGGTTGATGCCGATGCCGTGGCCCACGAACCAGCACACGCCGTCGGTCTTGTATTGCATGAGTTTCGGATCCTCGGGCTTCGGGAGCGGATCGCTCCAGAAGTTGGGAAATCCGATCTCGTGGAGCACCAGGGACAGGTTCAGGCGCTCTGCTTCCTGGAGCGCCTCGTTCATGATGGCCTCCAGGTCCTCCCTGGGCATGTCCGTGAGGATGTCCTCTCCCTCCAGACCCTCGTGGGTCTTGTAGAGGCGTTGGACGTGGAGGACGTCAAAGCCCAGGTCGTGGACGAATCCCACGAACCGGGGCAGAAAGTGGACCGTGCTCTTGAGCAGGGCCGCCTGGCAGTGGTAGGCAAAGGGTTTGCCCTCCTCGTCCATGACGGCCTTCATCATCCGGAGGTTGTTCACCACCTTGTCGTAGTCGGACCGGATGCGCACCTTCTCGTAGCCTTCCTTGTCCGGGCAGTCCATGGACACGTGGAGCACGTCGAAGAGCTCCCGGCTCCTGCGGAACCGCTCCTCGGTCATGTTGAAGCACGAGGTGAACATGTCGATGCGCGTCTGGTAGTGGGCGGCCAGGGCTGTGATCTCGTCGAAGTTGTTGATGAGCGGCTCCCCGGCGGCGGTGAGGATCACCTTCCTGGCCGTGGGGAACAGCTGGTGGATGATCTTCTCCACCTCGGAGAGGTGGAGGCCGTGGATGGGAACCCCGGTGTGATGCCAGCACGTGATGCACCGCAGGTTGCAGGCGTTGGAGTGGTTCAGGTTCACGATCTCGGGCATGGACCTGAAGGTCTCACGCTTCTCCCGCCAATCCTCGCGGAGAAGACGGCTGTTCTCTTTCTTGAGCTCTTGAAAATCCATGGATTCGTTCTGTTCCTCGGCCGGGGGATCCTCTGGAATTCCAATATAGGGTATCGGAGGAGTTCCTGGTATCCTGGAACGTCCATGAGAAATAAATAGCCGATTTCCTCTTCCGGCCATATCAAGGTGAGATGGCCGGGATGAAAACGGCTCCGGCGGTGAAGGTTCGGTTGTATGCGTGCCCAGGACTCCGGCGATCCCCCCCGGCCCCCGCGCGTCATCCTCCACGTGGATCTGGACGCCTTCTACGCCTCGGTGGAGCAGCGCGACAATCCGACCCTCCGGGGCCGGCCCGTGGTGGTGGGCGGGTCCGTGAACCGGGGCGTGGTGTCGGCAGCCAGCTACGAGGCCCGGAAGTTCGGCATCCATTCCGCCATGCCCATGGCCGAGGCTGTCCGGCGCTGCCGACATCTGGTGGTGGTTCCCGGGCGCATGGGACTCTACGTGGACATCTCCCGGAAGGTCCGGGAGATCTTTCATCGCTACACCCCCCAGGTGGAGCCCCTCTCCCTGGATGAGGCCTTCCTGGACGTCACCGGATCGGCCGCCCAATTCGAGGACGGGGTGCGCATGGCGCGGGAAATCCGGGCGGTCATCCAGGCTGAAGTGGGCCTCACGGCCAGCGCGGGGGTAGCCGCCAACAAGCTGGTGGCCAAGATGGCCAGCGACATGCGCAAGCCCGACGGCCTCACCGTGGTGGAGTCCGGCCAGGAGGCGGAGGTGCTGGCCCCCATGCCCGTGGGAGCCCTCTGGGGCATCGGCCCCCGCACCGGGGAGGGGCTCGAGCGCCGGGGCATCCGGACCCTCGGCGACCTCCAGCGCAAGCTGCCGCCGTCCCGGGATCCCGCCGACCTCCAGGACGGCGAGATCCTCGACGGAATCCGGGGTGAGCTGATCCAGCGGGCCTTCGGCCTGGATGCCCGGCCCGTGGGGACCCACCGCGAGCGAAAGAGCATGAGCTCCGAGCACACCTTTGACCGGGACCTGGACGACGGGGAATACCTTCGGAACCGGGTCCGGGCCCAGGCCGAAGCCGTGGCCCGGCGCCTCCGTGTCTCCGGCCTCCGGGCCCGCACCGTCACCCTGAAGGTGCGTACAAACCAGCGTTCTACCCACGGCCGGTACCGGCTCCTCACCCGGAGCCGCACCCGACCCGCGGCCACCGAGGACGGCATGGTGCTCTACCGTACAGCCATCGAACTCCTCGACGCCCTGGATCTGGCCGGAGCCCGGGTGCGGCTGGTCGGCGTGGGTGCCTCGTCCTTCGTACCCTCAAGCACCGGCAACCGCCAGGGGCGCCTCTTCGAGGAGACGGAGTCCGGCGGGAGGCATAAGCTGCACCAGGCTCTGGACCGAATCACCCATCGATACGGGAAGAAAAGCATTGTTCCGGCGTCCACCCTCGAGGACCGGAATCCCCCTGAACTCTGACGGATCTGAATACGAAAGCGAACAACCACCAAGTCATGCTGCGCGCCCTGACGTTTCTGCTCCTGCTGGCGGTGGTGGCCGTGCCGTTCCGGGGGGCCCTGGACGTGGGTTTCCTCCAGGACGACTACAACGTCACCCGGGTTCTCGGCCCGGAGATGTCCATCGACACTTCCGTGGTGTTCCGGCTCCTGCACCCTCCTCCGGAGGAGAAGGACACCCGGCTCAGGCCCGTGTCCTATCTCACCCTTCTGGCGGATCTGGCGCTGTTCGACCTGGATCCCTTTGCCCTCCACTTCGCCGGCCTCCTCTTCCACCTGGCGGCCGTGGCCACGGTGTTTTCCCTGGCCCGCCTGATCTGGCCCGCATCCAGGGCCTTTCCCTACCTGGCCGCCCTCCTGTTCGGCCTGAATCCGATCCACGCCGACGCCGTGGGCTGGCTGGCGGCCCGGTCCGATCCGGTGGTGGGCTTCTTCTCCATGGCCACCCTCCTGTTCTACGTCCGCTACCGACTCCACGGCAGGCCCCGCCAGGCCGCGGCCTGCATGGGGGCCTACGCCCTGGCCCTGCTCTCCAAGGAAGCCGCGGTGGTGATCCCGGGCCTGGTGGTGGCGACGGAGCCCCTGCTGAGCAGGCGCGCCCGGCCCGGCGGATTCCTCCCGGCTCTGACCGGACTGGCGATCCTTACCGGGGCCTACCTGGCCTACCGGAATCACCTCTTCGGCATGTTCCTCGGGGAATACGGGGACCGCCAGGCCGCCGCCTGGGTGATCTCCCTGGACGCCGTGAAGGTGGCGGCCCTCAATTTCGTGGCGGCCGCGCCCGACCCCACAATCCGGTGGATTCTCTGTCTTATTCCCCTGGGTCTCCTGGGCCTCCTGGCGGCCCGGCCCCGGAAAGCCGCCGCCCTCGGGGGCTCCTTGAAGCGCCTGGGCCTCGGGGTGGCAGCGATCCTGTGCGCCTTGCTCCCGGTGCTTCCGTTCCTGGATCAGGCCCACGGCCGTCACTTCTACCTGGCCGCCGTCCCGCTGGCGGCTCTGGTCGCCGGCGCCGGAGCCGCGGCCACCTTCCGGCATGGCCGGCGCTTCCTGGCCTATCCCGCCGTGGTCCTGGTCCTTCTCTACGCCCTGGCCGAGGCCGCGGGCCTGCGGCTGAAACTCGAGGAATACGTCCAGGCCGGACGCATCACGGGCGCGGTGCAGCGCGACCTCCGGGTTCTCCGGGCAAACCACCCCGACGTCAAGGCCTTCGTGGTGACCGGCCTCCAGACCGGTTGGAAGCGAGCTCCCCTGCTGTATTGCGGCCTCCAGGGCCTGGCCTCCCCCCCCTTCCAACCGGCGGCCGTGCCCGTGGTCCCCCACTTCAAGGGCGCGGCCCTGGACTTTCGGTGGGAGGGGTACCGCACGCAGAAGCCGGCCGTGTTCCTTAGGCTCCGGGTTCCGCCCGAGGCGCCGGGCCTGGAGCCGATCTCCCCCTTGCTGCGGGATCACCTGCCTGGATGCCCCACTCCGGGCTGGGCCTGCCTCTCCCCCGAGGCCGGCGCCGAGATTCGGCCGGAGCCCACCTGTGCGTTCCGGTTCAGGATTCCCCGGGACGGGCCCTGGCCCCGACCGCTCCGCCTCGTGTTCAGCCTGGCCGGCGAGGTGGCCCCGCTCCTCCTGAAGCCGGAGAACCTCCGAGAGGAGGCCGGTGGTGCACCGGAATCGCGGACGCTCCGGTGGCGGCCGGACCAGGGCGTGGCCGGGAGCGCGTCCCTGCCCCTGGGCAAGGCCCCCCTGGCCGGGCCGGTTCTCGCCCTCTGGTGGGTCGAGGAAGCCGACGTGGATCATACCGGCATCCGGTCCGTGGCCTCGAGCCCGAAAAGGTCCGTGGTCTTCACCCCGGCAGGGAAATAGCCCAACAACGATGTAGCATTGAACGAAATAGCATTGAATTTAACGGGTCCTGCCCGGATGATAGGGGCCGTAAATCCCGCTGTTCCTCACCTGGACCAAGAGTAAGGAGCTCATCGTGAAATCACTTCTCTGGATATTGCCCACCCTGATGTTCGCCCTGGCCCTCACGGCCCTCGCCCCCGACGCCTGCGCCCAGTCGGCCTCGGAGATGTTCAACAAGATCGCCCGGGAAATGGAGGACGACTACTACAACTGCGCTCGGGGTCTGAAGGGCAAGAAGGCCCGCGCAAAGGCCTACGTCGAACACGGCAAGCGCTCGGCTGCCCGGTGGCGGGAGTTTCTCGCCAAGCACGGGGAGACGTCCGAGAGCATGGTGTTCAACGCCAAGATGAACCTGGCCCAGGCCCTGGAGCTGGCCAAGCAGCTCGACGAGGCCAAGTATATCCTGAAGGAGGTGGTCAAGGACGCCACGGACGCCATCCAGATCAAGCGGGCCGCCGTGGTCACCCAGCTCGTCTACCGGAGCAACAAGGCCGCCTGGGACGTCATCAACGACAACATCAAGAAGGTGGAGGACATCGACCTCCGGGCGGAGCTGCACCTGGAACTGCTCAAATTCATCGTGGTGCCCAAGGAGCTCATGGGCAAGAAGCGGTCGATACAGAAAAAACGCAGCACGTTCAGGAGGACGAAGCACCGCGAGGTGGCAGCGGCCGTGGCCAAGGCCTACGCGGACACCGATGCCGGAAAGCTGGCCGCCCTCTACGTGGAGGGCATCGACGCCGCCGCCGGCAAGCCGTGCCCCGACCTTGGCCTGTTCTACGACATGGACAACAAGCCCATCGACCTGAAGGCCTACAAGGGCAAGGTGGTGCTGATCCACTTCTGGCGGGCCTCGTCCAGGAACAAGGCCTACATGAAAAAGCTGATCGGCATGTACAAGGAGATGAACCCGGCCGGCCTGGAGGTCATCGGCGTCAATTCCGACTACGAGGAAGACCGCCAGCGCGTGGACGACTTCATCAACGACGTGGATATCCCGTGGCGGAACTACCACGACGGAGAGAAGCTTTACAACAAGATCGTCATGGTGTTCTACGTCCGGCGGTTCCCCTTCAACATCATCCTCGGTCGGGACGGCAAGATCGCCTCCATCGGGAAGAAGACCATGGCCATTGAAGAGATCCTCGCGGACCTGGTGAACAAGCCCTGAAATCCTGAACCGGGATCGCTCCCGGCCTGTGGATCGCCCGGCCCGCGCGGGCTCCTCCACCGGCCGGGAGGGAATCGACCAGCCCATCCACAACAGCCCCCTCCCAAGTCCCCCCACCCCCGAAGGTTACAAAGTTCGCAAGCGGGATGATTTGTACAAACCTAAACACCCGCCTGGGATATACCGATAGATCTCCCATGCGGTGATGGTGGAATCAGAATTGACTACCCTCGGTTCCAGCAAAATGGAACCAGGTCCACGGCCTGAACGGGAGGCCGGAACTCAATGACGCGACTCACCTCGGTGATCCTCACACTGGCCGTGGGGGTTCTCCTCGGATTCGGAATCCTCTACCTCAGTGAACAAAAGAACTCTTCCGGCATCGGGAACCGGACGGAGAATCCAGGCCCGAGATCGTCCGCCCGGACAGGAGGCGAGGCGGCGCCAAAACCGCTGCGGACCCCGGGCCCCCTGAAGCCGCAATCCGAGACCCCGCCCGCCACCCCGGGGAGTGCGAACTCCTCCGGTGCGCCCGGAAACCCGGTTGCGGCAGGAAGCCGGCTCGGCCCGAAACCCGGCGCCCAGATCGAGGTCCTCCCCGCCCCGGCCGACCTGGCCGGCCGGGCCCTCATCAAGGGCATGGTGGTGGCGGAGGAGAACAACGCCATCATCCAGGTCTTCACTCTCGGCGTGAAACGACCGGAAGTCGGCTGGATGCGCAAGGACATCCAGGACGCCGGGGGTCGATTCCAGTGGACCCTGGATCCGGGAATGGTGGACCTGTACGTGTCTGCTCCGGGGTACGACAAGTGGCGAAGGTCGGAAATGGAAATCCAATCCGGCAAAGTGACCTCCATCACGGTCTGCCTCAAACCGAAGTTTCGACTCGAAGGCCACGTCCTGGACGCGGATAGCGGACGACCCGTGGTCGGCGCAGTCCTGACCCGAACCGGAACCACGGCCGGGGGCGACGCCTGGACGGCCACCACGGGCAAGGGCGGCTGGTTCACCCGTCGGGACCCCTCCAGAAAGGGAGAGCCCGTGGAAGTCGAGGTGACCCACGACGACTATCTCCTCCTGCGCACAAAAATGACGAGAAAAAGTCCCGTGAAGATCCGGCTTCGTCGGAATGTCTCCGAACTCACGGGAAAGGTGTTAACGGCCAGGGGCAAACCGATCCCCGGTGCCACCATCCGGGTGGTCAAGGACGCAACCCGCCAACCCGCCATCAAGAGAGTCACCTCGGATGCAAAGGGCGGTTTCCGGGTGCAAGACCTGACGCCGGGGCGGTTCCTGGTCTGGGTCACGGCGCCGCGATTCCCGGCGGTCGTGAGGATCCTCGACCTCGTGCCGGGCGAGGCAAACCACACGGTGTTCCGGTTCTGGACCGGCCTCGCCCTGAAGGGCCGTATCCTCCGTCCAGAAAAGCCGGATCCCGTCCCGCTCACGATCCAGGCCTATGACTCCACGGGTGGGTTCTTGATCGAGACGGAGGTTTCCGAGGACAGCCGGTTCACCTTGGAGAACCTGGCCCCGGGGGAATACACCCTGAAGGTCCTGGACCGGGCCACGGCCACGCACCTGCGGTCCTACAAGATCCGGGTTCCCTTCCGGGGCAAGCTGGAACTCAAGTGGTAACAACAGCCCGGAGATGAACACACCCCGGGTTCGGGTCAAACCGCTTCCCCTGGAATCAGTGGTTCAAGGAATCCCCGTATTGACTCCCACCGGCTCCCAGGCTACATTCCCGGTTTAATTTTCGTGTCACGAAGAGGGGTCGAATCCCGGGCGTTCGTGATCGAGGGCCACCTCCATGATCCAGAAGAAAAACCGTACCCGTCGCACGCTGACCTTCCTGTGTGCCGTCGCCGTCATGGCCACGGCCGCCCTGGCCTTCTTGCCGGGCCTGGAGTGGTACTTCCTTCAGGACGATTTCAAGGTCATCGGCCAGTTCTTCGCCGAAAACGACGCCTTCGAGCTGCCGCGATATCCGGATCTGGATTTCCCCCTGGGCTTCCTCCCCTTCTGGACCCACCTGGCGGACAGCTTCTTCTGGGGCGTAAATCCCTTCGGGCATCACCTCACCAGTCTGCTCCTCCACGTCCTCGCTTCTGCAGGGATCTTCGTCCTCGTGACCCGCCTCGCACGGGGGCGAGTCGCCGTGGCGCTGTTCACGGCTCTGTTCTTCGCCCTGTGTCCCCTCCACCACAACGCCGTGGGGTGGATCTCCGGCCGGACGGTGTCCCTCGCTGCCGTGTTCTTCCTGGTCGGAACCCTGGCGGCGCTGCGTCGAAACCGATCGCCCATCTTCACGGCCGTCTGCTACGTGGCAGCCCTGGTCTCCCATCCAGCGGCCTTCTCCATGCCCCTGGTCGTGATGCTCCTCGACACCGTGGGTCTGAGGCGGTCCTTCTGGAAGCGTTTTGTCACGGTCTACCTGCCGCTCCTCGTACTCATGGCGGCGTGGTATGGCATGCTCCGGTTGTGCGATCAGCGCATCTGGCGAACCGAGGCCACCCTGGCCGCCCTGGAGCCGGTCACCCTGATCGAAACCCTGAGACGCCTCGTGCTCCCCCTGAACGAGGCGCTCACCAATCCCGAAAAGGCCCCCTTCGTGATCTGGGCGGTCTTCTTCGTGGCCATACCACTCCAGATCCTACTCCTGGTGGTCCGCCGCGCTGCACCGCCGCGCCTCTTCTTCGTGGGGCTTATGTGGTTCGTGTTGATGATGGTCCCCATCATTTCCAGGGCCCGACTGGGGCCCGATCTGGCCGACTCCCGCCTGTTCTACGGCGTCATGGCACCCCTCTACCTCATGGCGGCGGCCCTCTTCTTTGCGGACACCGCCGCGGTCCACCAGCGGCCCGGGCGTGGTCTTGGTCGGGGCGCCACGATACGCGCCGCCCTCACGGGCATACTCTTCTGCAGCCTCCTCGGCTTTCTGCTCTACAAGAACCACCAGGCCTACGCCGGTGCGGACCGGCTGGTCCGCCACGTCCAGAAAGAGGCCCTGGCCTCCACGGCTCGCCTGGTCCGCAACGTCCAGGAGAAGTCTCCGGAAATCCAGGAAATCGTGGTCGCTATCATGGACCCCCCGGCCCGGTACGGAGGTGCTCCGGTCTTTTCCTCGGGTCTCCAGGAGGCGCTCCGCCCCCCCTTCTCCCGCAAAGTGAATGCCCGGCTGATCACCGTGGTGGAGAGCCGCCACTCCCGTCCCCTCGTGGAGCACCTGAGCGATTCGTCCTCCCCCCTCGCTGTCTTGTGGATGAATCCGCGGGGTCTCGATCCCTCCGGCCCGCTGCGCCTCGTGTCCCCGGTGTTCCTGCCGGCCGGAGATCCCCCGCACCCGTTCACGATGCCGCAATACAAAGGCCGGGAGCTCGGCACCTGGGCCCTGAAGAACGGACTTGCAGGCTTCGTGGACGGGACAGGATTCCTGGGCCAAGCCCGGAGTGAGGATCCGTGGTTCATTTCCCACCCCATGGTGATTCCGGCCCACTGGATCCGGGCCGTGGAGGTGCGCATGAGCGCCACGGGCCACGGCACCGCTCCCGTGGACCTGTTCTGGAGCCACCTGGAAAATCCAGGGGGGGTTTCCAGCCAACGGCGGTGTTGCAGGACCTTGACCCTGGACGGCCGGATTCAAACCCTCGAGTTTTCCCTCGGCACCGACGCCTCCTCCCCTACCCCCCCGGAGAGATACCTGGCGCGGATCCGTCTGGATCCTCCTGTCTCGGAGAAGATCCACATCGAGTCCATCCGCCTCGTGGCCGGTCCGGCCAGTCCGCAGCCGGATCAGGGACAGACCTGGAGCGGGATTGATCTCCGGACCTGGACCGTCGCCCCTGCCACCGTCTCCGTCCTGGAGGGCAAGGATCTCAGGATCACCACAAAGGGGAAAGACCCGTACGTTGTGTCCCCCGACATCCGCATCCCGGCCGGGGCGGTTCGCAGGGTGGAGATCACCATGAAGGTGGATGCCGTGAGCCGAGATGCAGCTCTCTACTGGAGCACCCTGGAGGCGCCGGAATTCTCCGAGACCCGGTGCCGTCACTTCAAGCTCAGCGCGAGGCGGAACGAGTATTCCAAGTACACCCTGGCCTTCTCCGGCCAGAACCGGATGGATCCGAAGCCGAAGGCGGTGCTGAAGTCCATCCGCCTCGATCCCATGTCGGGTCCCGGCATTGCCCGGATCCGCAGCATCCGGCTGGTCAAGGCCGGCAGGTGACCCCTCTCATGGATGGTGAGCCACCCGTCCGGAAACAGCGCAGCGTCTATACGACCCGATACCTCGTCCTCTCCTCGTTCGGTCTTCTCTTCGCTGTTCTCGTGGCGTATTACCCCTCGCTCTGGATCCCGTTCCTGAGCGACGACCTGAACCTGCGCATCTTCTTCCGGGGGGAGTCCCTGGACTGGGCCCGGATCCAGGGGGAACTGTGGAGCGGCTGGGGCGGCATGACGGGCGCGGACTACTACCGGCCGCTCCTCACCTACTCCATCGTGGTGGACTCCCTCTTCTGGGGCGTGAATCCCTTCGGATACCATCTCACGAACCTGCTCCTCCACGCTCTGAACGCCATCCTGGTGGGTCACATCATCATGCGCCTGGCGGGTCCCGGAAAGCGCTACCCGGCGCTACTGGGCGCCCTGGTTTTCGCCCTGCACCCCATACATCCGGAAGCAGTATCCTGGATCGCAGGCCGGGTGGACGTGCTGAGCGCCTTTTTCTTCCTCCTGACGATCCGGTGCTACCTGGCCTACCGGTGGACCGGCTGTGGACGCCACCTGGTCTTCTCCATGGTCGCCATGGTCCTGGGCCTCGTCTCCAAGGAGTCCGTGGCCGTGACGCCGCTCGTGCTCCTGGCCCTGGACGTCGGCCTCAAACTCTCCCGGGGCACTCCGCGCTGGGCGTTCGGAGTGCGTCCCGCCTCGTTGCTGCTGTTCGCCGTGGTGGCGGCCTATCTCGGGATCCGCAAGCTGGTCCTCGGCAGTCTGTCAGGCGGTCAGGACCTCTTCGCACCCTATGAAACTCTGGACGCGATCCGCATCACCATCAAGCAGACCAGCATCAAGCTGCTCCTTCTCCTGGCGCCCGCCAACGAGGAGGTCCTCGGCCAGCCCTGGACCACGTTCTTTCAGGTCGGGGTCATCGGCATGATGATCCTGCCCTTCGTGGCTCTCCTCACCCACGGAAAACGCACCATTCCGGGCCCCCTTCTGGGCGCGGCCCTCGTTCTCTTCCCCCTCGGTCTCGTGGGCCACATCCACGTGGCCCCCCACAACCTGACCAATTCCCGGATCCTCTATCTCCCGGCCGCGGGAATCTTGATCCTGCTCTACTCTGCGCCCTGGGAGCCGAGGGTGCGTCACGAGCTGAGGAGAGTCGGGGCAGCACAGATGGCGGTCCTCTCCCTGCTCATCATCACGGCCTTTTTTGTGGTGCTGAGGATGAACCTCCGGCCCTGGAAGGAGGCCGGCAAGATCCTGCTCTCCCTGATCCAGCAAGTGGATCGGGCCGAGGCCGCCACCCCGCCCGACAAGTTCCTGGTTCTGGCCCGACTGCCCGACGTCCACAAGGGAGCCTACGTCTGCCGGAACGGATTCCTGTTCAGCCTGGTGAAACCCTTCCACCACCGTGACATCAAGCGGGTGTTCCCGGTACTGGACCACTTCTATGGCCTGGATCCCGGCCAGCTGAGGGCCGTGCACGGGTCCTCGACCCGGATCATGCTCTGGGACCCAAAACTCGGGAAGCTCATCGACCTCCCGCCGACCGGGCCCGCGGGGCATCGCCTCTCGGACCGGGACATCCGCAGGTGGTCCCGCCTCGACAGCGAGTGGTGGACTCCGGAACCGGGTCTGGAGCGCCGATCCCAGCCGGACGGCGGCGTGAGACTCGTGGCGAGAAACGACGGAGCCGGCCTCCGGGGACCGGTCATGCGCATCTCCCCGGACGAGCTCCACGCCCTGCGGTTCCGGCAGGAGGGGGATGCGCAGCTGGCGTTTCTCTGGTCCAAGGCCGAGGACCCCGACGTCTTCCGGTCAGAGCCGGTCAAGTTCTTCTCCCGGCACCAGGGGTGGCGCACCCTCTCCCTCATCAACCACGACAACTGGTTCTACCCCGGGGCCCCGCCCGTCGGTCGCTTGCGCCTCTCCCTCCACTCCACGGACGAGGCCCTCGTGATCCACGATTTCACCCTGCTCCGGACGCTGCCGCGCATCCCCCTGGCCATCGTCAACGAACCCCTCGAGCCCGTACCCGGACAGGCCTTCACCATTCCCCTGCAGGCGTGCCCCTTTACCCACTTCAAGATCGTGATCCTGAATCCGGCGGCCCCCCACGCGGTCTTCTTCTCCCGTGACAATCGGCCTGAAGCGCCGCTGGTCCTCTCCACCGGCGACCTGGCCCACCTCCACGACGTGGCGAGGGCCCTCGAGGGTTTCGAAGCCCTGGTCTACATCGATGCGTTGGAGGCCGACGGAAACTATCTCACCACCAAGGCGAGAAGCCGCCTCGTTCAAATGCGCTTCCGGGGACAATAAAGGGGCAAAAACAGAGGATCAACTAGGAGATCTAGGGTCGGTCGATTTTTCGAGAATCCGATCCACGTATCGAAAACCCGCCGCCACGCAATGGTCGGTGTTGAAGTATTCCATCCGGCCGGTCCGACCGCAGGTATCGAATCCGATGTCGTCGAGGTGATCGCGGACGACCTGGATGTTCTTTCCGAAGTCGAGGTCGTAGAAGGGGTAGGCGTGGTCCACGCGGCTCACCGCAGTGGCGATGATGTGCGACCGTTGAATGATGTCTGCGTCGTCCAGGCAGGTGATGATCTCGCTCAAAGTGCGGTCGGGATCGGGAGGGGTATCGCCCCGGAACGTCACCTCGCACATCACCGAGGAACACTCCGGGGGCACGTTCCTCGGGCTATAGTTACTGAGGTGCGTGAGACGGTTCACCGGCCCGTTTGAGTCGTGCGGCAGGTAGATCCACGAGTAGGGAACCGGGGTGGGGTAGTCGAGACCGATGAGGAAGCACAGCAGGTTCACGTGCCGGAGGCTTCTCGCCGCTTCAACGACGGTGGAGTCCATGTCCTCGAGAATGTCCGGTATCGATCCCAGGGGGAGTGTGGACACGACGCGATCGAAGATCTGGCCGTTCACGCGCCAGCGGTCTCCCTCCCGGCAAACCTGATCGACCGGTGTCTCCAGGCGAATGTGGTGGCGAATCGGTTCGGCCGTGGCGTCGGCCAGGGATTGGATGCCCCCTTCGAGCGGATAGCTGAACAGCAGTTGATGGGTGTAGCCCTCGGTGCGGATGCCCACGGCGCTCTTGAGGACGTCGTCCGGGGGGGCGTCGGGCACACGGCCGCTCACCCACTCGTACGACATGTCGGTCAGATCGGACTTCCAGATCTTCTCGTTGTACGGAAACATGAAGGCGTTCGCGATGCCCTCGCCGAAGCGCCAGAGTATCCACTCCCTGAGGTTCGTGGGTTCGGTGGCGGTCCCCGTTTCGCGGGCCACGTAAGCGTCGACGTATCCCTTCAGGCAGTTGAAGTTGTCTTCGCGAGCGAGGTCTCCCAGGCCGTTTTCGAACGGGTAGTTCACGTACCGGCCCTTGAAGAAAATGCGGGTCTCGCGTCGGTTCTCCACGATCCGGCCCCCCAGGAGTTCATGGAGGTGGTTTCTGAGGGTGGGATCCCGGGTATAGATGATATGTCCACCGGCGGCGTCGTACGTGAATCCGTCCACGCGCGCGCTCCTGAGGAGGCCCCCGACGCAGGGACTCTGCTCGAACAGGGTGAAGTCCAGGCCCGGAGCCTTTTCGGCCAGCCTGTGACCGATGGTGAGGCCGGTGATGCCGGCACCGAGGATGGCAATGTTCAAGGGTTCGGGTCCAACGCGGTTCCTGGATCTCCCGGGCCCCCCTGATCCGGAGGATACAGGAGAGAGCCTGCAGCCAGTGGAAGTCCGGTTCACAACGCGGGGGTCTAGATCCGCCCGGTTTCGTGAAGCCACAGGATAGCACTTTCCCTGAACATATGCAACTACAACTACAGAAAGAGGTTAACCCGATCCGCGAGGGAATCGAACCGCGGAGTCGAGACGGACGACTCGTGGCCGGCTTTACAAAATCTCCCGCCCCACCTACCATGAAACAGCCCTGTTTGAGACGCCGCCGCCCGAGCGGCATACAATACCCATTTCGACGCCGAGGAGGCGGTGGTTGACGGAGCTGCTGGTCGAGGGGGACCGGTTCCCGCCTGATCCTCGTCCGGGAAGTTCAGCCGCCCTCCAGTCCTGAGAATTGTGGATCGATGCAAAGCCGACCGCCCATTCTTCTGCTCGGTCTTCTGCTCTTCCTGGTCGTGGTCGATCAGTTCTGCATCCTTCCCCTGCTCCACGTCATCGGCCAAGATCTAGATTTCGACACCCTGGAACTGTGCCTCCTGGTGACCGCTTACCACGCGGCGGCGGGCGCCTTCGGCCTCTTCCTCGGCCCCCTCATCGATCGCAGGCGTCACGGCCGGGTCTTTCTCCTCGGCCTCATCCTGTTCTCCATCGCGGAGATTCTCACCATCGTGGTGGGAAGCTTCGGCGTCTTCATCCTCCTGCGGGTCTCGGCCGGTCTCGGAGCCAGCGCCATCGGTATCGGCATCTCCAGCTACATCTCGACCCGGGTGGTCTCCAACCGGCGCCGGTGGGCCAACGGCCGCGTCATGATCGGAGCCGTCCTCGGCCTCGTGGCGGGACCGCTCATGTGCGGCATCATCGCGACGACGCAGGACTGGCGATGGGTCTATGTCTACCTGAGCGCCCTCACTCTGCCCACCATTCCCATCGTGGCCACGCTGGTGAAGCCCCTGCCGCCTTCCGCCAACCATAGACGCCTGGTCCTGGCCCGCAGCTATCTGAGCCTCATCCGACGCGTCGAGACAGGCAGCGGAATCCTCGTCATGTTCCTCTTCACCGGCGCCGTAGGCGGCATCATGGCCATCCTCGGCCTCTGGCTCTTCCGATTTTTCGACGTCAACCTCTTCGACGTGTCCAAGGTGTTCTTCGCAGGCGGCTTCGGCGTCTTTGCGGGCGGCTACCTCAGCAACCGCCTCAGCGAGATCTTCGGGCTGAAGCGGCTCGTGGTTGCCTCCAGCCTGCTGCTCCTGGGCTGCTTCTTCGTCCTGTTCTGCATCGATGAATGGGTCGGGGCCGTCTATTCCGCCTTCTTTTGCACCGCCATGGTGGAATCCATCCGGCGGGGCCCCCTGCAAGGCACTCTCATCAGCATGGTGAAGGTACGGGAAATGCCCGCATACACCACCCTCAAGAACGGCGCCGGCCAGGCGGGCATGGCGGTATTCGTGCCCATCATGGGTATTCTCTTCGATTCCAACGGCACCCTGGAGCTGCCCCTCATGCTGGCCGTGGGGCTGACCCTCTTTGCCACCCTCGCCTACCTGGTCTTCATCCGCCCCCCCGTGCGGAAGTCGGACCCTTCAACGTAGCATGGCACCGTAGGGCTGCAGCAATCCACCGGACGCCTTCGTCTTCTGATCGCGTCTGGACGCTGGATTCGGGCTTGAATCTCACACCGTTTTCCAGGATTATCATACCCACTTTGTGAAGATCCGATGCCGCGGATCCGGCGGGAGGCAAAGGATGGATCAGCCCGAAAACTCAGGTTTCACGGCCACGGCTGTCTCCCGGACGCGGTTACACTCACCGAAGGAGAGCAGGAATGCCTCACTACGTCTGCCTGGTCAGCTTTACCCATGAGGGATTGAAGAATCTGAAATCCACCACCAAGAGGGCCAAGGTCTTCTCCGATAAGCTGGAAGACAAGGGCATCAAGATCTTGAACACCTTCTGGACCGTCGGCCGATACGATCTGGTTCACATCATCGAGGCTCCGGACGACGAATCCGCCGCCTCCCTGGCCTTCAGCCTGGGGGTTCTCGGCAACTTCCGCACCGAGACCCTCAGGGCCTTCGACATCGACGAGATGGAGAGCATCCTCGAGAAAGTCTTCACCCCCTACGACCTGGTAAGCTGACCCCCTCCCGCTCATGGTTCCGTCGTCAGGGCTCGCGCTCCCGAACGGTCCCCCTTGGACCCCGAAACAGACCCGGTGATCCACGACATCCGGTCCGCCCGTCTCATCATGATGTCGAGATGATGTCGAGATGATGTCGAGATGATGTCGAGATGATTCCGAGGCGCTTCCGGGTCCACGCCGGGGTCCGGAAGACCGGCCGTGTATCGTGGCTCGCCGCTTCAGAATTCACCCGGGAAAACCCCGCCGGATCGTTCTGATTCTGCTGGACTTTCATTGACTTCAAACCGGGGTAAGACTATAGGTTCGGCTGATTTTACCTTCAGATCCGATTTACTTCCAATTCCACAACTGCATACACAGGTCAACGATGGCAAAGAAAGTCAAAAAGAAGAAAAAGCGACTGGGTTCACGAGGTGGTTCGACCGGCGGCCCCGGTGGCCGCGAGGACTCCGGTCTTCGTCCCAAGCACGTGCCGAAGATGCCCCCCTGCCGGACGCACTGTCCGAACCACAACGCCATCCGTCAGGCGCTGACCACGCTGGCGCAGGGCGAGACGCTAGGTCGGACCTTCGAGGAGTCCCTGGAGGCGGCGTGGCGCATCTGGACGGAGCGGAGTCCGTTTCCCTCGGTGTGCGGCCGGGTGTGTCCCCATCCGTGCGAAGAGGGGTGCAACCGCAGCGGCAAGGACGGCTCGGTGAACATCATCAACGTGGAACGCTACATCGGCGACTACGGCATCGAGAAGGGTCTGAAACTGGAGAAGGTGACCGAGGAGACCTATCCGGAGAAGATTGCCGTCATCGGAGCGGGTCCGGCGGGACTTTCTTGCGCCTATCAGCTGGCGCGGAAGGGCTACAGCCCGACGGTGTTCGAGGCCTTCGACAAGGCCGGGGGGATGCTCCGCTACGGCATTCCTCCGTATCGACTTCCCCGCGAAGTCCTGGACGCGGAGATCGGCCGGGTCCTGGACCTGGGCGTGGAGCTCAAGTGCAACACGGCCATAGGCAAGGACATCCCTTACGAGACGCTGCAGCAGGAGTATGACGCCATCTTCGTGGGTCTGGGTGCGCACAAGGGCAAGCTCCTGGGCGTTGAGGGCGAGTCCGAGGCGAACAACGTCATGACCGGGACGGAGTTCTTGAACGCGATGAACTCCGGAGCGCCGGTGGACGTGGGCCAGAGCGTCATCGTCATCGGCGGCGGAGACACGGCCATCGATGCGGCCCGGGTGTCGCTCCGTATGGGCGCGTCGGCGACGATCCTGTATCGCCGGACGGTGAAGGAGATGCCGGCGATCCAGGAGGAGATCGAGGACGCCGAGGCCGAGGGCGTGAAGATGGAGTTCCTGGCCGCGCCGGTGGGCTTCATCACCGAGAACGGCCGGGCAGTGGGAATGCGGTGCATCCGCATGGAGCTCGGGGAGCCGGACGACTCGGGCCGTCGGCGGCCGGTGCCCATCGAGGGCAGCGAGTTCGAGGTGAAGGCGGATCTGGTCATAGCGGCCATCAGCCAGGAGCCTGATTTCACGGGTCTTGAGCAGCTGAAGGCGGGTCCGCGGGACTGGGTGAAGGCGGAGGCGGACGGTTCCACGGCCATGGACAAGACGTTTGCCGGAGGCGACGTTCTGGACCTGAGCATCGTGGCGGTGGCGCTGTTCCACGGCCGGACGGCCGCGGAGACGATTCACCGCCGTCTAAGGGGCCTGGAGCCGGAGCCGGAGAAAGCGCTTCCGGTTGTGACAGCGGACAAGATGCGTGTGGACCTGTACGAGTCGAAGCCCCGGAACGAACGGACCCAGATTCCGGTATCGGAGAGGTTCGGAGGTCTGGACACCGAGGTGAACCAGGCGATGACGTCGGACCAGGTCCTGGACGAGTCAATGCGTTGCATGAGCTGCGGGCAGTGTTTCGACTGCGGGAAGTGCTGGAGTTACTGCCAGGATCAGGCGATCGTAAAACCGCTCACGAAGGGCGAGCTTTACACGTTCAAGCTTGATCTTTGCCAGGGGTGCAAGAAGTGCGCCGAGGAATGTCCGTGCGGATTCATCGAGATGGCGTGAGTCGTTTTGCTGGATGCGTGAGATAGCATGGAATAGCTTGGGACTGATTTCAAAGGAGTGGTTGAGCGAAAATGGCAGAAGACAAACAAAAACATCCGACGCCCATGC
>CAZAKZ010000063.1:29790-31093 GCA_964485695.1 uncultured Planctomycetota bacterium | reverse complement strand
TGTTATGGTGGGGCTGAATCGATTTTATGGACTCTTATGGGGTGAGTAGTTACAATAATTGTAGCAATAATAATTGTAGCCGTTGTTTTTCCCCCATCATCGAGATGCCGGTTTTCCAGGTGTCCACCACATCTTGTATATCCTCGAAGGGGCGGAGACCGAGCCGACTTTCGGTAGCCTCCTGGTGCCCATGAACGAACTCTTTCCCGCCTGGAAATAGCGAAAGAAACTCATTTTCGACCATCGAGCCAGTGCCGTTGAGGTTCGTCATGGAAGAGTTCATCGTTCGACGTGTCGGCCGGCGAGTCATGCGCCTGCAATCGGTTGAGGGGGGTACCGTCAAATACCTGCACCTCGACGACACGTGGGATTTTGCCGAGGGGGAAATCATCGGCATCCAGGTCACTCGCCACTGGGAGCTCGGAGGCTCCAGACACATCACGGGCGAGGTCGTACGCACCCGTGTGGATCTGGAGTTGCTTTACGTCGAGCCGCGTCCCCTCGAGGAAGTCGAGGAGGGACAGTACGCTTTTCAGATCAATCAAATCGACACGACATTATCCCGTCTGATCGATATTGCCGCCGATCATATCCGTATGGGCCGTAGCGAGCGCGCGGCCGAACTACTTCATCGCGTCCTTGACGCAGAACCCTCTTGTATTGATTCTTACAACCACCTGGGCCTACTTGCCGAGCGTGACGGCATCCACCGTCGCGCCTTGCGCTATTACCGGATCGCCTATTTGATCGGATTACGATCATTGCCCAGATCTCTCCCCGGACCAATCCCCTGGTGCTACCCCTCCAACCGCCCCTTTTTGAGAGCCGCACACGGTTATGGGCTTGAACTCTGGCGAATCGGTAAGTCGTCTCCGGCCTCGGACGTGCTCAAGCATCTCCTGGTCATGGACGAGGGTGATCCTTTCGGTGCTCGTACCCTGCTCGACGACATCGAGTCCGGAATGACTCCCTGGGTGCAAGCGGTGGTGTAAGGGAAAGGATGAGGGAATCGATGTAGTCGGGCGGATGGCATGACGGCATGGCCATCCGCCCCCTTTTTTTGTACCCGCTGCGACAAGCGTTCACGCCCAAGGCGTGAACGCTTGTCGCAGCGGGTATTTTTTTCATTTCCAAGGGTAACCCCCAGCTCTGCTGGGGGACTCGTGAAGTTTGACTCCTCCAGGAGTCGAGGAGGGAAGTCCTTTACACACGTCCTCCGAGATGGAAAGCATTCGCTGCCGTTCTCTTCAAGGTGTGCAATCGCATTGTTAAGGCGCATTGTTGCGAGCCACCGCACGCACGG
>CAZAKZ010000063.1:0-29690 GCA_964485695.1 uncultured Planctomycetota bacterium | reverse complement strand
CGGGCGATTTCCAGGAGGGATTTCAGCTGCTTCTCCCACGTCTGGTCGTAGTAGAGCCGCGTTTGACGTCCGGGGAAGTCATGCATGAGGTGCAGCCAGGGCGCGTCCTGCTCCAGCGGACGGACCGTTCCATCGGGATCGACGATGGGGATTACACGGGCGTAGGCGTCCTGGCGTGCATGGCCCTCCTCCAGGGCGGCTCGCGCCGAATAGTAGAGGGTGCTGGTCCAGTCGTCGAACCGGACGTGAAGGGCGGCCTCCTCGCCGCGGTCCGCAAGGGCCTGGACATGGGCGGCCACCGCGGCGGCCGTCTCGGGCCGTTGGCTCAGGTCGATGTGGTCGTAGAGGCACTTCCGACGGAGGAGGGCGCGTGAGAGGCGAGCCATTTCGGCCCCGGGCCCCTGCTCGGCGCCGTCGGCCCACGCCTTGAGCATCATGTGGATGTCGCTGTCGTCCAGAGACAGGAACGTCGGAGTGTCGAGGGGTTGCTGGTGGAGCAGTCGCAGGACGGACTCCGGCGTGTTGGGGGGCGGATTGCCCCCATCGAGCAGGACCTGGCGGCCGAGGCAAAGCAAGTTGGCCAGCATGGCTTCGAAAGCTCGTACCGTCCGGTGGTGGTAGACCTGGAGGTGGATGGATCGCCGGGCGAACAGATAGGACTCCACGGCGTGAAGGCCCTTCACCCCATCCACGCCGAGACGGATCCGGCCGTCCGGGGCCCGGCCCGGCCGCATCACGTTCAGGATCCACTCGAGGTCAATTTTTCCATACGCCACTCCGGTCATGAGGCTGTCGCGCAGGAGATAATCCATGCGGTCGGCGTCGAGCTGGCTGGAGACGATGTCCTGCGCAAGGAGGTCTTCCGCTTTCCCCTCGATTAGGTCGCTGACGAAATCCACGTCGAGGCCGTGATTCTCCAGCACCGGCCGGATCCCGCCGGCTGCATCCTGGATGATGCGTCTGGACCAGGACTCGTGGCGAACCACGGCCTCGCCCAGGAGGTTCTCGAAGGTGTGGGAGAACGGGCCGTGGCCGATGTCGTGAAGCAGCGCCGCCGCCCGGATTTCACGCGCCCGGCCCCGGGTCGCGGCCACGTCCGGGTCTCCCCGCCCCGGCTCCAGGATACGGGTCAGGATGCGGCCGGCCAGGTGTTCCACGCCGAGGGAATGGATGAACCGGCTGTGCTCGGCGCCGGGAAACACGAGGTGAGCGAGGCCGAGCTGTCGGATTCTCCTCAGCCGCTGCACCTCGGGTGTTTCCAGCAGATCGAGAATCACCTGGTCCGTGGAAGGAATGAAGATGATGTCGTGGACTGGGTCACGGAAAACGCGACCGTTTGTCAGGTTTTCGGCCATGGGGACCTTGGTAGCTCCAGGCTGATTGCGTGTCAAGACGGGACTGATATTCGCGGTAAACCAGGGAAAACGAATCCGCGGAGTGATTCGTTGAACTTGACAGCCCTGAACACCCGATTAATATAAAAGTATAGACCCCGGTCGAGGCGCACGCAGGCCTCGAGACACGGCGTACCCTTCGCGTGCAAGGCGCCGTGGACCGGGCCCGGGGCCGGTCTTGATCTTCGGCGGCCGGCTTCCGGGGAGCGGACCCTGGTTCCGTTCATGGGGTTTGCCGAGAAAGGAGGTGATCCATTTTATTTATTTTCGAGGTGATCTGCGAGGTGATGGCCTCCTGAGTCGACAAATCCGATGAAACGCGGCCCTCTGGCCATATGTGAGTTTTCATATATGAAATAACCGAACTTGCCGGGCCGTGTGTGGTCGCCTGGGAGGACCCAGGCATCACCGGTACCCCGGTGGCCCGCACTGTCACCTGCGGGACGCCGCCACGAGCGGCAACCCACCGGGGTCTCTTTTTATACATTCATTCAGTCCGGTCGTTCCGGCCTGCTCCCGCCTTTCTTCGCCGTGAGCGAGATGCGCTTGCGCGGAACGTCCACCTCCAGGACCCGCACCGTGATCTTGTCACCCACCTTCACCACATCCCCTGGGTCCTTGACGTAGCGGTCGGCGAGCTGCGAGATGTGCACGAGGCCGTCCTGGTGGACGCCCACGTCAACGAAGGCTCCGAACCGTGTGACGTTGGTGACCACGCCCTCCAGGACCATGTCCGGTTCCAGATCTTCCATGTCCGTCACGTCCTCCCGGAACCGAGGCGGCGCGAAGGCGTCGCGGGGATCCCGGCCCGGTTTTTTCAACTCGGCGACGATGTCCCTGAGGGTCGGCTCACCCACGTCTCCACCCACGTAGCGGGCGATGGGGATGTGGTCGGCGGCGGTGGGATTCCCCACCAGACGGTGGAGGTCGAGGTCGAGGTCCCGTGCTATCGTGGCCACGAGGTCGTACCGTTCCGGATGCACGGCCGACGCGTCCAGGGGATTGCCACCGGCGTGGATGCGCAGGAAGCCGGCGGCCTGCTCGAAGGCGCGGGGGCCGAGGCCGGACACCTTTCGTAGCTGCTTCCGGTCGAGGAAGGCGCCCTGGCCCTCGCGGTGCTTGACGATGTTTCTGGCAAGGGAGGGTCCGATGCCGGCCACGCGGGAGAGCAGGGGTGCGCTGGCGGTATTCACCTCCACGCCCACGCGGTTGACGCAGCTCTCAACCACCTCGTTCAGCTTGCGCCGGAGCAGGGGCTGGTGCACGTCGTGCTGGTACTGGCCGACGCCGATGGCCTTGGGATCGATCTTGACCAGCTCCGCCAGGGGATCCTGCAGGCGCCTGGCGATGGACACGGCCCCCCGGACGGTGAGGTCCAGGTCGGGAAACTCCTCGCGGGCCAGGTCCGAGGCGCTGTAGACGCTGGCGCCCGCCTCGCTCACCATGACCACGAACACGTCCTCGAGTCCGGCCTCGGAGAAGGTACGCCGGACAAAGGCCTCGGTCTCCCGGCCCCCGGTTCCGTTGCCCACGGCCACGGCCGAGGGTTCGTGCTTCCTGACCAGAGCGAGGAGATCCCGTCCGGCTGCCTCGCTGTTTCGTGCCGGGAAGATCGTGATGTTCTCGAGGAACTTGCCGGTGGCGTTCACGGCGGCGCACTTGCATCCGGTGCGGATGCCAGGGTCGATGCCCAGGACGCCCTTGCCGCCCAGGGGTGCTGCCAGGAGGAGGTTCTCCAGGTTTTCGGCGAAGACCTCCACGGCGCTCTCGTCGGACTGTACCTTGAGGTCTCCCCGGACGTCGGTTTCCACGCCCGGCGCCACCAGCCGCCTGAATCCGTCCTCGATGGAGAGGGTGAGCTGGCTCCTGAAGGGAGAGCCGGCCTTGACGCCCATCCTGTGTTCGATGCGACGGAGGATCGGCTCCTCCTCCACCGCCACCCGGACGCGCAGCACGCCCTCGCGCTCTCCCCGCCGGATGGCGAGGTAGCGGTGGGAAGGGATACGGGCCACGGCTTCGTGGAAGTCGTAGTATTGTTCGAACTTGGTGGGCCCCTCGGTCTTTGCGGGTACGGCCTCGCTGTGCAGCACGCCCTCCCGGGCAAAGGTATTCCGGACCAGGGCGCGCACGTCGGCGTTTTCGGCCATGGTCTCGGCGACGATGTCCCTGGCCCCTTGCAGCGCCGCTTCCACGGATTCGATGCCTTTCTCCGCGTCCACGAAGGCCTCGGCGCTGCGGGTCGGATCTCCGGTATCGGACTGGGAGAGAATCATGAGTGCGAGGGGCTCGAGGCCCCTTTCCCGGGCCAGGGTAGCCCGCGTACGCCGCTTTGGCCTGTAGGGAAGGTAGAGGTCTTCCAGCCCGGACTTGGTCTTCATGGCGAGGATGCGGTTCCGGAGTTCGTCGGTGAGCTTCCCCTGTTTCTCGATGGCGTCCAGGACGGCCTTCCGCCGCTGTTCCAGGTCCTTCAGGTAGAGGGTGCGCTCCTGGATCTTCCGGATCTGCACCTCGTCGAGGCCGCCGGTGGCTTCTTTTCTGTAGCGAGCGATGAACGGAACGGTGGCGTTCTCGTCCAGGAGTCCGGCCACGGCGGCCACACCGCGTGCGGGCAGTCTCAGCTCCTCGGCCAGGATGGGAACGGGGTCAAAGGCGTTGGTGTCGGTCATGGATCCAATCCTCGAATGACTTCGAACCACTGTTTAACCGGAATGGCCGCCCATGGCAATGCGGATGTAGTATCCGGTCGAATGAATCGAATCCCCGCATTGAACTCGCTGTCGGATTTCAAGAATGTAAGCGTGTCCTTCCGGTTCGGCTTTGCTATCCTGGTGCCCTTGTCGCGTCCGGTTTTCTGATCGGGAAGAAATCGCATGAAGAGCGCCCTCGAAGAAATTCCCGGCGTGGGGCCGAGTCTCGCCCGGGACCTGGAAGACCTCGGATTCACCGCTGTGAAGGAACTCCGGGGCAGCGATCCGGAGTCCATGTTCGACACGCTGTGTGAACTCAGGGGGACGCGTCAGGATCGGTGTGTTCTCTACGTGTTCCGGTGCGCCGTGTATTACGCGAGCCACCGGAAGCACGAACCCAGGCTGCTGAAATGGTGGAACTGGAAGGACCGGTAACGGAGTCGTACCGTGAACGAAAATGCGTTTCAGGATTACTACCCCGAGGATCTGAGTCACTGCTACGGCTGCGGGCGGCTGAACGACCACGGCCATCAGATCAAGAGCTACTGGGACGGAGAGGAGAGCGTCTGCACCTTCCACCCGGAACCGTTCCACACGGCCATCCCGGGATTCGTCTACGGGGGCCTCATCGCGTCTCTCATCGACTGCCACGGCACCGGCACGGCCGCGGCTGCAGGCTACCGCGCCGAGGGGCGGGCCATGGACACCGAGCCGCCTCTGCGCTACCTCACCGCCTCCCTCCACGTGGACTACCTCCGGCCGACGCCTCTCGCAGCGGCCCTGGAGCTCCGGGGCACCGTGAAAGAGATCAAGGGCCGCAAGGTGGTGGTGGGGGTGACCCTGTCGGCCGGGGAAGAAGTATGCGCGCGAGGCGAGGTAGTGGCGGTCCAGATGCCGGAACACCTCATGAGGCCGTGAGAGAGGAGTCGTCATGAACAGAATCCTGGCCGCTGCGGTATTGCTGGTCCTGGCCTTATCCGCGGCTGTGTCCGCCGGCGATCCACAGCTGGAGCCCCTGATCCAGCGGCTCCTGGCGGCGCGGGAAAAGAAGGTGCAGAAGGCGATCATCGAGGATATCCTCGCCCTGAAGCCCGACGTGAACGAGGTCCTGCGGCTCCTGGCGCGCGGGCGCACCTATTCCGGGGGCGCGGAGACCGGGTGGCAGCGGTTTGCAAACACGTGCCGCGACGACGTGAAGCGGCCCTACCTGGTCTGGATTCCGGAGTCCTATGATCCGGCCCGGCGCTACCCGTTGCTCGTGGAGATGCACGGCGGGGTCTCCCGGCCGCGCCTCGTGCCGGACCGGTACTTCAAGAACCTGGAGGGCAACTGCGGCAAGCTGGCGCAGATGCACGACTTCATTCTCATGATCCCCAAGGGACAGCGAGGGGCGGAGTGGTGGACGGACGTCGGCGCCTTGAACATCCTGGATTCCATCGCCTCCCTCAGGCGCACCTACAACATCGACGAGAATCGCATCTTCGCCACCGGATTCTCGGACGGCGGATCGGGGGCCTACTACCTCGGCCTCACGCATCCCACGGTCTTTGCCGGATTCATTCCCCTGAACGGCCTGGTGGCCGTGGCCCAGGCAGGGGGGCTCCAGGTACACCTGCGAAACCTCTGCAACCGGCCCCTCTACGTGGTCAACACGGGCCGGGACACCCTCTACCCCGCCGCCATGGTGACCCCCCTCATCGAGGCGATGAAGAAGGCGGGCGCGAACGTGACCTACGTCGTGCACGAGGACGTGCCGCACCGGCCGGACTACATGGAGGCGGAACGACCCCGGATCTGGAAGTGGATGCAGGAGGTGCGCCGCGATCCCCTGGCCAGGTCCCTGGTGTGGGAGACCGCGGACGTGAAATGCGGCCGGGTTCAGTGGCTCACCGTCACGAACCTCGGCCGGAGCGGCGGTCAGGACGTCTTCCCGGACCTCAATCCCGGCATCACCCGGGGGCGGGTCGTGCTGGGCGTGCGCCTGGACCAGAGCTACGAGGGCGTGGGCGTACGCATCGAATCGGTGTCGGACGGCTCCCTCGCGAAGACCCTGGGCCTCGAGGCGGGCGACGTGATCACGGGACTCGACGAGGTGGACGTCCTGGATTTGAATGACCTGCGGGGCGTCCTCGGGAAGAAGAAGCCGGGCGAAGCGGTGAAGGTGCTGGTGGAAAGGGAAGGAAAGGAGCTCTCCTACAGCGGCGCTTTCCCCAGGTCCCGGCCGCGGCCCGCCCTCCGGAGATCCAGGCCCTACGGGTCCATCCGGGCGGTGGTGGAGGGCAACACGATCCGGGTCACCACCAGGAACGTCAAGACCTTCAAGGTGGAACTCAGCGCCGCGATGTTCGACCTCGCAAAGCCGGTGGAGATCCTGGTGAACGGCAAGCGGGTCTCGAACGAGGTGCACGCTCCCGACGTTCGCATCCTGCTGGAGTGCGCTGTCCGGGACCAAGACCGTTCGGTCCACTATGTCGGCCGAGTCCGGATCCGGGTTCCCGGATAGACCTCTTTTCCATGGACGTGGGCACCCGCGCCGATAAAATGAGCGCTGTTTCCATGTGTCCGCGCGTGATCTTCCTTGCCGCCCCACGCGCCGAACGGTTCCGGTGAAGCGAGATGTCCATGTTCAGAATACCTGCGTTCTTGCTGCTTTTCTTCTGCTTCGGCTGTCACTCTCCCGATACCTTTTCCCGGCATCCGACCCCCGAATCGATCCGGCCCATCTCCCGGGGCGTCCGTGTGGATGTGCCCGAAGGCGTGGCCGTCGAGGCCGGTCGCTCCGTGGAATCGCGGCCCATCCACTACGAGATCCACGGCCGCGGCCCGGAGGTGATGCTCGTCTTTTCCACGATCCACGGCGATGAGCCGGCGGGCACTCCGCTGGTGAAGCGACTGGGCCACTACCTGGCGCTCCATCCCGAGGTGCTGGACGGCCGGCGAGTGGTTCTCTGTCCCCTCGTGAATCCGGACGGCCTGGCCCGCCGCACCCGGTGGAACGCTCGCGGCGTGGACCTGAACCGGAACTACCCCACGGCCAACTTCGAGTCCGGCCAGCGCCACGGTCCCCGGGCACTGTCCGAGCCCGAGAGCCGGGTGCTCATGGACCTCATCCAGGCCTTCGAGCCCTGTCGTGTCCTGAGCATCCACCAGCCCCTGGGCTGCATCGATCACGACGGTCCGGCCAGGGATCTGGCTGAGGCCATGCACCGCCACGTTTCCCTGCCCGTGAAGAAACTCGGCGCCCGGCCCGGGTCCCTCGGTTCGTACGTGGGCGTCACCCTCGGTATTCCCATCATTACCCTGGAGCTTCCCGACCGGGCCTCCGGCAGGTCCGTGGAAGAAAACTGGGCCCTGTACGGTTCCATGCTGCTGGCCTTCATTCTGCACCCGGACACGATCCGACTTTGAGACGGACCGGATTTTTTACACATCCGGGTAAAGGAATCTTGCGGTCCGCCCCGATAAGGGAATGCTCCTATCCTAAAGTGCCCTTCCGCCCCGGATTTTTGTCGTTTCGATGAAGAAATGGGACGGAGGGGTTTTTTTGTGTCCGGAGATGTGAAAAGGGAGGCGTGCCGGTCGGAAGGCGAGGAGAGAAATATCCGATCCGCCCCTTGCACGCTTATTTTGACTTCGCGCTGCAAAGGGGCGGATGGGAACGACTAAGGAATCAAGGTCTCCGGGCTACGCACCCTGAGAACCTCATCATTGCGGAAATCTCGGTATTACCTGGATAGTTCGGGAGGTCGATTCCCGACCTACATCAGCCTTATTTTCGGGGTTTTTCCGGACGGGTATACACATTTTTCAGCACTCTTTCCGGGCCTGTCCCCGGACCCCTGCATCGAGTACAATCCCTCCCCGTTGCTATCCCCACAGAGGAGGTGTCGAGATGCAGAGTCGTCGTGAATTCCTGGGCGCCCTGCCGGTCATGGCCGTGGCCGCCGGCGTGTTTCTGGAACCCGCTCGCCTGGCCCTTGCCGCGGACAGGGTGAGTGACCTGAACGCATGGTCGGGAAGCCCGGAGGAGTTGGCCCGGGACGAGTCGTTCTGGGCCGAGGTGGCCCGGGCGTACACTGTGGACCGCAGCCTCGTCAATCTGAACAACGGGGGCGTGAGTCCGGCGCCGGCCATGGTGCAGGAGGCGGTGAAGCGGCACCTGGACTACGCCAACTCGGCACCGCCGGCTTACGCCCTCTGGCGGGTCCAGGACCCGCAGCGAGAGGGAGTCCGGAAGCGCCTGGCCAGGCAGTTCGGTTGCGATCCCGAGGAGGTGGCCCTCACCCGGAATACCTCGGAAAGCCTCCAGATCTGCCAGTTCGGTATTGACCTGAAGGCGGGGGACGAGGTGCTCACCACAGACCGGGACTACCCACGCATGCTCACGACCTTCAAGCAGCGAGAGCGGCGGGAGAAGATCCGGCTGAAGATGTTCTCCATGAAGGGACTGGAGGAGGATCCCGGCGGCATCGTGGAGCGCTTTCGCGAGAACATCACGCCCCGCACGCGCCTCATTCTTGTGTGCCACATGGTCTTCTACAACGGCCAGATCCTGCCGCTGAAGGAGATCGTGGCCATGGCGCGCCGGCGGAACGTCCCGGTTCTGGTGGACGGCGCCCACGCTCTGGCCCACTTCAACTTCACCCTGGCAGACCTCGACTGCGACTTCTACGCCTCGAGCCTGCACAAGTGGCTAGGCGCCCCCCACGGCACCGGCTTTCTCTACGTGCGCAGGAGCAAGATCCCTTCGGTCTGGCCCCTCATGGCTGCGGACGAGAAGAAGGACGCCGACATCCGCAAGTTCGAGGAGATCGGAACTCATTCCGTGGCCCACTACCTCGGTATTGCCGAGGCTCTCACCTTCTACCAGGGCATTGGTCCGGCCCGGAAAGAGGCGCGCTTCACCTATCTTCGCGACTACTGGGCCCGGCGCATCCTGGAACACGACCGCGCCCGGTTGAAGACCTCGCTGAAGCCCGGCTTTGCCTGCGGCATCGCCACCGTGGACATCGACGGCATCGATCCCGGCGCCTTAAGCGCCTGGCTCTGGAAGGAGCACCGCATCCTCACCACCTCGGTGAAGCACCCGGAGTTCAAGGGTCTCCGCGTCTCCCCGAACGTCTACACCACCCTCGAGGAGCTGGACCGGCTGGGAGACGCCCTCGAGCACGTGGTGAAGCACGGCCTGCCCGGAAAGAAGGCGAAGAAGGGTTGATCGGCCCGTTCGGGGTGTAGAATTCCCCCTGGAGCAGCATTCTCCAGCGATTTTCCACCGGGAAAACCGGTTTCCCGGTGACAGGGTCCCCCTCCCCGGGGTCATTCCCCTGGAGCCAATGAACCTCACTACTCGAAAGACAATGACCCGGGCAAACGAGCTGTCGCCGGACCTTCACGCTGCCAGGGCCGGAGATCGGCAGGCCTTTGACCGCTTGGTTCGACCTCTCATGGGGAACCTCCTCGCCCTTTGCAGGCGCCTCGGGGCATCCAGTGCCGAGGAACTGCTACAGGATGGATTGATCCGGACCCATCGGGGTCTGGGATCGTTTCGCGGGGATTGTTCCTTCCGGTCGTGGGTCGTGGGGATTCTCTACCGTCTCTCCCGGGAGCCCAGGCGTTATGGTGGGCCGAGGCCCCTTCCGGGGCAGGTGGAGCTGAGCGACCTCGTTCCTGATCACCTCGAAGGGGACCCGGTAGAGAAGGCCACGACCCGGGACCTGCTCAGGCGGGTGGAAGAGGCTCTGGAGCGGCTTCCGGTCCGGCAGCGGACCGCCCTGCATCTCAGAGCAGTGGAGGGATGGGGATACGCGGAAATCGCAAGAGCGCTGGAGACGAGTGAGGGTGCATCCCGCAACGCGGTGATGGACGCCCGTAGAAAGCTCCGGCAACGAATGGGAGACCTGCTATGACCGGGGAAATGAGACCGCACGACGCATGCGATCTGGAAGACCGGATTCTCTCGGCCTTTCTGGACGGAGAGCCGGCGGAGGATCTACCGGAAGTAGCCGTCCACCTGAAGACGTGCCCCCGGTGTGCTCGGGCCCTCGACCAGGCTCGGTCCCTGGACGCCCTCCTCGCCTCCCAGACGCGCACCGACATGACCGAGGAAAGCGCGGATCGGATCCTGGACGCCGTGTTTGACGCCGAGGAGACGTCCTTGACGATGGAGGAAGCCGTCGTGGATCACGGTGTCAGGCGCATCTCGCGCCGCAAGAGGATCGCCTTTCTGGCGGCTTCCGTGGTGGTTTTTGCGGTGGGGCTGCCTATGCTCTGGTTCCTGGGCAAGGCACTGAAGCCCGGGGAAGGGCCGGATTCGCCCGAGCCGCCTTCCCGGCTCGTGGCTACAGCCCTCGATCCAGTGCCCGGCCTGAAGGAGATGACCACCGGAATCGCCCTGCCAATGGGAGCCGCCTTCACCTGGACGAAGAAGAGGGAGTTCACAAGGCAAGAGGTGAAAACCTGTCTGGAAGGGCAGCGGATTTCGGGTCTCTCCCGGCAGATCCTGACCGCCCACGTTCTCCGCATTCTGGACCCGAAATCCTGGGCCAAGGGGGAGGCGGTTTCACCTATTGGAGGCCCCCTCACTCCCGGGCAGGACCTGGCGCTGCTGGCTTCCCGGTGGCTTCTGAGCCAGGTGCGGCGGGGCCTCATGACCCCGGACAGGTGCATGATGTCGGCCCGGATCCTGCTCTTGAGCCGGGGGAAATTCCGCCGGGAGATGGTGGATCTTCTCCGGTCGGATGCCCGGTTCACTCGACAGCTGGCCTCGATGAGGAGAGAGGACAGGAGGCAGGGGGAGCCCATCGCCCTTGTCGGGGCACTCGGGTGCCGAGATCAGGTAGACCGCCTCCAGGGGCTTCCTGATCCGGATCTGAAGGTCTGCGTGACCCAGGCCCGGGAGACCGGAGACCACGCCTCCCTCGCATTCCTGGTCGACCTCTACCTGGAATCCGCCTCGCGGTATTGGGACATCCGGTTGCGCGGGAGCACCTGGTTCGAGGGCCTGCCACCCGAGGCGGAAAAAAAGCTGTCGGAAATCCTGGAGGACCGGGTGCAGTCGAGCCGCCGGAAAGGAGACCGGGACCTGTGCAGGAAGATACACGGCCGTCTCTGCCGGGTCGATAAAGATCCGGACCGATCCACCCGTACGAGTTGATATTCACTGTTGAGTCCTGGAATGTAGATACCGTCCGTATCGTGAATTTCATGGAGGTGCATTTTCATGTCCACTCTGTTCGGAAACGTCCTGACCCTGTGCCTTTGCCTGACGTGTGTGTGTCCGGCCGGTGAAGGCGATGATACGACTTCCCCCCGATCCGCCCCGGGCTTTCGTACCGCTGCTGGTTACGAGCTGCGCAAGTACTCCGTACACTCTCTTGTCGATCCCTATCGGGAGGCGATCTTTCCCCCCCTCGGGCGCAAGCTGGGTGAACACTGGCGTGCATCCGAGCTTCTCGAGTCCTATAGCTCCAGAAAGACGGATGAAAAAAGCGACGTGCTGGCGGCTCTGTTTCCGGCCCTTGAAGCTTCGCCCCTGGATGGAGATGCCCTTGCCGACGACATAAGGGGTCTCATCGATGAGGCGGAACTGGAGAACGAGGGGGCGAGGATCCACTACAGGTACGGCACGCTCCTTGCCGTGCAGAAGAGGAAGGTGCTGAACGTCATCGGCAAGCGGGTGGCTTACCTGCAGCAGTGCATGGCGCCTCGGTTCGAATACCGGTACCTTCTCTACGAGGTAAAGGCAGGAACCGGGGAGCAGCGCCCCTCCCACCTCGACCCGGGAGAGGCCGAGGCCCTGTATAAGCGGGTGGTTTCCGGGGACCACGGCAAGGTCCTCTTCACCGGCGAGGCCCGGGGTCGAACGGGAGATTACATCCATTTCGGCAAGAGGCGGACTCCGGGGCTGCTCCTGGACCTGGATGTGGAGATCGCCCAGAAATCCTCCATCATGGACCCGGTCGTTGCCAGGCTTCCCCTGGGCCACGATCTGAACGTCCTGCCACTGCTCGGCCCGGACGGCAAGGACCTCGCCCTGTTCTGCCTCTTCACCCGCCGGGAGATCTCCAGTCCCCCCGAGAAGCTGGATCTCATCGTGAACGGATTCAAGATCGAACGGGTCCGGGTGGAGCAGATCCAGACCGCCTTTTCTGCCCGTATTGCGGGTGAGGGGGGCATCGTGGTGAAGCCGGGGGGAACTCGGAGGCCGGGCCTCCGGGCCCTGCTGGTGGTACGGCGGCTGGACTCCGTACCTGAATCCGTGGCCGGCCAGGCGGTAATCCCCATCGGCCTGTTCGGCATTCCGGTCCTGAAGGGAACGGATGAAGGCGTGGCCGGTGTGCGGATGGGTCTCTGCAACGAGCCGGACGAACTCTTCGAACTGGTCCACAATGCCGCAGGAAAGGGACAGGGGGACGAGAAGCCCCTGGTAGGTTTCGCGAACAACATGTTCATGGTTCTCTCGGGATCCAGCGGTCAGTTGGCCACGGCCAGGAACCTCGTGCGCTACTTCACCCGAGACCTCGAGCGGAACTTCGTGGTGGAGATCCACCGGGAGGCGAAGCCGTTGAACAATCCGGCCACCGTGTGGCAGGCCCTGGGCGGTCCCATCGGAATTCCCTGCCTCGGCGGCCGGCTGGGTTTCGCCCTCAACGGCGTGGAAGAGAACTACGTCGGGGAGTACGACGTCGAGGTAGCCCAGGAGTCCAAGTCTTCAGATCCCATCACGAAATTCTGCTTTGACGGCCTGCAAGCAGTGGTGGGAGTCGAGGCCGAGGCCGGAGCGTGTCGGGTCCGACTCTCCCTGGTGGACCGGAGCATTCTCGGATTCCGGCAGATAGGGCCGGGCTCTGACTTTGGACTCTTCGAGGTCCCGGACGAGCAAGAGGTGACCTGGAGACAGGACTTCCTCCTCGAGTCGGGTGCGACCCGCCTCCTCGGAGAAGGGCCTGTGCGTGACGTCGCGGGGCTGGGACCCTGCCGCACCCGTGTGTCCATCCGTCTCGTCGAGGTGAAGCAGTAAGGTGAAGAAGTAAGGGCTCGAGCCGGGGCAGGCCGGGCTCCCTTTCCCTTCAGAACCGCAGATCCAGGCCCAACCGGAGGCTGAAGTCGGGGGAGGCGTCGGACACCAGGTCCTCGGTGATGTCGAACCGGAACACGGCTCCCTCACCCAGGTCCACGGCGCCGCCCAGGATCAGCATCACCTGGTCGCGCCGGGTTTCGGAGAGAGGGATGTCATCCAGGGGTTTGGAGAGATAATCGACGGCCGCCAGGCCCGAGAGAAAGGAAAAGATGCGCACCTCGGCGCCGAGGAAGGCACCGATCAAATCCTTCAGGTCCAGGTCGATGCCCTTCATGAAATCGGACCTCCGGATCCAGGCGTAGTCCACACCCGCGGTCACCGTCAGAGGCCCCAGCGATTTTTCCGCCACCAGGCCGACGCCGAGGTCGAACCGGCCGTTGCCGAAGCCGTCCTCGTCGTCGCCGGTGGGAAGCTCCAGGGCGCCGCGTACCAGGAGTCCGGGCGTGGATGCGTCTTCCTTCAGGAGCGCGAATGCGAGGCCGACCGGGATATCTCCGAATCCGGACTTGTTCTCCTTCAATCTGAACACGTCCTGTCCGCCGTAGTGGATCACGGCGCTGAACTGGTTCCGGCGGGCCCTGTCGCGGCCGTCCTGGTTCAGGTCCAGGAAGTCGTGGTAATTTTCGATGGTGCTGTCCAGGAAGCCGCTCGAGGTGTAGAGGTAGGGAATCGAGACAAAGGCCTCCAGGCGGTCGGTGATTCCCAGGCGTACGTCGACCTCGGCCCGGGCCCACTCGCCGTCCAGCTCGACGAAGGCCATGGTCCGGTGGCGCACCTGGAACATGCTGGTGTAGGTGAGACTCGACTTCAGTTCCACCTCTCCCGGGGGGGTCGTGGCGGCACCCCGGGTTTCGAAGTCCAGAAACGTCATGAACACAGGATGCTGAGACCGGTAGGGCGAGAAACCGCGAACCTCGGGTCGAGAAAACGTGTCTTCGCCGTCAGCTTTATCCCGGGAGGCCGTCCGAGCGGGGTGTGCACATCCCCAGACCAGTGCCAGCAGCCCCAGGAACAAGGCCGGCACCGTTGCATTTTGGAATGATACCGGGCCGGCCCGGTGGACGGAACCGATTACCGCCCTCTTGCGGTGTTGCCGTCCCCGCTTTTCGCTACAGGCACGATGCAGGTGGCTGTAATGCCAGGTTCTCCGGCGGGAGCCGGCGCTAGGAGATCTATGGAGGGATTGGTATCAGAGGTCAACAAGGTGAGGGAAACGCCGAAATGGCGGCTGCGTGGGCGCGAGGACCTGGCGCCCACTGGCCGCCGGGAACCAATGATACTCCCACCGGAGACCGGCTGTTGCTAACAAGTTTTTTGTTTCAATCAGCGAATCGGGGCCATGACCCCGGGCTTGCCCCTGAAGTCGCAAAACTGGAAGATCAGTTACATACTTTTTTGAAAAAACTGAGAAAGTCCCCTGGATGGCCATGACCGACAATGACACGGACCTCCTCGTCCTGGGCGCCGGTGCGGCCGGCCTCATGGCGGCTGCCTGTGCGGCACGGAGCGGGGCCCGAACCCTGGTCCTTGAAAAAGGCCCTCGCACCGGGATCAAGGTGTTGATCTCCGGAGGCGGCCACTGCAATCTCACCCACGATTGCAGCGTGCGGGCCATGGTGGCCGCCTTCGGGCCTGCCGGTCCGTTTCTCGAGCCCTCCTTGAAGGCGTTCTCGCCCCGGGCACTACGGCGACATTTCGAGCGCCTCGGTGTCGCCACCTGTGTGGGGGAGAGGGGCAAGGTCTGGCCCGTTTCCCGCAGGGCGCGTGACGTGCGTGACGCCCTGGTCACCGACGCCCGGGAGGCCGGGGCCAGGATCCGCCTGCGGTCACCCGCCGGATCCGTGATCCGGAGGAAGACCGGCTTCGTGGTGGAATCTCTCCAGGAGCGGTTCCGATGCCGGTATCTCCTCATCGCCACCGGCGGCATGAGCTATCCGAAGACGGGCACCTCCGGCGATGGATATGCTCTGGCCGGGAGCCTCGGTCATGGGCTGGTCGAGCCGGTGCCCGGCCTGGTGCCGCTGGTGGTGGAAGCCAAGTGGGTTCGTAGCCTGGCCGGTATCGCCCTGCCCGATGCGCTCCTCCGGTTCCTTGGAGACGATGAGGAGGCCGGGGCCGCTCGGGGGCCGCTCCTGTTCACTCACGTGGGTTTTTCCGGGCCCGCAGCCCTGGATCTGGGCGGCCGTATCGCCCGCCACCGAGGACGCACCGTGGTTGATATCGACTGGCGGCCCGACGTGAGTCCGGAGTCACTGGATCGATGGCTGCGATCCGGGGAGGCGCCGGGAAGCCGGGCGGTGAAGCGCCAGATCTCTGAGTGGGTGCCGGAGCGCCTGGCCGCTGCCCTGGTCGTGCTGGCGGGGATCCCGCCCGATCGGCCCTCTGCACAGCTCCGGCTGGAGGAACGCCGCTCCCTGGTTGATGTTCTCAAGGCAACCCGGGTGGAGGTGGCGGGCACCCGGGGATTCAGCCGGGCCGAGGTGACGGCGGGTGGCATTCCTCTCGAGGAAGTGGACTCCGTGACCTTGGCCTCGCGTCTGGTTCCGGGCCTCTTCCTGGCAGGAGAAGTGTTGGACTACGACGGCCCGGTGGGCGGGTACAACCTCCAGGCGGCGTTCAGCACGGGCAGGGCCGCGGGTCTGGCTATGCGGTCTGGGTAGCGTGCAAGTGCCGCACGAACAGGTAGGCGTCGGCCTCGTCCTCGTAGTACTTGTGCAGCACCTTGGTCACGGTGAATCCCATCTTCCCGAAGAACAGCTGCGCCGCGAGGTTGGTTTCGTGCACCTCGAGGACGAGGGATCGGGACCGGTGCTGCAGGGCGCGATCGAAGACCTCATGCATGAGATCGGTGGCCATTCCCTGGCGGCGATACTTGGGGTGGACGGTGAGGGTTTCAAGATACGCATGGCGGGTGCGGTAGCGGATGATGGCGTAGGCCTGGATCTTTCCCCCGACATAGAGTCCCCAGCCCTCTACCTCGGGTTCGATGAGCATGGTTTCCAGCTGGTCCTTGTTCCAGGGTGTGCTGTAGGAAGCATGCTCGATGGCCACAATGGCCTTGAGATCCCAAAAGGCAATGCGACGAGGTGTCGCAATCCGAGTCTCTTTGTTCTTTTCTGTCCCCATAACAGTCTCCCAGAACCCTCGGTCTCCTTTGACAGAACTCCTTTATATGAAGCAAGTTGCTTCACCGAGTACCCTTGATTTCTATTGTATCAGATTTCTAGGATTTCTCGACCCGGAGGGTGAAATCAGCTGCGACATTTTCAGGACCGAGAAAGGAGAGTCTCATATTGGGATTGAACGGATCCGGCCGCCTGAGCGGGATTGAATATCCGCCTCACCCGGTCCAGGCCGACGTTGGCCAGGCTTTGCGCCAGGGATTCTGATTCGAGGATACCCAGGATGCCCGCGGCCAGGCCCTCGTCATCGCCTCTCGGCACCAGGAGCCCCGTTCTCCCGGCTTCGATGATTTCCGGCGTCCCGCCCACCTCCGTGGCCACCACAGGCGTCCCGGCCGCAAGAGCCTCGAGGAGGACGCGGCCCAGGGGCTCTTGATGCGCAGCATGGGCCAGCACATCGAGACCCGCCACGACCGCCGGGGCATCCTTGCGCCAGCCGAGAAAATGGACGCGGCCCCTGAGAACCGGAACATCGGCTGCCGCGTGGAGGGCGGTCTCGAACTCCAGGCTTTCCGCCTTGCGTGAAAACCGGGCTCCGGCAAGGAGGAAGTGAACGTCCGGCATTTCAGCGGCCACTCGCCGTGCAGCCTTCAGGAACACGTCCTGGGCCTTTCTCAGGCAGATCTGCCCCAGATTACCCACCAGGGGAACTGCCTCCCTGATCCCGAGTTCCCGTCGCAGACGCCGACCGGAATCAACCCGGGACGGGAATTCCCGGGCATCGATGCCGTTGTAGACGACGCGCACCAGGTCGGGATGAATACCCTGGTCCACCAGGGCGCCGGCCGTGGCCCGGGAAACCGCCAGTAGCCTTCGATTCCGGGTGAGAGCCTCTTTCCGGTCCCTGCCGAGGCGCTGGATGTCGCGCACGTGCGAGAGGGCGGGCACGCCGACCGCCAGTGAGAGGGGTCCGGAACGACATCCCATGGAGAGGGAGTTGGCATGGATCATGTCGATGCCTGCCTCCCGGAGACAGCGGACACGGGCCCTGGAATCGCCGGGGTCCTGGATCAGCCGGACGTCGCGGGCTCCCAGGGCTTCGGCCAGAGAACCCTGGACCGGTCCCACCACTATCGGCTCGAAGCGCTTGCGGTCGAGGTACTTCAGGAGGGTGAAGAGGGACTGCTCACCGCCGCTTATTGTTGGATATTCAACGAGATAGGCAATTCGCGCGGACATGTCCCCAGGGTAGCCCACCGGGGCGCCGGGAAGAAATCCTATTTTTATTACACAACCCTGGTTGACGATTACGACAAGGCGTAGTAGGTACTACTACAAAGCGTAGAAGATCGGGGTCAGCGCCAGACAGGACGCGAAACTGTATGCCTCTTGACCGACCCGGCGTCAGCGAAACCGAGATGGCCGTGCTGAAGATCCTCTGGGACCGCGGCCCTGGCACGGTTCGAGAAATCAACGTGCAGCTCCGGGAACAGGGGCGCACGTGGGCCTATACCACGGTGCTCACCCTGCTGCAGCGGCTCCAGTCCAAGGGATACGTGCAAAGCGACAAGACCCGGATGCCCCACGTCTTCCGGGCCGAGGTCTCCCGGCAGCGGTTTCTGGACCAGCGTCTCAAGGCCCTGGCCGACCAGCTCGCGGGGGGCACGGCCACGCCGCTGGTCCATGCCCTCGTGACGGGGAACCGGTTTTCCGACGAGGAGATCGAGGCGCTCAGGCGGCTGCTGGACGAGGCCGAGGCGAAAGAGCGGACGCGGCGCAACAGTCGCACGCAGCAGGAAGAAGAGAAGCCGTGAACCACCACGACGGGTGCGGACCATGGAGTGGGTGATCCAGAACACGGTGGAGGCGGTCGGCCTGGCCGGCCTGATTCTCCTGTTCGGGAGATTCCTCCGGCGCAGGCCCGCCATGTGCCACGCCCTCTGGCTCCTGGTCCTCGTGAAGCTGGTGATGCCGCCGGGGGTGATGCAGCCCTGGCGTGTGCCCCTGTCCCTGTGGCCGGTGGCCGAGGAATCTCCTGCGCCTCCTAGTGTCCTCCCTGCACCGGGTGCGGGGGTGGAGGTCACTTCGGAGGCGACGCATGAGATCGCTCAGCTGCCGTGGTGTGATCTCGAGGCTCCTCCCGCCCATGGGCTGATCCTCCAGGATCCCGTGATGGATGCCGGATCCCTGGAGGCGGGCCCTGCGGTCGGTGTCCACCTCGTGCAGCTCCGGGTCTTCGAGATCCTCTTGATCCTCTGGGTGGCCGGGGCTCTGGTCACGGCGGGAGTCCAGATCCGGCGCATCTTCCGGATCCGGAGGCTTCTCCATGGAGCGAGAGCCGCTCCAATCCAGCTGCGCACGGTCGTCGAGGACATGGCGAGATGCGTGAAGGTGAAGCCGCCCAGAACCCGAATCACGCGGGGTATCCTGTCGCCCTTGCTGTGGTGTCTGGGCCGGCCCCGGCTGATCTGGCCCCATGCCCTCGTCCACGGCCTGGACTCCACGGCACGCCGCAGTGCTGTGGCCCACGAGCTGGTCCACCTCAGGCGGCGAGACCACTGGGTGGGGTGGCTGGTGCTGACGGCTGGATGTCTGTGGTGGTGGAATCCCCTCTTCTGGTACGTGAAGAAACAGCTGCACCAGTGGGCGGAACGCGCGTGTGACGCCTGGGTGGTGTGGATGGAGCCGCGCAATCGTCGCGGCTATGCAAGAACCTTGATCGAGGTTTCCCGATTCGTGTCCGAAACGGCGCGCCCGATGCCGGCACTGGGTATGAGCGCCGCTGCATACCAGGAACTCGAAAGGAGACTGACCATGATTTTGAATCCCGGGATCCGCCGGGGTGTTCCGGCGTGGGGGCTGTTGCTCCTCGGCATCTTGACGTTGTCCGTGCTACCGGGCTTCTCGTTCAGCCAGGACCAGGAAGAGGTGACAGTGGTGAAGCCGGCCGGCATGGTGCTGGTCGTCACACCCGAGGTCACTTCAAAGTGTGTCGAGGTGGCCTTGGAGGGGATCACCGTGGCGGCTGGGTGCCCGGGGAAGGGCAAATGGACCGCGGCCCAGGCCGTGGGCGCGCCCGACACCATGGGCGCAGGCCTCAAGGCCACGGCCTGGACACCCCGGAAGCCGGACGGCGGGGTGGAATGGCTCTACCTCACCTACCGCCACGCCGTGCATCCCGTGGCCGTCCGCATTTACGAGACGTGCAATCCCGGCGCCGTGTTCAAGGTGACCCTGCTGCAGTCCGGCAATGAAGTGACAGCCTGGCAGGGGACCGATCCCACTGCAGGGAATCTGAAGCGCGGGATCAGCCTGATCCACCTCGACCCTCCCCGGGGCAAGACCCGTTTGGTGAAGATCTACCTCGATACCCGCCGCGTGAAGGGGCACAACGCCATCGACGCCGTGGAACTCCTGGGCAGGGAGGGGCCCCAGTTCGCGGTTTCCGCCCGGGCCAGCAGCTCCCTGGCCGACAGAGACACGGTCGTGGCATGCGGGGGGGGTGTGGTTCAAGGAAGCTTCGGCAAGAAAACTGGCAGTAGGCGGATTCTGAAGAGTAAGGCCCCAACAACACATTCCTTCGGAACGCAGCGGGGCCGTGTGACCCAGCTTCAGCCCGGAAGGGTGAACATCGTGTTGTGCCCGACCTGCAAGGCTCGCACGACCTACAACAAGGCCTTCAAGTCCGCAATTACCTCGCGCTACGCTAACAGGGCAAAGGCCGTCAAATCTGCGCAGAAGGCCTTCAAGGCCGCAACGGCTGAGCCCAGCGGCGGCAAGGGAAAGGCCTGCAAGTCGGCAACGACGTTCTACAAAGCCGCAATCGCCACGAAAGGCGGCAAGGGGAAGGCCTCCAAGATCGTGAAGAAGGCCTACAAGACCTTGAAGAAGATTCCCCCGGCCACCTATAAACTCCAGATTCCAGGAGTTTGGAAATCCACCCCCTCCTCGGCGGGGAAGCGCATCGAGGCCCTGGAGCGTGAGCTCAGGGAGTTGAAGAGGCTCATCCGCCAGCTCCAGAAGAAGCTCGACAGGACCCTGTAGAATCCCACCGCACCCGCGGAACGAGGGTTTCGCGGGTGCACCCCTGGTCGATCCGCCCGGGCATGGTAACCTCTGAATCGGTTCAAAATGGCCGGTCATGATTCGTGGCGATCGCCTCGGAGCCTCTCGACGACGCATGCTGCGTTGCTTCTCCTTGGCGTATTTACAAATACGCGGCAGTCGTCGCGCCTTGCATGTGCCGTCGATAGACACCGATCCGACCGCCACGAATCATGACCGGCCATTTTCAACTTCAGGAGACAAACCATGCTTGCACGCGGATCGATCTGGTTTTTTCTCGGTGTCCTCGCGGTACTCCTTCCTCTCCTCCTCGGCGCCCGGGTCCTCCCGCAGGAGGACGGGGTAGCCAAGGTGATCCTGGAGAACGCCGTCCTCCAGGTAGACGACAAGCCCCGGACGCTGGCGGACCTCTACACGGTTCCTCCCGAAGCCCGGTGGGTTCTGCTCAAGAACAACAGCAGCGTGTTCCTTTTCATCGGAGCCGATAGCAAGGTCTCTCCCGCCAACGGGTGGCCTCTGGGACCGGGCGAGGAGTTCTCCTTTTCCACGAAGCGGCCTGTGTTTCTGGTCACGGCCCTGGGCACGGCCCGAGCACCGGTGCTTCTCGGCAGGTAAGAGCAGAAAAAAACCGGATATTTCCGGGTTGACAATCAAGACATTCCGTCTTATTCTCCGATAGACAATTTGTCTTCCATTGTTCCGATCCCCTTGTCGCCTTTCTGGAGGCCCCCATGGCCAGAACGCCCAAGGATGTGACCAACGCGGAACTGGCGGTGCTGGAGATGCTGTGGAAGCAGGCGCCCGCCACGGTCCGCCAGATCACGGACCAGCTCTACCCCAGCTGCAATGCTTCCGATCACGCCACGGTGCAGAAGCTCCTCCAGCGTCTCGAGTCCAAGGGCTACGTGTCGCGTGAGTCCGGAGGACGGGCCTGGCTCTTCTCGGCCATCGTGGACCGGCAGGGCCTCATCGGTCGCCAGCTCCAGGCCACGGCCGACAAGCTGTGCGAGGGATCCCTGGCGCCGCTGCTCACGCATCTGGTGAACAAGGCTACCCTCTCCACCGAGGACCTGCTGGCGCTCAGAAACCTGGTGAATACACTGAGCCAGAAGAAAAAGGACCGTTGAAAGGGGGGCTTCCATGGCAACCTTGCTCGAAATGGTCCTGAGCAACCTCCTGGTGGCCTCGGCCCTGGCCCTGGGAGTGGCCGGTCTCGCCCGGATCCTCAAGCGCCCCGCCTTGATCCACTGCCTGTGGGTCCTGGTGTTCCTCAAGCTGGTCACTCCGCCCGTGGTGAGCGTTCCGGTCTTCCCGGCCGGGGCTTCCCCGCTCCAGGCAGAGTCTGCGGCAGTCGAGGTATCACCCCGGCCAGTCCCCGAGAACCGCCTCACGTCCACTGCCGATGGTGAGGGCGCTGTAGTGACGGTGGAACCGGACCGGAGCGTATTTCTACCGGCAACGAGAACCACTCCGGAAGGCCGGACCCTACCGGCGCCAGCGGCCGGCCTCCGGGTCCCCTGGCTCGAGTGCCTTCTGGGCATTTGGGGCCTCGGGATTCTGGCCGTGTTCGGCCTGGCCCTGTGGCGCACCCGGCGATTCCGCTACCTGGTGCGCCTGGCCGAGCCCGTTCCCGCCGCGGTCCAGGATCGGGCCGAAGGTCTCGCCCGCCGCCTGGGCCTGGCCCGGTGCCCCCGGGTGTGGCGGGTTCCGGCACGGATTTCCCCCCTGGTCTGGGCCCTGCTCGAGCGGCCGAGACTGCTCCTGCCGGCCCGGCTCCTCGAGACCCTGAGCCGGGAGGAGGTGGACTGCTTGCTGGCGCACGAGCTGGCCCACGTGCGGCGGCGGGACCACCTCGTTCGTCTCCTGGAGCTCGTGGTGGCGGGCCTCTTCTGGTGGTTCCCGGTGGTGTGGCTGGCGCGCCGCGCCCTGCGCAGCGCCGAGGAACAGTGCTGTGACGCCTGGGTGATCTGGTCCCTGCCCCGACGCGCAGAGGCCTACGCCCGGGCCCTGGTGAAGACCGTTGAATTCCTGGCAGGCGCCCGCCTGGCCATGCCGCCGGCAGCCAGCGGCGCCCGCCATGTCCGACAACTCGAGAGGAGATTGACCATGATCATGGAAAGAACCCCCCCGAGAGCACTTACCGTTGCCGGACGCCTGGCCGTTGCAGGCCTGGCCGTGCTCATGCTCTCCGTCCTGCCCACCTTTGCCCAGGAAGATACAAGCGAGAAGGAGATCCAGCGGATCGAGATGAAGCTGGAGCGGGTGGAGCGCGCCATGAGCGAGCTCCGGGCCGCGGGTCTGAAGGAGGAAGTGGTACGCCTGGAGAAGGTGGCCGAGAAGCTGCGCGCGCGCCTCGATCCTCTGCGAGTGGGCAAGAAGGGGGCCAGAATGCGGGCCCGGAACAAGCATGGCTGGTGGGAGAAGGTCGACCCGAAAGCCCGCGACCGGGACGTGGCAAAGAAGCTGGAAGCCCTGGAATGCATGGTGGTGGAACTCGAGAAAAAGCTGGAGGTCCTGGAGAGGGAGGGCCGCCGCGACGAGGCAAGGCGGGTCGCGGAAAAGATCCAGACGACCCTGGCGAAGATGATAGCGCTCCGGGATTCAGACCGGATCAGGTACATCAACGGGAAACGAGTGGAGGATCCCAGGGACGATTGGAGGCGCGCGGCCCGCCGTGACCGGGTGGAGATCCTCGAGAAGTTCCGCCACGTCATCGAGAGCCTGGAGCGGAAGCTGGATAGCACCAACCGGAAGTACGACGCCCTGAGGGCGGAAGTGGAGCGACTACAGCACCTCCTCCAGGACCGCGGCCGGGTCAAGTGGGTGGTGGACTACCAGCAGGCCGCGGTTCAGAAGCTGCAGGACCTCGAGGCCAAGATCGCAGATCTGACCCTCCACAGGACGGAACTCCAGGAGAAGCTGACTCACACCGAGAACAAGCAGATGCGCAAGAACCTCGAGCGGAGGCTGGAGGAAATCGAAAAGCAGATGGTTCAGCTGGCCGACGAGAAGAAGGTCCAGTGGCATAAGCTCCAGAAAGAGTATGACAGTTCAGGGGAGATGCCTAAGAGAAATAAAGTCGGTCCCAGGCGCTGAACCGGGTTGACCGGGAGTCCCTGTTTCATCCGGGAGGAGGAACAATGTCCAGAATCTCCCTGTTCGCCTGGATTCTTATCCTGACGTCGAACTTCGTTCTGGCCCAGGAGCCCTCAGACGAGGCCATGCGCAAGGACGCCCACAAAACCATTCTGCGCAGACTGAGCCGGTCCGGAGGGGCGCAGACCTCGAAGCTCGGCCTCTCCCCCGGGGCCACGGCCTTCGTGGATCTCTACCTGGACCTGCACCGGAACAAGGACGAGATCCGCCGGGGCCGGGCTCCTCGTAGCAAGTACTTTCACGGCACGCCCCATCCCGAGATGAAGGTCGAGGGCGAGGCACTCTGTTTTGCCGCCTGCTTCGCCGTGTTCAAGATCGACAGGGCGGAGGTCCCCTTGAAGGAGGTTCCGGGCCTCCTCGAGGCGGCCCTCGAGAAGGACTTCACCACCAAGGTGTCCGTGGCCACGGACAGGAAGTCCGCGCTGAATGCCATGCGGTTCGGTTTGATCTCCGAGGTGGTGAACCTGTGTGATCCACATCTCGCGAAAGAGGCCGAGAGCAAGGCGTCGTGGGAGGCACTCAAGAAAAAGACGGCCCGGGTATTCCTCGAGGGCGTGAACTCCGTATCCCAGCGGGACCTGTATCCGGTCCTGAACTGCCTCAAGCGGGTCGGAGGCGACAAGGCGGCCACGGCGCTCATCGAAAAGATGGACGGGCTGCCGCGGGGAACCCGGCCCTGGATCCGGTCCATGTACGCGTCGGCGGTGTGCGGCATGGGAGGCGAGGTGTCGAAGAAGTATGCGATCAAGCTCCTGGCAGGTGAGGACGACACCCTCAAGGCCGCGGCCCTGTCCGGCCTCCAGCAAGAACCGGATGACGAGGTCTACGGCCTCATCGAGAAGATCCTGGCCCAGAAGTCGAGTGCTTCCTCCGTGGTCCGGTCCTCGGCCATACCGGCCCTGGAGCGGTTCAAGAGCCCGAGAGCCGTGAAGATCCTCGAGAAGGCATTCCTCGAGACGGTATCCGCACGCGAAAAATACTCCCTGGCCTGCGCCCTCACCCGTCTGGGAAATCCCGCGGCGATTCCCTACCTGAAGGAGAAGATCGAGGAGGCCGAGAAGAGCGAGGTCCCGCGCAAGAAGGCCAGGAGCGCCTACCTGACGAGGCTCCTCGAGAACTTCGAGAAGAAGAAATAGAAAATCCGGGACCAATACCGATTTTCGAGAAAAAACGGATTTTCTCCGTAACCCGATCCACTCCGCTGCGACCTACCGGACGACTGGATAGCGAAACACCAGAGATGATCGCCCATGTCCGGCAGGCACAGTGAAACGAAACGCGCCCGGCTCAGAAGAATCGCCCGGCAGTTCCCCGACAGCGGAATGAAGCTCATGCTGGAGAACCCGGGCAACGTCAAGGATCTCCTCGCCCTCACGGGCAGCAGGGTGGTGGAAGCCATCGATTTCGACCGGCTGAGGCTTCTGCCCACGACATTCGTGACCGAGGACTTCCGGCACAGGAGAACGGACTTGGTGCTGGCCGCTCCGCTCCGGTACACGTCCGGGGCTCGTCCTGAGCGAAAGCGCATCACCATCTACATCCTCATCGAGCACCAGAGCCAGAGGGATCGCTTCATGCCCTTCCGTGTCCTCGACTACGTGGTGCAGATCTACCGGTTCCAGGCCCGGCGGTGGGCCGAACGGCACCGGTCGCTTACCCGGTTGCGCCTTCAGCCGGTACTACCCGTTGTTTTCTACACGGGCACTCGCCCGTGGGATGGAATCGGGACCATGGCGGATCTGGTGGAAGCGGGTGACTTGTTTCAGGCCGAGATCCCCGGGTTGACTCCGCTTTTTCTGAATCTACCGGCCATGGAGCACCAGAAGCTGGAGCGGGAAGGCGGTTTCTTCGGCTGGGTGCTCCGCCTGCTCAAGGACAGGAAATCGCGCAGTCGCGTGTTCGAGCGCGTGCTCGTCCGGGTGCTCCGGCATCTGGAGACCCTGGCGCTCGAGGAGCGGCTCAGGTGGGAGAACCTTCTTTCCTACATCCGGGCCCTGGTATATCATAATAGAAATCCCTCTGAATGGTCGGGGTTACAGACGTTGATCGAAACGTCGATTCAAGACGACGACCTGCGACAGGAGGTGTCCAGGATGGGAAAGACCATCGCCGACGTACTGAAAGAGGAGGGCCGCGTCGAGGGCCGCACTGAGGCCACTCGCTCCAAACTGTTCCAGCTCCTCCGTCGGCGATTCGGTGAGCTTCCGCAGGGCACCATGGACCAGATCGAGAGAACCGACGATCTCGAGCAGTTGAATGCCTGGTTCGATCGTGCGATCACCGCCGAATCCCTGGAGGCGGTCGGGATCCCGTTGCCCTGATGGCCTGGCAGCGGACGTGTCCTTGCAGGACGCCGACGTAAAAAACGCCGCCTTTCCGATTTTCTTCGAAACTCCCCCTCGGTCCATCCGACTGGGGGGGCGCCATGGACTCCGAATACCTCCTCGACCCGGTGGCCTGGCTGGAGACGGCCGCGCCGCTGACCGCCCTCCGCGTCCGGCTCCTGCTGGTGCGCGAAGGCAGCCCCCGGTCCTACCCCGCCTTCACCTCGAGCGCCGCGGTCTACCGCATGTTCTCGAGTCTGGGCCGGTTCGACCGCGAGGTGTTCCTCAGTGTCCTCCTCGACACCAAGCAGCGCCTCACCGGCTACAGCCTGGTGAGCGTCGGCACCCTCGACGCCTCCCTCGTGCACCCGCGCGAGGTGTTCAAGCCAGCGGTGGTGGGCAACGCGGCATCGATCCTCTGCATTCACAATCATCCGTCCGGGGATCCCACGCCGAGCCGGGAAGACTACGCGCTCTCCACGCGTCTCGTCGAGGCCGGCAGGGTCCTCGGGATCCCGGTGCTGGACCACGTTGTGATCGGGGTGGAGGGGTACACCTCGTTCAAGGATCGGGGGCTGTTGTGAGGGCGTAGCTTTCCGGATCTCGAGGCAATGAACAGGTAGCGGCCGGGCAACCTGGAAAAACTATAATTCAAACACAGAGTCTGGGCCGGTTCCCGAGGGGAAGGTCAATCTGTCTTTTCGCCGATCCGGCACTTGCAGACAAATCCCGGAAGATGTAGAAAGGTGCTTTGTTTCGTCAGTCCCCACTCAGCACAGTTTCGTATACAGGGCCCAGCCAGCGGAGATCAAGCATGAGTATCAGCTGCTCGTGGTTCGCCTCAGCTCTGGCTCTGGCCCCACTGCTCTTCTCCTGCAGCGGCGAGAGCGACAGCGCCGTCGATCCATCACTGATCTATACGGTGCAGCGCACTGACCTCGTCATCACGGTGCGGGAACAGGGAGAGATCGAAGCGGCGAAAAACACCGTCGTCTCCTCTGCCGTGGAGGGTCAGGCCAGGCTCATTAAACTGATCCCCCAAGGATCGGTGGTCAAGGCGGGAGACAAGCTGGCGGAGCTTGACGTCAGCAACATCGAGGAGAAACGCGCCGCCCAGGCCATCAGCGTCGTGAAGGCGGACGCCGCCCGCGAGCAGGCACGGAAGAACTTCGCCATCATGGAAAAGGATCTCCTGGCCGCTGAGAAGACGGCGGAGAATCGGCTGCGCATCGCCCAGCTGCGTCTCGAGAAGTTCGTGGGACATCGCAGGATCAGTGTCGGGGGGGCCCGGAAGGTCTTAGCCGGGACGAATGCGGAGATGGTGGCCAAGCTGCGCGATCTCATGAGCAGCGAGAAGCTCGAAATCTCCACCGCCGAGCTGGAGCGATCCGGCCTGATCGACAAGGTGTTGGGGTTGCTCGGGCAAGAGGAGAGCCTGGAGCTGGAGATGGGGGAGATGGCCAACCAGATCCTCCGGGTGATTGACGAGATCAGCCTCGCTCGTGCCGACCTGGCTCTGGCCAAGGACACCCTGGACCACAGCCGCAACCTGGCGAAGAAGGACTACATCACCAAGAACGAACTCGAGAGGGACGAAATCAGCTACGGGCGCCAGCTCTCCAGGATGACTCTGGCGTGGAACAACCTCAAGCTTCTGATCAAGTACACCCTTCCGGAGAACAAGATTGTCCTCGAGCAGGAGGTGGAAAATGCGAAGCTGGGTCTGGAGAGTGTGATCGCGACCGGTGAAGCCCGTCGGGTGCGCGAGGGAGCCGAGCTCAAGAGCACCCAGGCCGAGTATGCGCTGGCCAAGGAGCGCCTCGACAACTGGAATCTGCAGATCAAGAACGCGATCATCAGAGCGCCGGTTTCAGGTCTGGTCGTCTACTCTGCGCGGCGCGGCAGGCGTTCGAGGGTGAGGTTGGGGATGGACGTCAACGAGAGCCAGGAACTGATCGTCCTCCCCGACGTGAGCTCCATGGTCGCACGGCTCATGGTGCACGAGGCCCAAATAGGTATGGTCGCACTCGACCAGCCGGCAAGCATCAAGTTAGATGCGTTCCCGGGCCAGAGCTTCGAGGGGAGGGTTTCCCGAGTCTCCTCTCTGCCTGATGCCAGCTCGCGTTGGAGCAATCGGGACCTCAAGGTCTACGAGACGACCGTCCTCCTCCTCAGGGACAACAGCGATGGTGCTCTGCGGCCCGGCATGACTGCCACGATCGAGATCAATGTAGCTGTGCTCGATGACGTCTTGAACATCCCGTTGCTCGCGATCAAGCGGCGCGGTGATGTTTCTTATGTATTTACGGCCACGCCCAGGGGCCCGGTGGCCGTCGAAGTCGAGCTAGGCAAAAACAACCTGACCCACGTGGAGATCTTGTCCGGCCTGAAAGAGGGAGACCGGATCTTCCTCGTGGATCCGCCTGGTGCACGGCTTCCGGTGCCTTCCCCGAAGGCCAGCCACGGCGGTGCAGGCAAAGCCCAGAATGATCCCAACAGCGGAGCGGGCAAATGATCCACCAGATGTTCCGCACGTGTCGGCTGGGGATCAGGAGCCTGATGCTGCACAAGCTGCGTTCGTCGCTCACCATGCTGGGGCTGTTGTTCGGCGTTGCTTCGGTGATCGCCATGTTGGCAGTCGGCGAAGGTGCCAACTTCGAGGCCTTGGAGCAAATCAAGGCCATGGGCTCCACGAACCTGATGTTGCGCAGTCAGCGGCCGCCCGAGACCCAGGCGAGCAGCCAGGGAGACGAGGATGACGCTTTCGTCTACGGCCTCACCTACAAGGACGTGGATCGGGTTCGAGCGATGTTTGTCCACGCTGAGGAAGTGGTGTCAGTGCGCGAGACCCCCAAGAGCCTGAGTCGCGGCTCTAACTGGTCGAGCAGCGTCGTGGTCGGGGCGAGCCCGGCCTATCTCGCGGTCTCAGGCATGACGATAGCCGAGGGGCGCTGGATTTCGCCCGTCGACATGGAGCGACGCGTGAATGTCGCGGTTCTCGGGGCAAGTGCCGCTGCCGGGCTGTTCTCATTCGAAAACCCACTGGGAAAGAGCGTTCAGGCGGGGGACATTCGGTTCACCGTGATCGGAGTACTGGCGACGCTGGGCCGCGAAGCCAGTCCGGGGGGGACGCCTCTGGATCAGTGCATCTTCGTCCCGAGCACCACGTCGCGTTCCCGCTTCGGCGACGAGATCTATCGGGTGGTGATTGGCAGCGAGTCGCTGACGCGGGTCGAGGTGAGCGAGATCAAGGTCAAGCTCCGTTCGCCGGAGGAGGTCATCCCCGCGTCGCAGATGCTGGCAAGCCTGCTCGATCTTGGTGAGCGCCCGCAGGACGACGTCAAAATGATCGTGCCCCTGCAGCTACTTCGCCAGCAGGAGGCCACGGCCGAAATGTTCAACATCGTGCTCGGCTCGATTGCGGTCATCTCGCTGCTGGTCGGCGGGATCGGCATCATGAACGTGATGTTGGCCACGGTCACCGAGCGCACGCGCGAGATCGGCATCCGCCGGGCGCTTGGCGCCACCAAGGCTCACATCGTAACCCAGTTCCTGGCGGAGACGGCTGTGCTCAGCGTCTGTGGCGGCATTCTCGGTGTTGGCCTGGGGCTCCTTATTCCCTCCTGGGTCACGGCGCTGAGCGACAACATGACCATCGTTCGTGTCGGGCACGTAGTGCTGGCTTTCGGCATCTCTGTCGGGGTGGGCATCTCGTTCGGTCTCTACCCCGCATGGCGCGCGGCGAACATGGATCCGATCGAGGCCCTGCGTCACGAGTAAGCTCCGGACACGACGCGTCTCGGCCTATTTAGTTCCTGTTGCAACAAAGCCGTTTTTTGAGTCCGCACGAGGCGGCTGACATC
>CAZAKZ010000062.1:0-31634 GCA_964485695.1 uncultured Planctomycetota bacterium | reverse complement strand
TGGGACGAGCACGACTACAGCCGGGGATACCGCTGGGGCATGGCCATCGACCTTAACGTGTGCACCGGGTGCAGCGCCTGCGTGGCGGCGTGCCAGGCCGAGAACAACCTCCCCGTGGTGGGCAGGGACGAGGTGGCGCGGGGTCGGGAAATGCACTGGCTCCGGGTGGATCGCTATTACACGGGCGATCCCGAGGCGCCGGCCATGTCGGCGCAGCCCGTGCCCTGCATGCAATGCGAGAACGCACCGTGCGAGCAGGTCTGCCCCGTGGCCGCCACGGTGCACTCGGAAGAGGGCCTCAACGACATGGTCTACAACCGCTGCATCGGCACGCGGTATTGCTCCAACAACTGCCCCTTCAAGGTGAGGCGTTTCAACTGGTTCCTGAATCACGCGGACCAGACCGAGGTGGAAAAGATGCGCCACAATCCGGAGGTGAGCCTCCGGGCCCGAGGCGTCATGGAGAAGTGCACCTACTGTCTCCAGCGGGTGAGCGCCGCCAGGATCAAGGCCAAGAACGAAGGGCGCAGAGTCAAGGACGGCGAAATCACACCGGCCTGCGCCCAGGTATGCCCCACGGGCGCCATCACCTTCGGCGACCTGAACGACCGCACGAGCCGCATCGCTACTCTCCAGACGAGTCCCAGGTGCTACGGCCTCTTGAGTGAGCTCAAGGTACTGCCCAGGACCCGCTACCTGGCGAAAATCACGAATCCCGCACTGGGCGGGAGTGGAGAGCACCCAGAAAAATGAACACGGATAAATGAACACGACGGCGATCAAGGACAACACATTCGACGACCCGAACCGTCGGGCCCCGCTGGTCATCGGCGCCAACGATATCACAACGGTCACCGACAAGGTGTGCGGCATCGTGGAAGCGCCGAAGCCCACGCGGGGTTGGTACGTGGCGCTGGGAATCTCCATGTTCTTCCTCGGCATCCTGGGCGCCATGATCGTCTACCTGGTGCTGGAAGGCGTGGGAGTGTGGGGCGTCAACAATCCCGCCGCCTGGGGATTCGCCATCATCAACTTCGTATTCTGGGTCGGTATCGGCCACGCGGGAACCCTCATCTCCGCCATCCTCTATCTCTTCAGGCAGCAGTGGCGCACGGGAATCAACCGTGCCGCCGAGGCCATGACCATCTTCGCGGTCATCTGCGCCGGCGTATTCCCCGGCATCCACGTCGGCCGCGTCTGGGTGGCGTACTGGATGTTCCCCATCCCCAACCAGATGGAGATGTGGCCGCAGTTCCGCAGCCCCCTGCTCTGGGACGTGTTCGCCGTGAGCACCTATTTCACGGTGTCGCTCATGTTCTGGTTCACCGGCCTTATTCCCGACCTGGCCACGCTCCGGGACCGGGCGGTGACCCGGGTCCGCCAGATCGTCTACGGCATCCTGGCCCTGGGGTGGCGCGGCTCCAACCGACACTGGCACCGGTACGAACGCGCCTATCTCATCCTGGCCGCCCTGTCCACGCCTCTGGTCCTGAGCGTGCACTCGGTGGTGAGCTTCGACTTCGCGGTGGCCCAGCTGCCCGGCTGGCACACCACCATCTTCCCGCCCTACTTCGTGGCGGGCGCCATCTTCAGCGGCTTCGCCATGGTGGTGACCCTGCTGGTGCCGTGCCGGAAGTTCTTCGGCCTCAGGGACCTCGTCACCCTGCGCCACCTCGAGAACATGAACAAGATCATTCTGGTGACCGGGTGCATGGTGGGGTACGCCTACTCAATAGAATTCTTCATCGCCTGGTACGGCGGCAGTATCTACGAGTCCTTCGCCTTCATCAGCCGGGCCCTCGGCCCTTATGCCTGGGCCTACTGGACCATGGTGACGTGCAACGTCCTGGCGCCCCAGATGTTTTGGTTCAAGAAGCTGAGGACCAGTCTCCCGGCGATGATGGTGGTTTGCATTCTGGTCAACGTGGGGATGTGGTTCGAACGATTCGTCATCGTCATCACGTCCCTGAGTTCGGACTACCTGCCCGCCTCGTGGGGATACTACACCCCTACCTGGGTCGACATCCTCACCCTGGCCGGCAGCTTCGGACTGTTCTTCACCCTGTTCCTTCTCTTCGTCCGGTATGCGCCCATGGTGGCCATGGCCGAGGTGAAGAACACCATGCCCCAGGCCCATCCGTCGGGGCACGGGACGTATTAGAATGTTACTAGTAGTTTTTGAATTTCTGGGAAACGAGTCGGACAAAGTCGGAGATTACCGGTGAGCGACGCAGAGAACGCGACGACGGAGAGCCGACCCGCACGGCTCTTCGGACATCTCGCCGAATTCAAGACGGTGGACGAGCTCCTGTTCGCCGCCGGCCAGTGCCGGGACAGGGGATTCACCCGCTGGGACTGCCATACACCCTTCCCGGTGCACGGCCTGGACAGGGCCATGGGCGTGAAGCAGACGATCCTGCCCTGGATCGTCCTGGCCGGAGGCCTTTTCGGGTGCGGTCTCGGCTTCGGACTCCAGTGGTTCACCAACGCCTTTGATTACCCCTTCGTGGTGAGCGGCAAGCCGGTGGTCAGCCTGGCCATCTACATCCCCGTCATGTTCGAACTCACCGTGCTGTGTGCGGCTCTCGCCGCCTTCATCAGCATGCTGGCCATGAACAATCTTCCGCAGCTCTACCACGCGGTGTTCACCGGCAGCCGGTTCCCCCGGGCAACCAGCGACCGCTTCTTCGTCTGCATCGAGGCGAAGGATCCGATATTCGACGACGAGGAGACCCGGGCCTTTCTCGAAGGCCTGGGGGCCTCCCACGTTGAAAGGCTGGAGGAGTAGATGAAAGACATCCCTGTCTGGATGAAACGGATGGGCATTCTGCTCGCCTGCCTGGCCTTGATTCCCCCGCTGCTCATCTTGCACGCGCGGGTATCAACCTCGGGCACACCCCGCGTCCACCTCATTCCGGACATGGATAACCAGGAAAAGTTCAAGGCACAATCCCGGAACGACCTGTTCATGGACCGCCGCGCCATGCGGCCCCAGGTGGCCGGGACCATCGCCCGGGGCGAGCTGAACGAGGACACGCATTTCCAGCGGGGTCTCGTGAACAGCAGATGGGCCGAGAATTTTCCCATACCCGTGACCCTCGATCTGGTGAAACGCGGCCAGGACAGATACGGCATCTACTGCGCCGCATGCCACGGCCTGGCCGGGTACGGAGACGGCCCCGTGGCGGTGCGGGCAGATCGACTCCAGCTCCAGGGCAAGGCCGTCTGGGTTCCCCCCACCTCCTACCACGAGGGGGATCCGCCGACGCGGCCCGTGGGGCACCTCTTCAATTCCATCTTGAGCGGTATACGGACCATGCCCGCCTACGGTGACCAGATCCCGCCCGCGGACCGGTGGGCCATCGTCGCCTACGTCAAGGCGCTCATGAAGAGCCAGGCGGCACAGTTGAAGGACGTCCGAGACGAGAACATGCGGGCCGAACTACAACAACAGCAGCAGAAGAAGAAAGAATGAGTGAGGCAAGCGTTCCGACCGATATGGGCACGGCCGGCGCCTCCAGGCGACTGGGGGATCTGGCGTCCCGGATCATGCGCCTGGGGTATCTCCTCGGCATGGCCGGATTCCTCGCCACCGCCATCGTGGTTCTGATCACGAAGTGCGACTTCTTCAGGGCGTATCTCGTCAACTTCTGCTTCTTCCTCAGCCTTGCCCTGGGCGGTCTCTTTTTCGTCATCGTTCACCACCTGACCCGGGCCGGATGGAGCACGGGTCTGCGCCGCATCGCCGAGGCCCTCGGGGGCAACGTCCTCATGCTGGCTGTTTTTTCCGTGCCGATCCTCTTCGGCATGGATTCCCTCTACCACTGGACCCATCCGGGCGATGACGAGCTCCTCCTCGACAAGGCGCCGTACCTGAACATCCCGTTTTTCATCATCCGGCTGGTGGTCTACTTCACGGCGTGGATATTGATCTCGCAGTTCTTCTTCAGAAACTCGGTGGCCCAGGATGCCCGGGGCGACATCCACCTGACGCACAGGATGCAGAAGTTCAGCCCGTTATGCATGATCCTCTTCGGCGTGACCCTCACCTTTGCGGCCTTCGACCTGATCATGTCCCTGGACCCCCATTGGTACAGCACCATCTTCGGCGTATACTACTTTGCCGGGTCCACGGGCGCCTTCTTCGCAGTCATCATCGGCGCCCTCGTTTTCCTGCAGGGCCGCGGCCTGCTCACCGAAGCCATCACGGACGAACACTACCATGACCTGGGCAAGTTCATGTTCGCATTCATCGTGTTCTGGGCGTACATCGCTTATTCGCAGTACATGCTCATCTGGTACGGCAACATACCGGAGGAAACTCTCTGGTACCAGCACCGCACGCAGGGCCCATGGGAGACGGTCAGCCTGTTCCTCCTCTTCGGCCACTTCGTGGGCCCCTTCCTCTTCATCATGTCGCGCAAGATGAAGCGCCGGAGGGGCACCCTGCTGTCGGCGGCGATCTGGATGATATTCATGCACTGGGTCGACCTCTTCTGGCTGGTGAAGCCGGGAGAGGGTGTCCTGGATCTGAGCTTCACCCTCACCGATATCACCTGCTTCCTGGGCCTGGGTGGTATCTTTGCGGCCGAGACGGCGCGTCGGCTGCGGCGCTGCTCCTTGATTCCGGAGCGGGATCCGCGGCTTGGCGAATCGCTGGCCTTCGAGAACTACTAGGAGACAGCCTTGAGCGGAAACGGAGACCCGAGGGACCCGCACTGGGGAAGCACGGCATTCGCCTTCGGTGTCGGTATCCTGGTCTTCATCATCGTGTTCATCGCACTGCTCGTGTTCTTCCGCATGGTCGACTCGGGCGAGAAGTACGACAAGGTCATCTCCAGAGAATCCGACGAATTGAATCAACTCCGGGCAAAGCACTTGGAGCAGCTCAGCGGATACCGGTGGATCGATCCGGAAAAAGGCACCGTGGGGATCCCCATCGAGCGCGCAATGGAGATCGTCGCCGAGGAACAGAAATCCCGGAACTGAGGTTCGACCATGACCAGAATCCTGACGGCCTGTTTGGCCCTCGCAGTGTCGGCGGCGGCCCAGGATCCCCAGGGCGGGCGGAAGGAACCCCTTCCTCAGGAAATCGTGGGCGTCTACCTGGAGCAGAAGATCGACGCCGAGATCCCGCTCCGTGCGGAGTTCAAGGACGAGACCGGCAGGAAGGTGACCCTGGGCGACTATTTCGACGGGAAGCGGCCGGTCCTCATCACCCTCAACTACTTCCGGTGTCCAATGCTGTGCGGCCTTCAGCTGAATGCACTCCTGAACGGGGGCGATCGGGCGCGGATGGAAGGGCGCAGGAGCGGCCTCCAGGGCCTCGACTGGACGCCGGGAAAGGAGTTCACCCTGATCACGGTGAGCTTCGATCCCCTGGAGACGCCGAACCTGGCCCGGCTCAAGAAGCAGAACTACATGAAGGTCTACGGACGTCCCGAGGCCGCCAGAGGCTGGCACTTTCTCACCGGCTTGAAGCACAACATCCAAGCCCTCACCGAGGCCGTCGGATTCCACTACAAGTGGAACGCCCAGCGCCGGGAATACGCCCATCCCATGGCAGTGGTTGTGTGTACGCCCGACGGCAAAGTCTCGCAGTATCTGACCGGATTCGTGTATGAAACCGATGACCTGGAGAAGGCCCTCGAGACCGCGTCCAGGGGTGAGTCCGGATCGCTGTTGCACCAGGCGCTGGTGTTCACGTGCTTTCAGTATGATCCCGGCGCCGGAACCTACGCCGCGGACGCCATGAAGATCATGCGTTCGGGCGGCGTGTTGACGGTGCTGGCTTTGGGCATCTTCCTGTTCATTCTCTGGCGGCGCTCCGCCAGGCAGAAAGAGTATACGATAGGGGAATCCGAGCCTTGATCTCTCCCTGCGCATGGTTTGCCGCGATGGCGGGTTTGCCGGTGTTGACCGGGCCGGCCCTCGCACAATCCGAGAAGAGGGTCCTGCCTCCCGAGGGTGCGCCCGTGAGCCCCGGCGGATTCGATCCGGCCTTCAATTTCTGGCTGATCGTCAGCATTTTCTTCTTCACCCTCATCACGGTCCTGGTGGTGGTGTTCATCCTCCGTTACGGTAAGAAAAAGGGCGAGAAGGCGGAAGGAACCGCCCACCACAACACGACGCTGGAAATCGTCTGGACCGTGATCCCGACCCTCCTGACCGTCTTCATGTTCTACCTCGGATTCACGAGCTACATGGACCTGGTCCGGCCGCCGCAGAACGCCTACGAGATCCAGGTCCTCGGCCAGAAATGGAATTGGCTGTTCACCTATCCCAACGGCCACACCGACGAGAAGCTCCACGTGCCGGCGGGCAAGGACATCAAGCTGATAATCACTTCCATAGACGTACTCCACAGCGCCTACATCCCTGCGTTCCGCATCAAGCAGGACGCCGTGCGGGGCCGCTACACCTATGTCTGGTTCAACGCCCCCACGCCCGGAGAGTACTACTTCTTCTGCGCCGAGTACTGCGGCACTGGCCATTCCGACATGATCACCACCTGCGTGGTTCACACCCGGGAGGATTTCGAATACTGGCTGGACCACGCCGACCCCCTGAAGCGTCTCACCCCGGAGCAATACGAGGCCTACAGGAAAGACCCGGACAAGTTCACGCGAGACAATCCCGACTTCTCCGACCTGGAAATCCCGGCGGTGGTCGGGAAGAACCTGTACGGCAAGTTCGGATGCACCCAGTGCCATACCACCGACGGCACCCGCCTCATCGGCCCCACCTTCAAGGACCTGTGGGGCACCAAACGCCAGTTCGAGAAGGGACCGGACCGCATCGCCGACGAGAACTACATCCGCGAGTCCATCGTGGAGCCGCAGAAGGAAATCGTGAAATCGTACGAAGGCGTCATGCCCACCTTCAAGGGCCGGCTCAAGGACCGCGAGATCTACTGCCTCATCGAGTTCATCAAGACGTTCAAGAAGAAGACCGACAAGAAAAAATAAATACAGGTTGATTGCATGAGTACCGAAGCCGTTCAACCCGCCAGGGAAGACAACTACCTGACCCACGTCAGGGGGATCTGGTCCTGGCTCTTTACCCTCGACCACAAGCGCATCGGGATCATGTACCTGGTCGGGATCATGGGCTCGTTCGCCCTCGGCGGTATCTTCGCCCTCCTGGTCCGGACCGAGCTTCTCGGCCCCAAGAAGACCATCGTCGACGCCGACACCTACAACCAGCTCTTCACGCTCCACGGCGCCGTCATGATCTTCCTGTTCATCATCCCGAGCATCCCTGCGATGCTGGGCAATTTCGTCCTGCCCATCATGCTGGGCGCCAAGGACGTCGCCTTCCCGCGTATCAACCTGCTCAGCTTCTGGATGTGGATGACCGGCGCCCTGTTCTCGGTCATCACCATCGCCACCGGGAGCATCGACACCGGCTGGACCTTCTACACGCCCTACAGTATCGATACCAGCACCAACGTCATCATGATGACCACGGGGGCATTCTTTCTAGGATTCAGCTCCATCTTCACGGGCCTCAACTTCATCGTCACCATCCACAAGCTGAGGCCCCCGGGCATGGCCTGGTTCAAGATGCCGCTGTTTCTGTGGAGCCTCTACTCGACGGCCATCATCCAGGTCATCGCCACCCCGGTGCTGGGCATCACTTTGCTGCTCCTCATCGCGGAACGAGCCCTGAGGATAGGGATCTTCAACCCGGCCCTGGGCGGCGATCCGGTGCTGTTTCAGCACTTCTTCTGGTTCTACTCCCACCCGGCCGTCTACATCATGATTCTTCCAGCCATGGGCATCGTCAGCGAGCTCATCTCCGTCCACAGCCACAAGCATATCTTCGGCTATCGCGTCGTGGCCTACTCGAGCCTCGCCATCGCGCTGTTGAGCTTCATCGTGTGGGGACACCACATGTTCACCAGCGGCCAGTCGGCCCTCATCAGCGTGATCTTCAGCGCTCTGACCTTTTCGGTGTCCATCCCTTCGGCCGTCAAGGTATTCAACTGGCTGGCGACCATGTACAAGGGGGCCATCACCCTGACGACACCGATGCTCTACGGCCTGGGATTCATCCTCCTGTTCACCCTCGGCGGTCTCACCGGTCTGCCCCTGGCCATGCTGAGAACGGACATGCATTTCCACGACACCTACTTCGTGGTGGCGCACTTCCACTATGTCATGTTCGGCGGCACCGTCATCGGACTCCTGGGCGGACTGCACCACTGGTGGCCCAAGATGTTCGGCCGTCTATACAGCGAGTTCTGGGGGAAGCTCACCTTCCTAATCATTTTCATCGGATTCAACATCACCTTCTTCAACCAGTTCATCCTCGGCTACATGGGCATGCCCAGGCGGTACTACAACTACGAGGATATATACACAACGCAGCACGTGTTCTCCTCCATCGGGGCCTTCATCCTGGGTTTCGGATTCCTCATGATGTTCGCCTACCTGATGCACTCGCTCTTCAGGGGGAAGAAGGCACCGGTGAATCCCTGGGGTGGAGCCACGCTGGAGTGGGCGTGCCCCTCGCCGCCTCCGCACCACAACTTCGATGAACCCCCGCAAGTGGGAGATCCCTACGACTACTCCGGAATCGACTACGCACCTGAAACGGACGAATACGTGAAGAGGCCCCCCGAGGAACCGTAGAGAACACGAGAGAAAACCACCTGGAGGAAATTTCGGTGTCAGACGGACACGAACATTCGCCGCACCTGGCGCACCACTTCGACTCGCCCGATCAGCAGGTCGAGTCGGGCAAGCTGGGAATGTGGCTGTTCCTGGTGACGGAGGTCCTGCTCTTCGGGGGCCTCTTCTGCGCCTATGCAGTCTACCGTTCCAACCACCCGGAGGTCTTCGTCTACGCCCACCATTTCCTGAGCAAGGCCCTGGGCGGCCTCAATACCGTCATCCTCATCTCCAGCGGTCTGACCATGGCTCTGGCCGTGCGGTTCGCCCAGACCGAGAATCGCCGCGGCCTCATCCTGACCCTGGCTCTCACCTTCCTGGGCGGCGCCGGCTTCATGAGCATCAAGTACGTCGAGTACAAGCACAAGTGGGAAGAGAAGCTGCTCTGGGGCACCCGGTACGCCCCGGCCCACAAGGCCCCCGCCCCGGTTCCGAAACCCGTACCCAAACCGGCCGTCGTGGAGAAGACCGCCGACGGCAAGGTGATCGAGAAATCCACCATCCTGCCGGCGCCGGAAGGCCCCGCCGGCCTTCGCCGAACCCCGCCCGACGCGGAACTACCGGCGGGAGACACTGGAGACCTTGGCATCGAGCCGGCGAACGTCCACATCTTCTTCGGCATCTACTTCCTGATGACGGGCCTCCACGGTCTGCACGTCCTGGCTGGTATGGTGGTCCTGGCCTGGCTGCTCCGCCGGGCGTGGCTGGGTGAGTTCAACCGGAAATACTACGCCCCCGTCGACCTCGGCGGCCTCTACTGGCACCTGGTCGACATCATCTGGATCTTTCTGTTTCCCCTGTTCTACCTGATCACATGAGCTCGATCGAGGACCGATAGCATGAACGAGTCCACAACGGCCACGATTGGAAAAAAGGCTGCTGCAAGCGGCACCGGCAACCACGTGGTGCCCGCAAAGATCCTCGTGGCCACCTGGGTCGGGCTCCTCGTTCTCACCCTCGTCACGGTTGCGGTGACCTACGTCGATCTGGGAGAGATCAACTTTCACGTCGCCATGGGGCTCGCCACCTTCAAGGCCGCCCTGGTGGTGCTCTTCTTCATGCACCTCTACTGGGACAAGCCCTTCAACGCCCTGGTGTTCATCGCCGCCATCGCCGTCCTGGCGCTGTTCATCTGCTTCGCCATGACGGACACCTCGGAGTACAAATCCGACCAGATCCCCGGGTTTGCACCAGATATCAAGAAATAACCGGGGGCGGTTGCTTCTTCATGGGCACCTCGCCGCTGAATCCGGCCTCGGCTGCTCTCTTGGGAAGGAAGAGGCCGGCATCTTCTAAGGCCAGCACCAGGGACTCGAGGAAGGCCCGGTCACCGCGAACGTCCTCACCGAGTAGGCGGAACAGGATCCCGTAGAGGTGATTCTCCAGCATCCCGGGGTCGTGCAGGTTCTTCCAGTGAAAGAGCAGCTGGTTCTTCAGCATCGCCCGTTTGACCTCGGAGTCGCTGTATTTCCGGCTGATGGTGCCGCGATGGCGGTGATGGACGATGCTCTCGGGCACGTAGCGAACCGTCCAGCCCCGGCGCCAGGCTCGGTACCCGAGATCGATGTCTTCCCAGTAGAACGGGTGATATGCCGCATCGAATCCGCCGAGTTCTTTCAGCCGTGCCGTGTGGTAGAGGCCGCACCCTCCGACGGCGAAGAACACGTCCCGGGGCCGGTCAAAGGACGGGCCCTTGACGGCCAGTCCGGGCTGGGAAAACTGGATGAAGCCGTCGGTGAACTCGGCTTCCATCACCGATTCCACGCAGCCGCCGAACGTCGGCAGGAGGATGCGAGGGACGGCCGAGAACAGGTCGGGGTCCTCTGTCGCGGAGACCAGAGGCTCAAGGAAGTCCGCCTCGACGCGAATGTCGTTGTTGAGGCTGAGGACCCAGGGGTGCTTGACGGTTTCAAGGCCGGTGTTGACGGCGGCGGCAAAACCGCGGTTCTCTTCGAGCGACACCACCTCGATCTGCGGGAAACGGTCAGCGAGCAGGTCAACCGTGCCGTCGGTGCTCGCGTTGTCGACCACGATGACCTGGTGGTCGCCTCCCGCCGTCTCGAGCGCCTGAAGGAGGTCGGGCAGGAAGGCGGCGAGGAGGTCGGAGCCGTTCAGGCTGGGAATGACCACGCTGATGGGATTCACTGCTTGAAGTCCTCGAATTCGCGGATTTTCCTCACCCGGGCGATGCACCGGACCAGGAAGGAACGGGACAGCCGCCGGAGCACCATGTCCCGCACGGCCAGGTCCGCGGACACCTTGTCGGCATACTCGACCGATTCCTGGTGAACCCGATTCAGGGTATTGATCTGATCCTCGTGGTCCTTTAACGCGGCCAGGAGTCTGCCCCTTTCCTCGAGGAGTTCTTCCCGGGCGCCGCGAAGCATCTCGATCTCCCTCCCGAGGTGCCAGGCCTGCTCCTCGTACGCCTGCGCGGCCAGCTTGCGTTCCTCGAGCAGGGTGCCGCGGTCCGCCCGTAACCAGGCAACCTCGCCCGCCTGGATCTGAAAGTCTTCGCGAATCCGCCAGCTATACCCGCCCAGGACTTTCAGCATTCCGACCGGAGCAGAATCCAGGCCGAGGTTCTCGGCCAGACCGGTCAATCCGGCCGCGGCTTTCTCCAGGAGAGCCTCCCGATCAATGGCCTGGACGGCTTCGACCCGGGAACGAAAGGCTTCATGGAACGGATCCTGAGTTTCCTCCGGCACCCGGTGTTTCCCGAGGACGTCCTCGTACACGGCCAGGGTATCGGCGGCCATCTCCCCCGGCGTGCGCACCCATTCGGCGCGGCCTCGGATACGCCTCGCGAGGTCGGGATCGTCCAGCAAGCGGATCAGTTGCCGCCTGAGGTCGCCGGCGTCACCCGGCTTGAAGAGAAGACCCCGGTCCTCGGGCACGAACTCGGTCAGGGCACCGATGTCCGCGGCAACCACCGGGATTCCGGCGAGGAAACCCTCCTGGAGCGTCAGACCGAACGCCTCTGGCCATATGGACGGCACCACCAGGATATCCACCTCTTCGAGGATCGCAGCGATCTGGTCCGGGAGGTAGCGGCCGTGAAAATGCACCTCCACTCCGGCCGGGACAGATGCCCGTAGCCGCGCGAGATAGTCCTTGTCCTCGTGGTACGGGACCGCTTCCCCGTGAATCGCCACCTCGATCCAGTCTTCCAGACCGTCTGTGGCCTCGAGCAGCACGTGCACCCCCTTGGAGGGGATCACGGTACCCAGGTATCCGACCCGGGTTTTCGAGGCCGGCTTCCGGCGCTCGGCGACGTGCTTGAACGGCGCCGGTTCCAGACCGTGGGGAATGGCGACGATACGCTCGGATTCGATGCCACGGGCTGAAAACGTCTCCCGGAAGTAGCGGCTCGGAACGATCAGGCGGTCGAATCCGGTCAGGACACGGTGCACCCGGTCGTCCCAGGCGGCCAGCATTTCCATCTCGGCTCTCACGGTCAGCGCGTCCGGCTCGCCCTCCGGGAAGAGAAAGTCCCAGGTTGGACGGATGCAGCCGTGACAGCGCTTCCGGTCGATTGTCTCGCAGAAAGTGCCGTCTCGGTGCAGGCGCTGGCCTCGGGGGCAGATCATCCAGAAATCGTGCAGGGTCATCACCGCCGGGATATTACGCTGTCGCAGGATGGTGGCCAGGTTGGTGCTGAGGCAGGTGAGGTGGTGGACGTGGACCAGGTCGGGTTGAAAGTCGTCCAGGACCTCTTCCATGGCCTTGTCCACGCCCCGGTCGGCATAGAGAAAGAAGAAATGCCCGGCCTCGCGAAAGGTGTTGTTGATGGTGTGAATGCGCAGTCCCCTGTATTCGTATTCCCGCAGCGCGTACTCCTCGTCCTCCGTGGTGTTGGCGCGAGCCAGGACCCGGACATCGTGCTGGGGACGCAGACTATCGGCCAGGGTCTGGATGTGGAGCTGGACACCTCCCACGGAGTGGGGCAGGTAGGAGTTGGTCACGAAGAGGATCTTGATGTGCTCATCCTCCCAGGATTCGACCGGTCACTTCAATCAACCAAACGCTGTTTCGGGCGGAAGCCAATGCACGACTTCCCATTCTGGTATCTCATGCGCTGCAAATAATCAACCCCGAAACGGCGGATCTCCTCAAACGCGTATCCCGGCCCGGACCCAAATCGGTCCTTTCTTCACATCTCATTCATTGGTAATGTCTTGTACCTGAAAACGGGCACGTGGTGAAGAATCCGGGAGTGGGCGGGGTTCTCGCACAATAATTTACCGAAAAGGAAATAACCCGATCGTAGCCGGAACCTTCTGATCGACAAATCGAGTTTCGAGCTCTTTCCCGTGGGTGCGGGAGAAACGAGACCATGGCATACTTCAGCTGCGAGTGGATAGAGTACAGGGGCGTGCTGGACGTCCTTGAGCTCAAGTTCTGCTGCATACCTCATAGCGCCGGAACGAAAGGCTTCGTCCCTATCTGTAAATTCGATGGGGGCAAATTGCCTGTCGAAGAAATACTCCGCGAGAGGAAAAAGCTGAGGGAATTGAACAACCAGGACGGGGTCGATTCTCCGTGCAAGGGTTGCCACTGGCTTAGAAAGCACGACTGGAAAGCACTGGATGGGCACTCGATATTCAGCCAAATCGACATCAGCAATTTCACTGCATGCAACTTGCGGTGTAATTATTGCTATACCTTCCTGCACCAGGACTGGGGCCTGCCGAAATACGGCTACGAGCTCATACCCATATTTGAAGACCTGATCGAAAACGGACACCTCCAGAACGGTTCTCAGATAGACTGGGGAGGCGGAGAACCGACAATCCTGAAGGAATTCCCCAGGCTCCAAGAGATGTTGCTGGAGAAGGGATTCCATCAACGCATCTTCACGAATGCCGTTATATTCTCGAAGGAAATCGAAGAGGGTCTGACACAGAAGAAAGTCTCCATTGTCACGAGCGTCGACGCCGGAAATCCAGAGACCTACAGGGAAATCAAGGGCCGGGACGCATTTGACTCGGTGTGGAAACACGTTTCGAGATATGTGCAAACGGGCGGCGACGTGACCGTCAAGTACATCCTCAGAGACGGCAATTCGGACAGGGAGAACGTCAAACAGTTCATCGAGAAATGCAAGGAGATCCGGGTTCCGGCGGTTTCAATCACGCCGGACATCGAGGAGCTTGCCCAGGGCACCTTGACCGAGGAAACCCTGTATGCCTACGCCCTGATGGTGCACGAGGCAGAAAGGCACGGCATACCCGTATCGGTCCGTTACGAATACCTGGACCATGAAAGCCGGAAGCTGTCCCGGAAATACATGCCGCTTTCTAGGGGCAGATGGTTCTACTTTGTCTACAGATTCCGGACCGCCCTGAAAGAAGGATCGAGAAACTTCCTGAGGAGTACCCGGCGCGCCTTGAAATCGGGAAGGACGAAAAGCGCCATCAGAACCGCGGAGGCGTGCCTGGAGAGGGGAAGCTGTGATCTCGACACGGCTCACGATCTCCTCGCCCATCTGTCCGCATACCCCAGCCGCGACCTACGGTCCAGGATGATCGAAGTCTTGAAGACGCTGGACATCCCGGGCAAGCAAGCGCTGGACGGTGGCGTCGCAGCCCTGGGGATCTCTCCAGACGCCTGGACCACCGACGGCAAGCCCGGCTATCTGGTCATCGACGGTGGAGCGTCCGGAAAATCCGGTGTCCGGGATCTGTGGATCACCTGCTCTGCAGACCCGGATGAAATGCCCATCACCCTGACGATCAACGATGATGTCCGTGACATCACATATACGTTTCGTCAGCCGGAACGGGCCCGGATCGTCCTGCCCGAGATCCCCGCCGGCCGCAACCGGCTCTGCATCGTGAACACCGACAAGTGCTGGGTCCCCAAGGAGGGCGAGGACCGGCGGCGATTCGGAGTGCACATCTCTACCCGGCAATGACGGCCGGTCCCACCTGCGGCAACGGCGCCTACCTGATCTCGATCATCAAGGGATTCGAGACGAAGTCGAACTTATCCCACAGCGTGTAGGCGAAGAACAGCTTCACGCCCACGGTGCCGGGGATGGCCGGGACGTTCAACGTGGCCGCGGCAGAGCCCTTGCTATCCAGATTCCCCATGAATTTTGTGAACATGTGGGAGTTGACGTTGTAGATCACGTGATAGGTGAAGTAGTCCAGGTTCAGGGGCAACGTGGCCCGGCCTCCGGGCAGAAGCGTCCCCGGCGTGGTGCCCGAAAAGCTACCGGCGAGCAGGTAGGGCCGATTGGCGTTCTGAGGATAGGCGTAGAGGCCGAAATTCACGGCGCCGCCGTACTGGGATACGAACTTGGTGTCGGAGCCCAGCGGCTTGGGCTGCGCCCGCGCGGTCGCGTCCACGTAGTAGGCCGTGAAGGGATTACGGTTCGGTGGATAGGCATACCCCTGGACGCCGTATCCGTTGAAGACGGCGGCAATGACGACGATGTTGTCGTACGAGAGATTCGGGTAGCCCCTGAAACTGCCGTTCCACGAGGTGATCCACGCCTGGTCCTTGCCGCCGGAGAGGCTGATGGGGTGATTCATGGCGAAATCCAGGAACGCGTAGGTGTAGAGAAATCCGCCGGTGTCTCTCCAGCCCAGAGAGGACTTGATTTCGGTGATGTAGACCCGGACTCGACCCGAGTAGCCGGCCGCACCCTTGTTCTTGACCCTGGCGATGATGTCCATCTTCGCCCGGCCGGTCCACTCCACGTCGAGGTAGAGGTCCAGCTGCGGCACGGGCCTTGCACGGCAGTGGTTGACATAGGCGTCGTAGGTGACCTTGGCGGAATACGAACTTCCCGCCCCGAGGCTCACCCTGTATCCGCCGTCGAAGAAGACGGAGGGATAGCCGTAGAAGTTGTAGTCGTTTCTGGCGCGCGCATAGGCCGAGGAGCTCCTGTCGCACACCAGTGATACGTAGTGGAAATCGCCGTTTCTCTGCGGGTAGAGTTCACGCAGGGCCTGGTGGGCGTACTTGCAAAAACCGCAGGTGGTCTTGCCTGCAAACTCGAGGAGGGGCTTCTTGACCTGGGCTCCGGTGTCAGCAACGCCAACAACAAGGCCGGCCAGTGCCAGTCCCGCCACCAGAAGGGCGGCCTTGAACGAGAACTCGGGAATACTCTTCATCTATCTCTCCTTGTAACGGTGAAGTCCTGTGGTCAACTGAATCTCATTTTACCGGGCCTCACCGGATTTACAAGGATCCATACATGAGGATGCAAGGATCTGTAGATTCCCGGCTCCCCGATCATTCCTGCCCGAAGAGTCTGTCCTCCGGGTGGAAGGCGTGCCACGCAAACCAGGCGGCGTGAAACACCTCTACTTTCTTCGAGGTGCGTCCGGGCTTGACGCGCACGGTGTCCGGGCCGCGGTGGTACTCGAATGCGATCTCCACCCCGTCCTGGGTCAAGGCCAGGCGGTCGGCCTCATTCACTCTGGCCGCGATGCGCGACAGGGGATAGACCACGCCGTGGCCGTTGATGCGCACCACCACGATGCGGGCCTTCCTGGCCGGCGCCTTCTCGCTCGCAGGCGGCAGGGGCTTCACCGGGAACAGGAGGTCGTCGTGGCCGAAGTACCCGGACGCCGGGAGCATCTTGTAGAGTTTTTTGTGGATCAGCCTGGAAGGCGGCTTCATCAGGGTGCCCTGCTCGTGCTCGAAGTTCCATACCGACCAGGGCACGACCTCGCAGGGAAGGACTTTCAGGCCGCGCCCCGCGGCCGCGGCCGGCCCTGCGACGGCGCGGCCGGTCATCTGGCACCAGAGGCTCTCTCCCCTCGCCTTTGGCCTGCGGTCGTAGAGGAGCAGGTTGGAATTGTGGAGCAGGCCGCTGACGCCGAAGACCCGGGTCTCGCCGGCCACACGGCGATCGAAGACCACGACGCTGTCGCAGAGATAGTGGTAGGTGACGGCGATGGGCACGCCGCCGAGGTTGTCGTTTACGATCTCGTGCCACCGGACGAACCGGATGGGATACGCCCGGGACGCCTCGCCCACGGTGACGCCGATCACCCGGTCGGAGCCCACCAGGAACTTGCCGCGCTGGGCGCGGTTGAACGCTGGCACCGAGGCGGACGGCACGGATTGGGGATGGACGAGAGCGCGGATGTAGTCCTTGTTCCGGCTGCCGATGACGATCTCATCGCGTGGGATCTCGAGGTTCGAGAGGTCGAATCCATAGCTCTCCACATGGACTCCGTCGCCGAGGGGCTGACCCGAAGGGTCGCTCAGGGCGGTGAAGATAACCCAGGCCGCAACGGCAAGGCTGAGGACCCCACCGAGGGCAAGGGCCCAGCCCCCGCTCCAGAAGGTGAAGAGCTTCTCGTTTCCGCCGGGTTTTTCCGTCATGTTCTCGACTCTACAGGAACTTCACCCGCGGTCGTTGCCTCCACGGGTCCGAGGATCCCGCGTGACCCGTGGACCGGGCCGCGATCGGCCACCATGAGAGCCAGTACGAGAGGAAGGTAGATCAGTCCGGCCACGTATACGCTGCGCGCACTGGAGCGCGTGCGCGCGCCCATGTTGTGCAAACAGAGGACCTGAACGGCCAGGCCCAGCACCACGCTTGCAGCGGCAAAGGTCCACCCCGCCATTCCGAGGAGCGTGGCGAGGGGGCCAAGGGGAAGCAGGGCAAGGGAGTAGAGCATCACCGTATTGAACGTCACCCGTCCCGTGGGATCGAAGGCAGGCAACATGCGGAAGCCGGCCCGGAAATAGTCCTCCCTGTGGATCCAGGCCAGGACCAGGAAGTGCGGGACCTGCCAGAGGAACAGCAGGAGTCCGAGGATCCAGGCGCCCGCTTCCAAGCTCCCCGTCACCGAGGTCCACCCCAGCATGGGGGGAAGGGCGCCGCACGTTGCCCCCACCAGCGTGTTCAGAGACGTGAGGCGCTTCAGCGGTGTGTAGATCCCCACGTAGAGTACCACGGTGAGGAGCGCCAGCCCGGCGGTCATGGCATTGACCGTTCCCCAGAGCAGCAAGACCCCGGCCAGCGCCAGGGCGAGGCCCAGGACGCCGGCCTGGCCGCGGCCCAGGCGGCCGGAGGGAACGGGCCGGTTCCGGGTGCGCTCCATCACTGCGTCCCGGGGCGCTTCCACGCACTGGTTCAGGGTGTTGGCACCGAAGGCGGCCAGGGCGGTCCCGGCGAGAGTCGTGAGGAGCCGCGGCCAGTCCACGGGCCCCACGGCGGCCACCACGTGGCCGACACCGGTGGTCCCGAGCACCATCAGGGACAGCCGGACCTTGACCAGGTCCATGAAGAGCATGACCGGATTGCCGGCCGTCCGGGTCTGGTTCATCGAGTCGGTTCCGGTTGGACCCTGGGTGTCACCCTTACTTTCTCGAAGGAAAAGAATAGCCCCGGTCCGGGTATCGGGGAAGCCGTTTCACCATCATTCCGGACCCCGCGCCTCCGGCCGGGTGCACATTGGCTCGTCGTCGTGCAGGATGCGGCGAGCCGGCGTCTCCAGGTCGTCGAACTGCCCGGTGCGGGTGGCCCAGATGAACACGGCCAGGGCCGCCCCGGCCACGAGCAGGCCCAGCGGGAGAAGGATGAAGACCATGGACATGACTCTACTCCCGTCCGGATCCCCCTACAGGGTTCTGGGCTTCTCCTTCCTGAGATAGACCGAGACGTATCCGTGGGTGGATCGGGGCGCCTGATACTTCCTGAGTTTACGGTAGATATCCGACTGCTTCCGGGACAGGGCCATGTAGCCCTCATCCTCCTTGATGAGCTTCCTCCACGATTCCAGGACTGCTTTTCTCTTGCTATCGGGTACATTGCGGAGGGAGTAGCCGTGCTCGGCCTGCAGTTTTTCCTGCATCTTCCCGATCTTGACCTGGTACTCGGCGAGGACCGCCTGCCTCTCTTTCTGCAGGCGGTCCCGTTCGGCCTCCTGCTCGGCGGTCAGCGTGGGCGCCTTGCCCGTCTTGGAGATGCAGTCGCCGACCAGGAGATCGGGGAGGCCGTCGGCATTCCAGTCAGCCACGCACACCTTGGCGCGGTAGGCGCGGCTCCCGCCTTTTCCGGCCTGGGCGCTCGCTTTGCCTCCGAGGTGGGTGTTGCCCGGACCGACGAGCTGCACGCCCTTCTCCAGGACGGGCATGCCGCGGTCGGTGGTGTTGCGGAAGAAGAGGACGCTGGCGTCGCCGCACCCCACCACCAGGTCGGGGATTCCGTCGCAATCCCAGTCGGCCACGCACGGCCCGGCGTTGCGGCGCGGCACGGAGATCTTCTCGCCGCCGGCCTGGATCTTGACCGGATCGCCGAAGACGTTGGTGCCCTCGGCGCCCTCGTTCGGGACGAAGCAGACCTCGCCCTTGATGTTCCCTATGACGAGATCGAGGTCGCCGTCTCGATCCCAGTCTACTGCAAACACCGCTGCTGCGCGGTCGACCTTGAGGTCTTTTCCGTGCTTGTTCTGGATCTTGATGCTCTTCTGGAAGGTGCCGTCCTGGTTACCGACAAAGAGATAGATCTCGCCGGGGTAGGAGCCGGAGAGGATATCGACAATGCCGTCGTGGGTGAGGTCCACACGCTGTGGACCGAAACCGATGCATCAGCCGCTCGGGACTTTGCCGACGACACCGCCGGCCTTGAACAGATCGAATGATCCGAAGGCCGGGGCGCCGGCCTTGCCGACGTTCTTGTAGATACGAAGCCGGCCCTTGCCGAACTGGCCGACCAGCAGGTCCTTCAGGCCGTCGCCGTCATGGTCGACGAAGTAGGGCGCGGCATGCCCCACGGGCACGTCGATGGCCTGACCGTCCGCCTTCACCTTGAAGGGGGCTTGGAGATCCGTCTGGGCCGACGCGTTCACGAACAGCGCGAGCACCAGGATGAGTGCACGGAACATGGTGCATTCCTTCCGTTACAGAGATGACATCAAGAAATCCAGAATCCAGATTACGGAGCCTTCCGGAGGGTCTCCGGGAGCGGCGTCATTATACCACTGCCTTCCCGTATTCTTCGTCAAAACGCGTATCCGTTCTCGAGGCCGATACGGACCTCCGGAATCCGGAGACCGTGGCGGTTTACTGGAACATCCGCGCCCGGTAACTGCTGGTGATGACGGTGATCGAGCTCAGGGGCATGAGAACGGCGGCTATGAGCGGATTGATGATGCCTGTGGCGGCCAGGGTGGCGCCGATGAGGTTGTAGACCAGCGAGAAGGCGAGGTTGCGCCGGATCACCCGGATCGTCCGGCCCGCCCCCTCGAACAGGTCGGCCACTGCAGTGAGGCCCGGCCGCGTCAGGAACGCGTCCGCGGCGGCCAGCGCCGCCTCGGCACCCCCGTGGACCCCGATGCCCACGGTGGCCGAGGACAGGGCCGCCGCGTCGTTGACTCCGTCCCCCACCATCACCACCGGCCCCTCTTCCCTGGACCGCTCCACCTGAGCGAGCTTCTGTTCCGGCAGAACACTCCCCAGGATGTCCGAGGCATCGATGGCGAGGCGCCGCCCCACCGCTCCGGCCACCTCCGGATGATCGCCGGACAGGATGCCGACGCGCCAGCCGCGTTTCCGGATGCGGGCCAGAGCCGAAGCGGCATCTTGACGCACCGGATCTCCGAATCCCGCCACGGCCGCGATTCTGCCGTCCACTGCGATGACCACGGGCGTGAGGCCCTCGGCGGTGAGGGCCGCGACGCGGCCCCGGTTTCCGTCCTCGAGGGGTCCCACCTCGTCCGCCAGGTAGGCAGGGGATCCGATCACCAGCCGATGCCCCGCCACCCGGCCGCTGACACCGCACCCCTGCGCCTGGCACACGGCCTCGACGGCTATGTCACCCACATCCACACTCTCGGTCTCCCCGAAGGCCTCGAGGAATCCCCGGGCCAGGGGGTGCGACACGTGGGCCTCGAGGGCTGCCACCAGGCGCTTCACCGACGGATCTCCCCGCCACTCGACGAGGGTCGAGCGGCCTTCAGTCAGCGTGCCGGTCTTGTCGAGCCACACCCGGCCGGCCCGGCTCAGGCGCTCGAACACGTCGCCGCCCTTGATGAGGATACCCACCCGGGCCGCCTGGCCGATGGCGGCGCTCACCGCCAGGGGCGTGGCCAGCCCCAGGGCGCAGGGGCACGTCACCACCAGGAGCGCCACGGCGTGATCCACGGCCCGGGAGGGATCCAGCCGGAGCCAGACCACGGCCGTGGCCGCCGCCAGCCCCAGCACCACCGCCACGAACCACCCCGAGATGCGGTCGGCCAGGCGCACGATGCCGGGCCTTCGTGAGGCGCAGGTCTCCACCAGCTTCATGAGGCGACCCACCCGCGTCTCCTCGCCGGTGGCGTCCACCTCCACCTCGAGGCGGGACGTGAGGTTGACCACTCCCGCGTGGATGCGGCCGTCCGGCTCCACCGCCACCGGCCGCGACTCCCCGGTGAGGAGCGACAGGTCCAGGGACGAGGCGCCGGTCTTGACGAATCCGTCGGCGGGTACGGTGTCACCGGCCCGGACTTCCACCACGGCGCCGGGAAAGAGCGCCTCGACGGGCACCTCCCGCACCCGCCCCTCTTCCAGGAGCCGGGCCCGGGAGGGCGAGAGGGAATAGAGGAGCTCGGCGGCGTCGGCCGCACGGCGCTGCTGGCGTCGCTGCACGAGGCGGCCCACCAGGAGCAGGAAGATGAGGACCGTCACCGAGTCGAAGTAGATCTCGCCGCCGCCCCGCACGGTGTTCACCACGCCCCAGCCGAAGCCGGTGAGGATGCCAATGGAAATGGGCAGGTCCATGTGCAGCACGCGGGCCCTGAGGGCCGACCAGGCGCCCCCCAGGAAGACCCCCCCACCCCAGATGACGCAGGGCAGGGCGATGAGCATGCTGATCCAGCGGAAGAACGACTCGTAGTGAGGACTCATGCCGTGAAACATGCCGCCGTAGAGGGCGAAGGCGATGAGCATGACGTTGCCGGCCGTGACGCCGGCCACGGCGAGGCGGATGAGGAGGGCCCGGTCCTCGCGCCGGGCCATCTCGCTCGCCTCGACACCGCGAAAGGGGTGAACCGGATAGCCGAAGGCATGGAGACGGCGGGCGATGTCCGAGAGCTTTATCCGCGCGGGATCCCAGACGGCGCGGGCCCGCGACCTGGAGATGTCCAGGCGCACCTCCACCACACCGGGCAGCACCCCGGAGACCCGTTCGATGAGCCACAGGCAGGCCGTGCAGTGGACCCCCTCCAGGTAGAGTTCCACCGTGGCCAGACCCCCGGCGGCCGGGCGGCAGTAGAGGTTCTGGAAGGCCGGTTCGTCGAATTCCTCGTACGTGCGCTCCGCCGCCCGGGCGGGCTCCAGGGGCAGGTCCTCGGGCAGCCGGATCGCGTAGAAGCTACCAAGGCCGTGGTCGTGGATGATGCGGTGGACCATGCGGCAGCCCTGACAGCAGAACTGCGCCTCGGCGCCGGCCTCGACGAGGCCCGCCGGCACGGGCAGGCCGCAATGGGTGCAGGCGGGCGAACCCGTCTCCTCGCTATTTCCGGTCTTTATCATGGCCGTTGCAGCAGGGCATTTTTTTGTGCTCGACACCACGGACGTGATCGAGGGATTCCTCCAGGGTGGCGGGCTTGGCGCTTTCGCCGCCGACCTGGATGCCGATCTTGTCGATGCGGCCGAACACCAGAACCAGGCCGACCACCAGCAGGGCCACGGCCGTCACGGTGGGGAGCTTCTTCCGGAACGGCCCGGCCACGGCCTGAATCCCGAGGCCGAGGCCGAGGAGAACGGGCACGGTGCCCGCCCAGAAAGCCATCATCACCATCAGACCATTCAGGGCGTTGCCCGTACCTGCCGCCGATATCACGAACCAGTAGAGCCATCCACACGGAAGAAAGGTGGTGAGCAGTCCGAGGATCAGGGCCCGGAGCACCGGGGGACAGTCTGTGAGAGCCCGGAGCACGCGGGCCGAGAATCGCTCCACCCCGTCCGGGAGCAGGGTCTTGAATATCTCCGCGCCCCGTGCCCTGAGGAGGCCGATGACCCCCCAGAGAAAGATGAAGATTCCGGCGAGGACGGCCGCGATGCGCTGGGCGCCGACCAGGGTTCCAGCCAAATCGAGAGCGGCGCCGAGAAAACCGGCCAGGAGTCCCAGGAGGGCATATGTCAAGAACCGGCCGCCGTTATAGGCGGTGTGGCTCAGGATGCGCCGGGCGCCCCTGGGTGTCGATCCGGAGTAGAAGACCACGAATCCGCCGCACATACCCGCGCAGTGCAGGCTGCCCAGCAGGCTGGCGAAGAATACCACGGTAAGAAGAGTGATCATGCGTCGACTCGTTCCTCGGGTTCCGCATTCTCCGTGATCCACTCACGGAAGGGAGACATGGCGGCTGAATTCCTTCGTGAAGACATCCCTTCCACGCTCGACGCGAAAGCGAAACGCCCATATGCCCGTACGCCGCATCGGCAGAGCTACACGGTAGACGCCCGGTCCGGCCGGATCCAGGGTCGCCTCCAGGATCCGCCGCGGCCGGCCGTGATGAAACGTCGCCAGGTGGACCACGGCCCCCGCGATCGACTTTCCTCCGCGGTCCGCAAGCCGGACCTCGACGCCCGTCGAGCCCACCCTTTCCGCAGCGTTCAGACCGCGCCTGTCGAAGGCGAGGTCCAGGGTCCACCCGAGCTCCCGGTTCCTCTCCACCTGGGCCACATGCTTGTCCCAGTCGAGGCCCTTCTGGTAGTAGTCCTCTTCCACGGCCAGGGTCGGATCCGATGCGGCCAGGGCTATGAACACGAGGTGAAATCCCATGGAAAGGCCGAGGACGGCAAAGGGGAAGACGGCCCAGATCCAGCCCTTCTTCATCTCGCCTCTCCTCGAGTCCCGTCCCGGGTATAGGGACCCAGCAGCAGGTAGGTTCGGGTTACGGTAAATCCTTCACCGTCGGAAATCTTGAGCTCTATCGTCCTGCGTCCCTTCACGAACAGGGACGGGGGCGCAATGACGAAGAGACCGGCCACCTCGGTCCTCCCCGGCTGCACGGTGAGTGGATTCTGGGCGGTCTTGATGTGGACATCCGGCAGCCCTTCCACGGAGATCCTGTACCTGTGTTCCTTCGAATCGCGGTTGGCGACCTTCACCCGGATACGGTTCGAGACCTCGCCGCTCCCCAGCTTCGTGTACGGTGCATCCGCAGCGCGCAAGATGGTGACGTCGGCATTCTTCTTGGTCACCAGCAACACGATGAACAGCGTGAGCGTCACCCCCAGCACCAGGGGGTAGAGCACCACCCGGGGCCGGAGGAACCTGCGTCGCCCCCCATCGAGTTCCTCCTGGGAAGAGTAACGGATCAAGCCGCCCGGCCTGCCGACCTTTTCCATGACGCCGTCACAGGCGTCGATGCACTGGGTGCAGTTGATGCACTCCATCTGGAGGCCGTCGCGAATGTCGATACCCGTGGGACAGGTGGTGACGCACATCTTGCAGTCGATGCAGTCGCCCCGGTCCGTGTCGGCTCTCTTCAATTTGCCGCGGGGCTCGCCGCGTCTGCGGTCGTAGCCGACAATGAGGGATTTTCGATCCAGGAGCGCCGACTGGAACCGGCCGTACGGGCAGGCGACGAGGCAGATCTGTTCCCGGAAGTAGCCGAAGTCCACGACCATGGCGAGGGTGGTCAAAGCCATGACCAGAAACGCGGTCGGATGGTCGATGGGTGATCCCTGCACCCACTGGACGAGGCGGTCGACGCCGACGAAGTAGGCCAGGAAAGTGTGGGCGAGGTAGACCGATGGAAGAATGAAAATGACGTTCTTCACGATGCGACGCCAGTCTCCCCCCTCGCGGTCGAGTTTCAGCTGTCGCGTCCTGCGGCCCTCGATGAGGCGCTCGAGGGGACGGAAGAGTAATTCCATGTAGACCGTCTGGGGGCAGGCCCAGCCGCACCACACCCGGCCGAAGATGGCCGTGAGCAGGAAGATGGTGATGAGGATGCTCACCAGGAAGAGCATGAGGAGCAGGGTGTCGGTGGCGAGGAAGGTCTTCCCGACCAGCGTGAACTTCCGGCCGGCGATATCCAGGAGCATGAGGGGCTTCCCCCCCACCTTGATGTAGGGGATGGCCGTGAAGATCAGGATCAGGAACCAACCCACGGCGAGACGCCGGGAATGGAATCGCCCCCGGGAGGGCCTGGGTCGGATCCAGCGCCGGCTGCCGTCCCGGTTCAGAGTGCTGAGCACCTGCTCATTGGCTTCGGGGGCGAAGACGCTTGCCATTTTCGAAGACCTTGCTGCTGCGGCCAGGGGTGTGTTCGTACCGATTGAAATTGTAGTCCCGAAAGGACAGAGAGTCACTCGCCCTGCTTCGGATCGTTACTGGAGCCTTGAGCGCCTTCCTTTTTCGTCTCTTCTTTCTCGGTGAGGTCGGGCACCTTGATCACGTACTTCTTGCCCTCGATCTTCCGCTTGCTGGGCACGTTGGTGCCCCGGAGGCTGCCCACGAACGCGGACATGGTGAGAACGCCGGCTGGACCCAGCTCCGTCACCCACGCCTTCATCTCGGTACGGGGGACACCCTTGAGGATGGTGTTGTAGATCTGCATGAGGTCGCCGCCGTGGAGCCAGTAGGCGTCGGTGAGATTCGGACAGGCGTCGCCCTGGCCCTCCTTGTTGTGGCAGGTGGCACACTTGCCCTGGAAGCGCTTCTTCATGCCGGTAAGGAGCCTCTGGTCCTGCATGAGCTTGTAGATGGTGACCTCGTTCACCTCCACGCCCGCAAACTGTTCGGCCTGTTTCTCGAAGAAAGCGGCCGCCTCCAGATCATATTCGTCGTGGACGCTCTTCCCCGCCCCGAAGTGGTAATAAAGTATGTAGAAGAAGGTGAGGATGATGGTCACCCAGAAGAGGAACACCCACCATCCGGGAAGAGGATTGTCGAACTCCTCGATTCCGTCGTAGCTGTGATCCAGGAGGATATCCTTCTCGCCAGTGGTCATGACGACTCTCCATGCTCCATGAATGACATGAATGATCCGGGTCAATCCTCATCGAGGGGCATCTGCCTGGCCCGCTCGTGTATTCCCCTGTTGCGGCGGAGGAACAGGTAGATCAGGACCGCTACGAAACCGAGCAGTGCAATGACCAGGGCCACCAGGCTGTAAAATCCCCTCCACTGTTCGGCCTCCGACAGGCCCCCGGCCTTCTCGGCCAGGACTGCAATCGCAGGGAACATACGCGTTTCCTACTTCTTACCCTCTTTCTTTTCCCCTGTCTTCTCCCCACCGGCTGCGGCCGGGAGGCTGATATCGGTCCCGAGACGCTGGAGATAGGCGATGAGGGCGATGATCTTCTTCTGCTCGAGGTCTCTCGGACCATCCTGTTCGACGATCTCGGCGGCGATCTTCTTCGCCTGGGCTCTGGCCATCTCTTCGGCCCGGTCCATTTCCTTGTCGTAGGGGACGCCGAGGGTCGCCATGGCATTCACGGTCTTCTGCATAGAAGCGTAATCCAGATCCTCCTCCAGGAGCCACGCATAGGCCGGCATGATGGACTGGGGTGTGGTCGACTGCGGTTCATCCATGTGGCGCACGTGCCAGAGGTGCGGAAACCTCCTGCCGACACGGTGCAGATCCGGGCCGATACGCCGCGATCCCCACTGGAACGGATGGTCGTAGACGAACTCGCCCGGCTTGGAGTAATCGCCGTAGCGCTGGGTTTCGGGCCAGATGGGCCGTACCATCTGCGAGTGGCAGTTGTAGCATCCGTTCTGGAGGTAGATATCGCGACCCGCCAACTCCAGCGGCGTGTAGGGCTTCACCGAGGCGATGGTGGGCACGTTTGATTTCACCACGAAAGTCGGAATGATCTCGAACAGCGAGGCCGTAACCACGGCCAGGGTCGCCATCAAGGTGAACAGCAGGGGAAGGCGCTCCCAGCGACGGTGCCAGGAAACCCGGGTGAAGTAGTCGAGCTTCTTGCCGAGGTCCGCCACGGCGGTGCCTGACATCTGGACTGGGGTCTCGGGAACGGGCGGATCCACGTAGTCCTTCGCCAGCGGCGGCGCCTCGTGAACGGGCACCTCGTAGGTCTCCGGCCGCTTCGCCCAGGTTTTGATCACGTTCACAAAGCAGAGCACGGCGCCGCCGAGGTAGAGAACGCCACCGAGGACGCGAGCGGCATAGAACACCTTCAGCTTCTCGGTGGTCTCCACGAAATCGTAGGCCAGCGTTCCGCCTTCGTCGAAGGCGAACCACATGAGCCCCTGGGTGATACCGGCCACGTAGATGGGTACGATGTAGAAGAGGATGCCGAGCGTCCCGATCCAGAAGTGCGTGCTCATGAGCTTCTTGCTCCAGAGCTCCGCCTGGAAGATTCGTGGCGCGAGCCAGTAGACCATGCCGAAGGTGAGAAAACCCACCCAGCCGAGACACCCGGCGTGGACGTGGGCGATGGTCCAGTCGGTGTAGTGGGACAGCGCATTCACCGTCTTGATGGCCAGCATGGGCCCCTCGAAGGTGGACATGCCGTAGAAGGTGACGGCCACCACGAAGAACTTGAGGATCGGATCCGCGGCCACCTTCTGCCAAGCACCGCGAAGGGTGAGCAGACCGTTGATCATGCCGCCCCAGGAGGGCATCCAGAGCATCAGGGAGAAGAGCATGCCGAGGGTGGAAGCCCAGGCAGGCAACGCAGTGTAGTGCAGGTGGTGCGGGCCGGCCCAGATGTAGATGAAGATGAGGGTCCAGAAATGGAGGATGGACAGCTTGTACGAAAAGACGGGCCTCTCCGCCGCCTTGGGCATGAAGTAATACATGAGGCCGAGAAACGGCGTCGTCAGGAAGAACGCCACGGCATTGTGGCCGTACCACCACTGCATGAAGGCGTCCTGGACGCCGGCGTAGATGGGATAGCTGCGAAAAACATCGGCCACCACCGACAGATTGTTGAAGATGTGCAGGATGGCGATGGTGACTACCGTGGCGATGTAGAACCAGATGGCCACGTAGATATGTCGCTCCCTGCGCCGGGCAATGGTGCCGAAGAAGTTGATCCCGAATACGACCCAGACCAGGGCAATGGCGATATCGATGGGCCATTCCAGCTCGGCGTACTCCTTGCCCTGGGTGAAGCCCAGGGGAAGGGTGAGTGCCGCGGCCACGATGATGAGCTGCCAGCCCCAGAAGTGGACCCGGCTCAGGAAGTCGTTGAACATGCGGGCCTTCAGCAGACGCTGCAGCGAATAGTAGACGCCGCAGAAGATGGCATTGCCCGCAAAGGCGAAGATGATGGCGTTGGTATGCAGGGGTCTGAGGCGTCCGAAGGTCAGGGCGGGGTGGGAGGCGTTCAGGCCGGGCGCGGAAAGCTGCGAGGCCACCGTGACGCCGACGATGAGGCCCACAACACCCCACAGGATGGTTGCCAGCAGGAACTTCCGTACGATGTCGTCATCGTACGTGTAAGATTCTGTCCGTTCACTCATCGGGCATTCACCATCCGGGATGAAAAACCAAATATTATTGGATTTTTAAGATATTTGCCCTTCCACCTCAAGGCCAAAACCCCGGATTCCAAGTCAATCCCGGGCCGGGGAGGCCCTCGATAGAACACGGACAACACGGTATCCGAGATACAGGGTAGAGATCAATGCTGCATACCACCAGAAATTGAACCATCGAAACGGTTTCCGGAGGGGCAGGCGGATGCGGCCGTCGCCCGTCACATCGAAGGCCGCCCAGGTGGACGGGCCGCCGAGGCCCGGACTCCGGGAAAACGCCCGGCGCGTCTCCACCAGGGCGCCCGCCGCATCGAGGCCCCGGCCCAGGTTGAGATAATAGCGGCCGAGGAACTTCCCGAGGATTCTCTCATCCACGGCCCAGTGCGTCACCAGCACCGCGGCCACGCCGGCCTCGAGGAAGGGCCGACTCACGGCCAGGGCACGGTTTTCCACGCCGGAAGCAATCCGGGTCGCCACCACCAGCCCGGCCCTCAGGTCGGATGCGCCGGCGGCCTCCAGATCGAGTAAGCCGCCTCCCCTCGAGGACGCGATCTCGATCCCGCCTCCTGCGGGCCTCACGAATCCGGTCAGGTGCAGGATCCGGGGCTGGAGCGCCTCCAGCTTCTCTCCCCCACACGGCCACGATATTGCCACAGAGCCTTCCCCCCCGTGATTCACCACCCGGTCCGCCTCGGTGGTGGCGGAGTCCTCCACGACCAGGGCCAGGACGCGCGCCGGACCGCCTGCGACCGGGACACTCCGGGCGGCCACCCGTTTCATCGTCGCCAGGTCAGGAATCACCTGTATGGCCGAGACGAATCCGAGCCAGGTCCCCTCCGGCCCCCTCTTCGTCGCGAGGGCGCTGAAAGGAAGCCGGACCAGAGGGCCGTCGGGGAGAATCCAGAGGCGCGCGGCCTTGTCCAGACCCACGCTCTCGAGAAGCGGTTCGATCAGGCCCCGGAACAGGACGTGGGCCCCCGGCACCGCATCCCGGCCGAAACCGCGCTCCTGCAGGAGCAGGGTGAAGCGCCGCACTCGATCGTCCCAGGCGTGGAGCTCGCCCGGAATCTCGGCAATGCCGACCCGGGTCCGGGTGACGGCCATGCCCATCAGGGATCCCGGGCCGGCGAGGTAGACCACCACGACTTCGTCCTCGCCTTTGAGCACCTTCCTGAAGTACTCCGGCGGATCCAGGGACTCCTTGCCGCGCCGCTCCAGGAGGTCGAGGATCTCCGGCGCATGACGTTGCGCACCGGACAGGGACGAGAGATAGAGCATCGCCCAGAAGCAGGAGATCGCGATTCGACCGGCTCTGCCAGGCACGGCTACTCCCTCCCGGAGAGACGGAACTTACCGCGTGGACTCGCGGCCAGGCACTGGCCGTCCGGGCCCCGGGCCCTGACCCACCACGAGTAGTCCACTTCCGCCTTCAGGTTCCGCACCTCGGCCGATTCCGGAACGTACTCCTGGCCTTCCAGCCTGTCCCTCTGGATCACGGTCTCGAGGTCCGTATCGAACACGTCCAGCAGGAAGTGCGCGGCCCCGGGCACGGGGGACCACCGGAAGCGAATCCCGCCCGGACTGCCCCCTGTGTCGGGGTTCTCGAGCCGGATGGAAGGCTGTGCCGCGCCGCCGGAGGGCCGGAGCGGATCCCACTCCCGGGTGAGGTAGAGCATCAGGATGCTGAGGAATAGACACAGGGCCGACACCTGGACGGGCCGGTCCCGCAGGAGGAGACGGATCCGGTTCTTGTTTTCGGGTTTCGTTTCCACGGCCAGGGCGGTTCAACAGGGGCCTCGTCCGGCGACCCGCCCGAAGACGCCTCGAGCGGCGGTGTGCATTCTGCCACGGGGAGGAAGCGAAAACAATGCACCTCCCGAGCCGAGTTCCGGCGTTCACACCAGAGAATCCAAGTAGTTCCTGTTGCAACGGGAACGAATAACGCGACTGGCCATCCACTCGCTGGCGCGTTTGCGTCCAGGTTGCGGATGTCCAGTCGCGTCGTGTATCCGTCCGGGTCGATAATCAGCTGGTCCGCGAGGACCATGATCCCGGAATCATGTCATCGCTTCCTGACGATGGTCGTGGCCGAGGTGTTGGTGACCTCGAGGATATGGTGGTTGTTGTAGGTCAGGCCAGCTGTGTAGATGTCGATGCCGGCGAGGGCCGAGATGTCCGGCACGTTCAGAGAGGCCCTTATCGGCTGCCGCTGACTCACTGGGCCGGCATAGTTGTTGAACAGCGGCGGGCCGAGGAACAGCGAGGTCCAGAGCAGCGGATCGTTCGCGAGGTTGAGGTGGAGGTTGGCACCCAGCGGTAAGGTACCCTGGCCGAAGGCGTTCACGACCTGGTACTTCCCGCCGGAAATGAGGTCGCAGACAATGTCGATCGGCAGGGTGCCGCCGGTGGCGACGGTGAAGGGTGTTGAGACGATGCCGGTGAGGATCTTGTTCAGCCGCACCTTCGGGCCGCCGCCGAACGAGGTGGCGAAAGTCGCGGTGTAGGGATCGGAGCCAGAATTGACATAGGCCCGCGTCGTACCGCCATGCTGGATCAGCGAGAAGCCGGACGAACCGCCACGGTAACGGATCTCGATCACCACGTTGCGGACGCCGTCGTAAGCGAACTGGTTCATCAGGCCGATGGGCGACCAGGTGTCCTTGGTGATGTTGTAGTTGATGGCACCGTCGTAGCACACGATCGGCGGGTGGTCGAAGTTGCTGGCGAAGTTGGCATTGAGGGTGTTCAACGTCTTGTGAGCAATGCGAATCTGGAAGTCAGGCGACGTGAATACCGACGTGTTCCCGCCCGCGAAAGCGATCTGCGACACCTTGAAGGTGGCGTTCGGCAATGAATAGGCGGGAATCAAGATCTGGTAACGCCAGTTGGGCCAGCTGCTGAACGGCCAGGCGTTGGCGCCGCCCGTCGATGGGGTGTTGCTCGGCACATATACATATGCCTGTGTGGTCGCGCCGACAACGGCAAGAAGAGTGATGAGGCTGACGAGGGTCGAGGTAATGAGGATGCGTGTGAGGTTGGACATTTTCTGTTCCTTTTGAAGTGGTTGTGGTTGATTTGGTGGTTGTGGTTGACCTGGTCCACGGGAGAATAGGCAGGGGGGCGGAGTTCTACCGGGATTTTTCCGGAATCCGGCTTCTCGAAGCCAGCAGTAATCCGGCTGCCGCCTCGTAACTCGACCGCCTGCAATACTCTACCGTTCTGCCTCTCGATAGCGAGTAAGACAATGTACTATATCCGGTAGTGTAGCCCATGCGGGCCAGCAACTGATTGGCCCCCCAGGACATGGTTGCCGTCTGGCGAACGCGATATCCTTGATCTTGATGGGGTCGTTGGGCAAAACGCTGTCGTTGACGATGAACTGGAACCGCCACCCTGTGTATTCATCGAACGGCCAGGCGCTAATTCTACTCGTGGGCAGGGTATTGGATGGATTGTTGATCAATCCCTGGGCGAACGTGAGCACGACCAGGCTAAGGTAATGTAAATAAATAACTGACTCAAGCCGTACTCACGCACCTCTGCAG
>CAZAKZ010000061.1:0-31898 GCA_964485695.1 uncultured Planctomycetota bacterium | reverse complement strand
TGCTGCAGCTGGATTCTGACCATCGAAGAGAACAACCGGTATGAGTGTGTTGCCGGCGGTATTCATGGCCATTGCACCGAAGCCAAGGAGTATGCAGGGAAACAGCACCGAGGTATAGGTTTTACCCTGTGACAACATGAATACGCAGGCGGCGGTTGCGACAAATCCGAAGACAGCTACAGGTTTATAGCCGATCGAATCGGTAACGACACCCATGATGAGTGAGGCTGCCAGGCAGGTGAACATGAACGCTGAGATCAGCGAGCCGAATTTGCCCTGGTCGATGTAGAGCTCGGCCAGCTCGGCCAAGAGGGGAATATTGTCCTGTCCCAGCGAGACAGCAGTTTCGTATAGTTTTATCTGAAATTCGGCCGTGAGGTCCTCAAACGCTTTTCGATCCAAGGTGCACCTTCATCCGGGCGGGCTTCGTGGGGATTCAGGAATCCGGAGCAGGGCGTGGTTCCGGGATTCGGAGAATCCGGAAAGACCTCGCCATGGCGAAGCCCGATTCCTCCGCTTCCCTGCTCCATGGGATCAGGCGTATTATTCCCCATGAGGGCTGGGGTGGAAACAACTATTTCCAGCCTGACCTTCGGGGATGGTTCATTGCGGTCCAGGAGCTTTCCACCGTACAATGAACACAGGATACCGAACAGATACGAGGGGGTCTGGAGATCCCGGGGCGTCGCAGTTTGCACAGCTGCTAGAATCCAGGAGCAGGTGCGGGCACGAAACCTTCTTCACTGGTTTGGATTGAACCATGGAAATCTTCTTCTGTTCTCATTGCAGCCAGAGCATCCCCCTCAAGGACATTCAGTCGGGTATGGCCGAGCTCAGGCGGGGCAAGTACCTCTGTGCGACGTGCAAGGAAGTCACGCCAGCATACCGGGAAAAACGTCAGAATTTTGCGGCCATGTACCTCGGGATCTTCCTGGTGGGGACGCTGGTGGTCCTCGGGTACCTGATCTTCCAGGAGGATCTGTTTCCGGCCTCCAGGCCTGAAAAGGCCCCTGCCTCCCCGGACCGGAAGGTCATCCTGGCCTCCCTGGAAAAGCTGGGTGAGGACATCGAAAAGGAATCCAAGACGACCCGGAACCAGATGACCGCTGGCCTCAGTCTCTTCGATGAGCGTCTGAGCAAGCAGGAAGCCTCCCTCACCCTGGCCATGAGCCGGATCCGTATCCTCCAGGAGAACACCGGGAAGGGCATCACTTCGGAGGACTTCACCGGCCTGAAGAAACGGAGCGAATCCCAGTCCAGGGAACTGGGCGCTCTCCGGACGGAAATCGACCGCGTCCGGAAACTCGTGGAGAGTCTCCGGGCGGAGCTGAAGGTCGCTGCAAAGCCGGCCGCAAAAGAGGTGACAAGGCCCGAACCCAGACCTGAGGTGTCGGAGGTGGACCGCTGGATCGCCCAGCTCGGGGCGGATAAGCCCGGAAAACGATTCGAAGCCGTGGTGGGGCTGAATCTATTCAAGGGCCCCAGGGTGGTCCAGGCCCTCATCGGTTGTCTCAAGGACGAGGACTTTTTCATCCGACGGACCGCGGCCGAAGACCTCGGGGAGCGCAAGGCCAGGGTCGCGGCACCGGCCCTGGTGAAGGCCCTGGGCGACGAGGATGAAACCGTCCGGGATGCGGCGGTCAAGGCCCTGCGCAAGATCACGGGGAAGAGCTTCGGATTCAAGAGCCGTGCTTCGGCCCGTGAGCGGGCACGGGCCGCCGCCAAATGGCGGAACCACGTTGCCGGTCTCCTCAAAAAGAAGTAAGGTAGTCCAAACGAAGCTCCAGGATCGATTTCCGGGAGTTACTATCTCCACCCTGCCAGGCCGTCCTTTGTCGAAGTGAAATGAAGGCCCCTGATAATAATCTGAAAGCGGCCCCGAAACCCGACGCCATGGAGACCCGGCGCATGGCCACCAAGGGGTACGGCCGTCTCAGCGTGCTCCTACTCTACTTCCTGGGCTTCTACATCGTGCTGGCACCCTGGATTGCCCCTGGATTCCTGGGTTGGACGTGGATCACCGAGGCGGTCGGGGGCGAGGCGGTCTTCCTGCGCATCCTGGTGGGGCTTCTGTTCCTCTATTTCGCCACCCTGACCCAGGAGAAATACACGCTGAAATTTCTCACCCAGGATATCCTTCACGCCTTCAACATGATCCTGTACGGCCAGGATTACCGTCAGCACCGGGCGGCCGTGGCCGCCCAGATCAAGCTCCTGGGTTCCGATAACGCCCGGGTCCGCACCACCGCCCGCAAGGTCCTCGTGGACATGACCGGACAGGAATTTTCCGCTGAACATGAACCCTGGGCGGCCTGGTGGTCCCAGGCTCGGCGCACCTTCAAGCTCGTGAAGCGCGAGAAGTCTCCAGCCGCCGCTGCCATGGCCCCCGATACCAGGGCCGCCGAGAACGGAGAGAGTAAGAATTGAATGCGTTTGCCATTTTCCTCCCCGGACCCTGGGAAATCATCATCCTGATCCTGGTGATCTTTCTGCTCCTCTTCGGAAACCGGGTTCCCCAGCTGGCCAGGAACATCGGACGCAGCTTCGTGGAGTTCAAGGCCGGATTGAAGGGAAAGGACCGCGAGGACGATAGCCAGGACGATTCCAGGAACAAAATCCCTCCAGGTAATGAATAGGCCCCTCGAACCCGGGTTGCCCTGTCGGGATGCGCGATCGGGTGTACGGCCCAAGAATTTTCTGGCGGGTTCTGGACCCTGCCACTATCCATTTCGCCTGAGGTCAGGCCTGTAAGGAGAGCGAGCAGACCCGATCGAATCCGACAACCGGATGTTGGATGACACCATCCACGTATGGAGAAGCACAAGCATGGTGGGTAACCCTGTCGAGATCAGCGCCGCCCGGATCCTCGAGCCAGTCCTCGAGGATATGGAGGCGGTGGAGGCCCTGATCCGACAGGAGATCGACCGGGCGGATCCCAGCCTGGTCCCCCTCCTCACGGATGCCAGCCTCATCCGGGGCAAGGGGCTCCGTCCGGGCCTCGTGCTGCTCATGGCCCGGGCCACGGGAGATTTCATCCCGGACCATATCGTCCTGGCCGCGGCCGTGGAGCTGATCCACAACGCCACCCTCGTCCACGACGACATCCTGGACGAGGCCACTTCCCGCCGGAACCGCATGACCCTCAACCTGAAGTACAACAACGAGACGGCAGTCCTGGTGGGGGACTACATCTTTGCCCGGGCGTTCGTCCTGGCCAATTCCCTCGAAAACAAGGAGGCCGTAGCCCGTCTCAGCCAAATGACCAGCGTGGTGTGCCGGGGTGAGATCGCACAGGTTCTTCGCCGCTACGATGCGGACCTGGACGAGGCCACCTACATGAAGGTCATCGCGGACAAGACGGCCAGCCTCTACGAGACCGCCAGCGAACTCGGCGCGCTCCTGGCCGGGGCGGACGCCAAGACCGTGAAGGCGTGCGCCGCCTTCGGTCGGTGCCTGGGTGTGGCCTTCCAGATCGTGGACGACTGTCTCGACCTGACGGGTCAGGAATCCGTCATGGGCAAGACCCTGGCCACGGATCTGGACAAGGGCAAGCTGACCCTGCCCCTCATCCGCTACCTCCAGGAATCGACGCCCGAGGTCCGCAGCCAGGTGCTGGAGATCATCGCCTCGGACACGCCGCGGCCCGAGAAGCGCACCCGGATCCTCGACCTCTTTCAGGAGAACGGGGCTCTGGACTACGCGTATGGCCGCGCCCGCGGGGAGATCGAGCAGGCCATGGCGCTCCTGAAGGGCCTCAGGCCCTCTCCGGCCCGGGAGGCCCTGGAGATGCTGGCGGGCTTCGTGGTCAGCCGCAGGCACTAAAGCAAGCACTGAAGCAGGTATTGATATCTTCCGGTCCCGTCCTCCTGTGACTATCATGATCCCCAAGAGCCGAGTCGATACGCGGATCCACGTCATCATGAACAGGAGCACGGAATGCAAACCCGATCCTTCTCTCCACCCCTTCACTTTCTCCTGACAGGCGTCCTGGCCCTGGCCCTGTCCGCCTGCACGTCTGTGACATCCAGGGGCTACAACGAACCCTACTCGGGATCCCACCTGAATCGGGTAGCCTTTCCTCTCGGCGCCATGGGCGCCGGCATGGTCTGTCTCGAGGGCACGGGGGCGATCTCCCACGTCTCGGTGCGGAACAAGCCCGAGGTCTTCAACGAACCCCACGCCTACGCCGCCCTCTGCGTCCAGGGAGCCGACCGGAACGTGGCCAAGGTCCTCGAGGGGCCCGTGCCGCCCTGGAAGATCTTCGGCGCACCCGGAACGGGCAACGGCGCCGCGCGCACCTCCTTCGGCCTCCCGCGGTTCCGGGAGGCCTCCTTTCTGGCCCGGTTTCCCTTTGGAACGGTCACGCTGAAGGACCCGGCCGTCCCCCTGGATGTGGAGGTGACGGGCTGGAGTCCCTTCGTGCCGGGTCGCGCCGCCGACTCGAGCCTCCCCGTGGGGGCCCTGGAATACCGCTTCAGGAATCCCACGGGTCGAACTCTGGATGCGGTGTTCTCATTCAATGCCAAGAACTTCATGGCCGTGGGAAAGAAGGAGGGCGCCGTGCTCCCCATGGACGGGGGCTTCGTTCTCTGGCAAGCACCGGACAAGGACAAGCCCGAGCAAGAGGGCGCCTTCGCCGTGTTCGTGGACGAGGCCCGCGTGGTTGTGGACCACAACTGGTTCAAGGGCGGATGGTGGGACGCCGTGACCCTGGCGTGGAAGAACATCCAGGAGGGCAGGCTCGTGGACAACCCCCCGGTGAAGGGGCCGAATCCGGGCGCTTCCCTCTTCGTGCCCATCCAGGTGGCGCCGGGCGGCGAGCGCACTGTTCGGTTGCTCTTCGCGTGGTACGTGCCGGCCACGAACATCCGGAAGGGCCAGGTTCCGAAAGGGGGATCCCCGGCTACGTACGTTCCGTGGTATGCGGGTCGGTTCAAGGGCATTCAGGACGTGACACGGTACTGGCGCGAGAACTGTTCCCGGCTGCGGGACCAGACGGCCCTGTTCCGGGACACCTTCTACGACACCACTTTGCCCCCCGAGGTGGTGGAGGCCGTGGCTGCGAACCTCACCATCCTGAAATCGCCCACGGTGCTCCGGCAGGCCGACGGCCGCCTCTGGTGCTGGGAGGGATGCTGTGACGCCCGGGGGTGTTGCTACGGGTCGTGCACCCACGTGTGGAACTACGCCCAGGCCATCCCCCACCTCTTTCCCTCTCTCGAGCGGACCCTGCGCCACACCGAGTTCCACGAGAGCCAGGACGAGAAAGGGCACCAGACTTTCCGGTCGGCCCTGCCCATCCGGCCCGTGACCCACAAGCGCCGCGCGGCCTCAGACGGCCAGCTCGGCGGCATCATGAAGGTCCACCGAGAGTGGCGCATCGCGGGGGATATCGACTGGCTCCGGACCCTCTGGCCCCGGGTGAAGGCCAGTCTGCACTACTGCATCACAACCTGGGATCCTCGTGGCCGGGGGGTGCTCGAGGAGCCCCACCACAACACCTACGACATCGAGTTCTGGGGGCCCGACGGCATGTGCACCTCGTTTTACCTGGGCGCCCTGGCCGCGGCCGTGGAGATGGGCCGGGCCCTCGGCGACGACGTCGGCCGCTACCGCGATCTCCTCGAGAAGGGGAGGAAGGTCCTCGAGACCGAGCTCTACAACGGAGCCTACTTCTTCCAAAAGGTCCAGTGGGAGGGCCTCGATGAAACCTATTCCCCGCTCAAGGCCGCGGACAGCGGCGCGGGCTATGAGGAGACGATCCAGTCCCTCAACCGGGAGGGCCCCAAGTACCAGTACGGCACGGGATGCCTGTCCGACGTGGTGCTGGGATTCTGGCTGGCCCGGATGTGCGGCCTCGGCGACCTCGTCGACCCAAAGAAGATCCAAAGCACCCTGAAGGCCATCCACACCCACAACCTGAAACGCGATCTCTCGGACCATGCCAATCCCCAGCGTCCGGCCTTTGCCCTGGGCCGGGACGGCGGCCTCCTGCTCTGCACCTGGCCCCGGGGCGGCGCCCTGTCCCTTCCCTTCGTCTACTCGAACGAGGTGTGGACGGGCATCGAGTACCAGGTGGCCTCGCACCTCATGATGATGGGTCTGGTGGAGGAGGGCCTGGACATCGTGCGCGTCTGCCGGGATCGGTACGACGGCACCATCCGGAATCCCTTCAACGAGTACGAGTGCGGCCACTGGTACGCCCGGGCCCTGTCCAGCTACGGACTCATCCAGGGCCTGACCGGCGTGCGCTACGACGCCGTGGAGAAAATCCTCTACATCGACTCCCGCCTCGGCGAGGACTTCCGGGCCTTCCTCTCCACTGCCACCGGTTTCGGCACGGTGGGTCTGAAAGGAGGCGAGCCCTTCGTGGACATGAAGATGGGGGACCTCGACGTGGAGAAGTTCGTGGTGTCCGGAAAGGTGTGGAAGCCCGCCTTACGGCGCTGAAGCCGTGGTGCGGCCGGCCAGTGTCGCCTGCCGTAGAATCCACGAAGGATTTTTGGCCAAAAATAGGCCGTTCAGGCCTTGTGGGGCATCCCACGGGCCCGAGATGGCCCGATTCTGGCCACAGAGACGCTGTGGGAACCGGGTGTCAGAAAGACGCTGTGGGATCCGGGTGCACACCGGATCCGTTCAAGGTGAATCGTTCGGCCTCGCTCTCAGCTCAACACGAACCAGTGCGTGTTCCCCACCGTGGACACGCCGCCCGGCACTTTGGGATCGAGGACGATGCCGCTCACGAAGACGGTGATCCCCAGGCCGGGGGGTAGGCCCTTGGGGATGTTCACCGAGGCCGCGGCGTTGCCCGATGCATCCAGGAATCCGGTGAAGTCCTTGAAGAGCCCGGGGAGCACGCCCGAGGCCGTGATGAAGAAGAGACTGTCCGGGGTCAGATCCAGGTACTCACCGCCCGGCATCTTCAGGCCGCTGGTGTAGGTGAGGGCGCAGGCCAGCTGGTACGCCATGCCCGCGTCCGAGGGCTTCCGGCTCTGGATCCGAACGGTCACCGTGGTGCCGGGTTTGCCCGATCCGCTGGTCACGATGCGGCGGCTTCCGTACCGGGTGAGGCCGGTGGGGAGGAAGGTGGACTGCTTGTACCCGGAAATGCGGTGGAAGGTGATGAGGGTGCCGGCCAGGTCGAAGCGGTAGATCGCGGGGACGTAGTCCGCGGAGTTGGGCGGCACCGGCTGGGTGATCAGGTCGAAGCCCGTGAGCCAGCAGGTGTGCTCCTGGTCCACGAAGGTGGCGGCCACGTTGAAGAGGCCGGTGGTGGTGTAGAGGGGCTTGAAGGCGCCCATGCGGCTGACGCGGCCGTACTCGCGGCCGGGCCCTCCACTGCCCGTGATGTACTCCCCCGTGGCGCGGTCCACGTCCACGCTGTTGATCCTGTCCGGTGCCGTCGACAGGGTCCCGAGGATGCCGGAGCGGTCGGCCACCATGAGCACCGCCGAGGAGAGACTGTTCTTCTTGCCGAGGAGATAGACGGGCGCACCCGGCGCCCGGTCGATGGCCATGGAGTTCACGAGACCCGTGGGGTTCGTGACGTCGCACAGGGTGGTGAAGACCCGGGTCCTGTGGTTGAAGGACCAGAGGTTGCTCTTCTGGATCCGCCCCCCGGTCAGGATCCAGGTGTCGTCGTGGTCGAGGTCGAAGTTGCGGATCGGGGTGGTGGAGCCGATGTCCCGGAAGAGGGTGGAGAGGATGGCGCCGGTCGGGCTTACGGCGTGCATGAGGCGCTCGTTGGTCGGACTGATGGCCCGGTAGGACACCACCAGGTCCACGTTGTTGACGTCCATCTCCACCCACGAGGGGCCGTAGCGGTTGAACCCGAGGGTGGTGAGGCTGGCGTTCAGGGTGGTGAAGGCGCCGGTGGCCGGATTCATCAGATGCAGGGAACCCGGGCCGTTTTGCGCGGGATTCGACAGGTCCGTCAGGTTGGAGAGGACCAGGGTACCCTCCGGGATCTGCGCCGGGGCGCCGGAGGTGCCGAGAATCGTCAGGCAGAGCAGGCAGGGGGTGAGGTATCGCATGCGGTTCTCCCGGATAGGCGTGCGGGATCTGTTCTGTCCTTACCACTACAATATTCTGTCCGAAAACCGCACGGGTTTGCAAGGGGTATACGGCCTTGCCAATTACCAGCCCTTTCCCTACAATGCCCGGATTCCCTCAGGAAGGGCGGTTTCATGGCTGAGTACGGCCCCTACTCGCACTCGCGCATCCAGTGCTTCAAGAAGTGTCCCCGGCAGTTCCGATTTCGGTACGTGGACGAGATTCCCTCCCGGCGCCGGGGCGTCGAGGCCTTCATGGGGAGCCGGGTCCACGAAACCCTGGAGCATCTCTACCGGGAGTTCCTGGAGGGGCGAGATGTCGACCTGGACGCTCTCATACGCTGGTACCACCAGTGCTGGGACCAGGCGTTCGGGGACGATATCCACGTGGTCCGGGAGGAACGCACGCCGGAGGACTACCGGGTCCTGGGCGTGACCTGTCTGAAGACCTACCACGATCTCCATTTTCCCTATGCGGACGCTCCCCGAACCCTCGGCCTGGAGTTGCTCGTGGAGTTTCATCTCGGCGAGGACGATAACAACGAGGCCTACCCCGTCCGCGGCTACGTGGATCGCCTGGTTCGCGGGGAGGATGACTACCTGGAAATCCACGACTACAAGACCTCGGGCCGCATGCCCAGCCAGAGGGACATCGACGCCGACCATCAACTGGCCCTGTACCAGCTCGGCCTGGGAAAGGTCTTTCCGGAACAGGTGGGGACGAGGCTTGTGTGGCATTACCTGGTCCACGGCGAAACCGTGGTCCGGGAGAAGACCCCGGCCCAGCTGGAGGCCCTGGTCCGGGCGACCCGGACGGCCATCGACGTCATACAAAAGGCCCGGGACTTCCCGGCCCGGACCAGCGCGCTGTGCCGCTGGTGCGACTACCACGACATCTGCCCCGAAGGGGCCCGGAGCGTGGCGTCGAAATCACGGTCTTCCCGGTACGAGGCGGGCCTGGTGCGGCACTATTCCCACATCAAGGAGGATGCCCGTCGGCCCGAGGCGGATCCCGGGGCGCTGCGGTTCGAGGCCGGCCTGCTCAAGCAGAACATCCGGGACTACGTGGTGCGGTCGGGCAGGTCGGTCCTCGAGGGGGAAGCCGGCCGTCTGGTCGTGAAACCGCCTGAATCCCCCGGACCGGTCCAGGCAGAGAACGGGCGCTGGTCCATCCGGCTCGAATCCTGAATCGCCTTCAGGATCGCCCTCAGAACTCCGGCTCTTCCAGCGGCACCGGGCAATTGTCCTTGCGCCCGCACCCTTCGCAGAGGATTCCCTCCCAGATCACATCGAAGAGGCTCCGGACCTGGCGGATCAGGTCCGGGTCCGGGGTCCGGAAGCCGATCTCGAAGTTCCGGCGGTTCTCCACCCGCATGCCAAGGCCGGCACCGGTGAGGTTGGCGCTGCCCGTGTAGAGGTGTTTGTCGTCCACCAGGATTGCCTTGAGGTGGACCCGCGGACACCGGCGCATGGTGAATCGCGCCTCCTCGTGGAGCCCGGACTCCCTGAGGAATGTCAGGAAGGGTTCCGAGGGCACCCCCGCGTGCAGGAGTCGCACGGCCACGCCCCGGGCGACCAGGCTGCGGAACACCTCGCCGATGGACCGGGCCTTGCTCGATCCAGGCGGCTTCAACCGGAAGAGCTTGACGTTGGCCGTGGCCACGCGGAGCACCCGGCGGGCGGCCAGGAGGTCCTCGAGGATCACCTGTTCGTACAGGTCCCACCCTTCAACCAGGTCCACGTCGTGGTATCCCATCACTTCGCCCTTCTGTAGACGTAGAATGAAATGAGATCACCCTTTTCCACCCAGCCCTCGATGTCGGCCACCTTGACGTAGATGCGCTGGTCCTCGGGCAGCGCGGGATCCAGGAAGCCGAGCATGGCATGGTCCACCGGGGTGTGGCCGCGGACCTTGCCCTCGGGATTCCGGTGGACGAGGGACAGAAAATAGGCCGGCTTCTTTTGGTTGATGTAGAGGTAGACGTTGGGATTGGTCAGACCTCCGGGCAGATGGGCGATGGTGGCGTCCACAAGACCCATGAAGTCGATGTATCGCCTGTCCGGAGTCTCGTACGGGATGTAGCCCATGTCCCCCAGGGCCAGGAGCGAGCCGGGGGGGACGTGTTGCTTCACCCAGGAAGCCATGTCGTCGTAGTAGCCGCGCTGGTGGAACCAGGTGCGGCAAGGATCATTCGGAGGCAGGCGGCCGTACAGGACCCCGTTCACTCCGTTGAACGCCAGGGGGGCGGCGAGGAGTGCCACGGCCAGGCCCTTCTCAATTCGGCCACCGAGATGCAGGTGGCCGGCAGCGGCCGTGGCAACGAGGGCGAATACTGGCAGCAGGGGCACCAGGAAACGAAAGGCCCCCATCCAGTCGCCGCCCTCGTAGACCACACCGGCCGTCCACAGGATTATCAGAAGGCTCAGGACCCTGTGGGGCGGCTTGACCAGCCTGGGCACGGCGGCCAGGATGGGGATCCCGGTGCAGAGCAGCAACAGGAGGATGCACGTGAGCGGGAGGAGGATCCGCGCCTCGTTCCGAATCAGGAAGTCCAACAGGTAGTTGAGTCCAATCCACCAGCCGAGCTGGGCCTTGGCGTAGAACACGTTGGGCAGGAAGCAGCCGAAGTAGGTCCAGCGCCACAGGAAGTAGACGCCAGCAGGGATCACGAAGGCCAGACAGACCCGGGCGGCCCGGAGGTCCAGGCGGCGGTGTCTCACGAACGTGTCAAGGCCCAGGGCCAGGGCCACCAGAATGCCCTCGGGTCGGGTCGTGCACAGCGCCACCAGCACCAGGGGGGCACCCAGAGTAGCGGCCGGGCCGCCTTTCCCGGCCAGGTGCAGGGCGACCAGGGCGAGCCACGTGAAGAGCGGCGTTTCCAGACCGGCCTGGGACCAGAGGATGAAGTAGAGGTTGGTGGCCAGGAGCCAGGGGGCGAAGTGTCGAATCCAGCGTCTGCCGCCCGAAAAGAGTCCGGCCAGGAGAGCCACCCAGATCACGGACAGGGCGCCGAAAATCCGACCGAGACCGGGGCCCGCCTCCATGGGCAGGATTCCGGTGAGACGCTCCACCGCGGCGAGAATCACGATCCACAGGAAGTGGACGTAGCCCTCCACCCGCTCGCCCGGATTGAAACAAAGCCCCTGGCCTGCAGCCAGGTTCCGGGCGTACCGATAGGTGATGCCGGCGTCGTCCACCGGATCTCCCCCGGCGAAGAAAGTGGCCAGGACAAAGACCACAACGGCAATCCCGGCTGGCCACGGATTGGGGGACGAACTTCCAGTGCTCATTGGATCCGGGATTATAGCGGAGACCGCGTCCGGCCAAAAAGGTGCCAGGAACCTTTTTCGCGCGTGGTATCATCGCCCCCGACCATGGAAACACAAAATGATTGCAAGACCCGGACCCTGGAAGGCACTCTGACCCACGTGGTCTTCGCCAACGACCAGAACCACTGGTCCGTGGCTCGGTTCAAGGTGAGTGGAAGCGGGGAAAACCTCACCATCGTGGGCGTGCTGCCGGGACTTTGTCCCGGGGAAGTGCTGCGCATCTCCGGCCGGGACAAGGTACATCCCCGGTTCGGACCCCAGTTCGAGGTCGAGACCTTCCAGGCCGTCACCCCGACCACGGTGGAGGGCATCCGCCGCTACCTGGCGTCCGGCATGCTGAGCGGCCTGGGCAAGGTGCTGGCCGAGCGTATCGTGGACAAATTCGGGGCCGAGACCCTGAAGGTCATGGACGAGGATCCCGAGGCCCTGCTCCAGGTGGAGGGCATCGGCCGGAAAAAGCTCGCGCGGTGGCTCGAATCCTGGGGCGAGGGCAAGGCGGTCCGGGAAACCCTGGTGTTTCTCCGCGGCCACGGATTCGGGGCGGCCCTGGCCACCAAGGTCCATGAACACTACGGGAGTCGGGCCATCCAGGTGGCCCGGGACCATCCGTACCGCCTGGCCCGGGAGGTGCAGGGCGTGGGATTCATCATGGCCGACCGCATCGCCCGATCCGTGGGCCTGCTCGAGGAGGACCCCGAGCGCCTGGAAGCGGGTCTGTTTCACGTGCTCCGGGAGCAGGTCAAGGACGGGCAGGTGGCGGTTCCCGGGAAGCGGCTGGTGGAGCGGGGCGCCGGGCTTCTCTCGGTGGATCCGCTGCTGGTAGAGGCGGCGCTGGACGGACTGGTCCAGGACGCCCACCTGAGATCGGAGCCCAGTGGGGAGGAGGACGACCGGCTGGTCTACCTGCCCTACCTGCACGAGGCCGAGATCCAGGTGGCCGAGGCACTCCGCGGCCTTCTCGGGCAGCGTCCGCCCCTGGGAGACCGGATGGAGGCGCTGCTCGAGGCGAACCGGGACCAAGGGGCCTTTCACCTCACCGAGGCGCAGATGGAGGCCGTCCGGCTGGCCCTGACCCACAGTATTGCCGTCATCACGGGCGGTCCCGGGGTGGGGAAGACCACCATTGTCCGGGCCATCGTCACCCTGTGCCGGCGCATGGGCCTCGAGGTGCAGCTCGCGGCGCCCACAGGACGGGCCGCCAAGCGCCTCACCGAAGCCACGGGCCTGGGCGCGCGCACGATCCACAGACTGCTGGAGTACGACCCCGTTGCCGGGACCTTCAACCGCGGGCCCCGAAATCCGGTCGAGGCGGACCTGGTACTCATCGACGAGACCAGCATGGTGGACCTGGTCCTGGCCCGGGACCTCCTCTGGGCGTTGCCCCGGGAGTGCAGCCTGGTGCTCATCGGCGATGCCGATCAGCTCCCCAGCGTGGGCCCGGGACGGGTGCTGGGCGAAGTGCTCCAGAGCAACGTATTCCCAAGCAGCCGGCTGGACCGGGTGTTCCGCCAGAAGGAGGGCGGCCTGATCATCCGCAACGCCCACCGCATCAACCAGGGACACATGCCGCAGAGCGACAATGCCGAGGGGGCCGATTTCTTCCTGGTCTACCGCGAGGATCCGGCCGCGGTCCTGGCCTACGTGGAGGACCTGGTCACCCGGCGGATTCCCCGGGGATTCGGCCTGGATCCCCTCGGGGACATCCAGGTCCTCACCCCCATGTACCGCGGCGAGGTGGGGGCGGACAACCTGAACGAGAGGCTGCAATCCCTGCTCAACCCGGGAGAGGCGGTGTTGAAGCGGGGAAAGCTGGCACTCCGACCGGGCGACCGAGTCATGCAGCTGGTCAACGACTACCAGAAGGGCGTCTTCAACGGCGACGTGGGAAGGGTGGTGCGGGTGGAGGGGGAGGACCGGGTGCGGGTGAACATCGACGGGAATGACATCGACTACCAGGGGCCGGACCTGGAGGACTTGACCCTGGCCTATGCCGTGACGGTTCACAAGGCGCAAGGGTCCGAGTATCCGGCCGTGGTCGTGCCTCTCACCACCACCCACTGGCCGCTCCTGCAGCGCAACCTGCTCTACACCGCTGTCACGCGGGGAAAGAGGCTGGTGGTGCTGGTGGGGTCCCGGAGGGCCCTCGGGCAGGCCGTGCGCAACGACCGGATCCGGAAGCGGCACGGGCTTCTGAAGGAGCGGCTCCAGGCAGACCCGGTCTTTCCGGAGTCCAGGGGGGGAGAGAGCCGTGGGGACGCCTGACCCTGATCCCGGCCTCGGGACCGGGCGACTTCGGGTAGTCCGGAGGATCACCCGAAGCCCGGAGGCGACCCGGATCCTGGCCGAAACCCTGGCGAAGGGACTCGAGGCCGGCGATTGTTTGCTCCTCCTCGGAACCCTCGGGGCAGGCAAGACCTGCTTTGTTCAGGGCCTGGCCAGGGGCCTCGGCGTGAGTCCCGACCACCGCGTTACCAGCCAGACGTTCACCCTTTTCGGGGTCTATCCTGGACGAATACCCCTCTACCACTTCGACGCCTACCGGGTCCGGGATCCGCAGGAACTCCTTAGGTGGGGAGACGAGGCGCTCCTCGGAGAAGAGGGGGTGGCCGTGGTGGAGTGGGGCGCGGGATTGAAACGTCGCCTGCCCGGGCCCATACTATGCGTGCGATTCTCGATTCTGTCGAATCAGGACAGGCTGATCCGATTCTATGGCCCATGGTCTCGATTCGAGGCGGTCCTTCTGAATATTCACGGAGAATAGTGAACCAAGGTGGCTCGAGGCCGTTCCCATCCCTCCATGGATTCCCCTGATGAAGTCTTGATGGATAGAGTCAAAAACGGGGATCAAGAAGCTTTTCGCACCCTCGTGGAACGGCACGAAAGCCGGGTGCATTCGTTCTTTTACAGACGATTGGAGGATGTGGGCCTGGCCGAAGACCTGACCCTGGAGGTCTGGAACAAGATCTACCAGGCCAGACAGGGGTACCTGCCCCAGGCCCGGTTCACCACCTATCTCTACCGGGTGGCTCGGAATCACTGGATCGATCACATCCGAGTGCACGCCAACAAGGCGAAGCAGGTCCTGTCCCTGGACCAACCCGCGGGGGGGGCCGCCGACGAGGGGGGAGCCCGGGTGGGGGACTTCCTGAAGGCGCCGGACAGCGCCCCGGAGGCCCGTCAGGTCAACCGAGAACTGGCGGACAAGATTCGAGACGGATTGAAGCGGTTGAACGATGGAGAGATGAACGTGTTTCAGCTGGCGGTATACGAAGCCCTGAAGTACGCGGAGATCGCCGATATTCTTGATATTCCTGTGGGAACGGTAAAATCCAGGATGCACACCTCCATGCGCAAGCTGAGGATCTGGCTGGACAAGGAAGGAGTGAGGCCATGAGCCGGAATCCCGAGAATACCTGCGATACGGTGTTCTCGCTCCTGGAGATGTACGCGCTGGGCGAGGCCACGGAGGCGGAGTCGAGATCCGTCTCCGATCATCTTGCCGGGTGTGGTTCGTGCCGGGAGGAACTGGAATCCGTCGAGCGGCTCCTGTCTACGGCCCGGTCCGATGCGGTCCCGGCCCTTTCCGCTGCGTATCACCGGCGGAAGAACGGATTTCTGGAGCGCCTCAGGAGCTTGGAGGCGGCCGATGAGGAATCCCTCCTCACCCGGACCCTCCTGGGCGTGGTCTCCACCCTCACCTATCTTCGCCGCAGGTTCAGAACCTCCGCCCGGTTCCGGTTCCTCGTCATCTTTGCCGCGGCGCAGGCCGTTCTGATCCTGGTTCTGACCCTGGGCGTGCTCCCCGACAAGGCCGAGAACGTCCAGGTGCCGGATACCTGGGAAACGTACGTGTACGAGCATGGGAGCCGGATTCGCGAGGACAACCTGGGCGAGAACCTGCCTCGCCCGCCCGAACACCTGCCCCGAAGGAAACTCCGGGTGAAACCGGAGCACGGCCCGGGCGCCTCCGACCGCGGGCCGGCGCTGGTCAAGGACGGCCTGAGCCGGCGGAATCGCGAGCTGTTCCGTATCCGGGCCTACGAGGGCCGCTCCGAAGGGAACCGGCTGGCCCTGCTCCGGCGGTTCGGTGGAAACCAGCGCACGGAGAAAGCCGTGCGCCTGGGCCTGACCTGGCTGTCCGAACAGCAACGACTGGACGGCCGTTTTGCCCTGGGGCAAGAGCCCGGCGGACGGTTGGCCGTGGGCGCCACGGGCCTGGCTCTCCAGGCCTTCATGGGCCACGGCATGAGCCAGGAGGACCACCGTGCCCGGGTGGGGAGAGGGATCCGTTTCCTCCTCGGACAGCAGCAGGCCAGCGGATTCATCGGCCCCCGGTCCATACCCGAAGGCGAGTCGACCCTCCACGCCCTGAACCACGCCCTGGCCACCCAGGCGCTCATCGATGCGGCCGAGATGGGCGTGGGCCGGGTGGACGAGAAGGCGGTGCAGAAGGCACTGGACTGGCTGGAACCCGGGAAACTCGAGGACCCGGCCGTGGTCACCCAGGCCGGTTTCGTCCTGTTCCTGGCCCGGGGCCTCGGGTACGGCGTGGACGGGAAAGCCGTGGATCTCTGCCTCCAGTGGTTCAACCGTCCCCGGAATCGTGCCCTCTTTCAACAGGGCAAGGCCTCTTGCCTGGTCTTTCACGCCGGGCAGCTGCTCCTGGAGAACATGGCGGGCATGAAGCCGACGGAGGCCGGGAAGAGACAATCCCTCGACACCCTCCTGGGGAGCAAACCCGCGTCCGGCCAGACGGCTGATTTCCTCGGCTGGCTCTTTGCCTCCCAGGCCCTCATGCGGGTGGGGGATCGGGCCACATGGAGTCGGTGGAACCGGGCCCTGGTCGAGAGCCTCATGGGCCGGCAGTCCGAGAACGGCCGGTTCGCGGGGCGGGATCCAGAAGGAGACCCGGCGGACAGTCTCGAATCCACGGCGTTCAGCGTGCTACTGCTGCAGGTCTATTACCGGTATGGATCGTTCTGATCTGCACCCGGATTCTGGATCAGGGGCTGGTTGGAACTTCCGTCACTCACCCAGTACCCCCAGCGCCCTCAGCCGATCTTCCCAGGTACCTGGATTCTGACCCAGGTTTTCCCGGGTGTAGCCTGTGAGGGCCCTCAGGGCCAACGATTCCTCGAGCTGGGTCTTCCCGGTTTTCAGGGTTATGAGCAGCGCTCTCGCCACGGCGGGGGTGCGATACGATTCCAGGGACCGATACACTTTCCGGAGCACCCTGGGATCGGACTCCCTGGGCACTCGATCGAGGAGAATTTTCTCGGCCCAGGGAGTGCGGGCCATGCCGAGCGCATGGGCCGCCGCCGCCCGTACGGCCGGCGTTCTTCCGGTGCGAAGCCCCGATTCCAGGGTCTTTGCACAGAGCGCCCGCCCCAGGGTGTGAATTCCCTGGACGACCCGGGTTCCGAGGGCTGGAGGATCCTCGCCGGGGTCCTTGGCCAGGACGGCCAGAACCCTGAGCGCCTTGCCCAGGGTGTCGGGATTCCCGTACCGGGTCCGCACCAGCCGGTCCACCCGAAGGCTTTTCTGGTCCGGGGTCAGAGGAGCGGATCGTTCGGATTTTCCCTCCGCCTCTTGAACACCCGTGATGAGCTGAACCATGGCCCGGTGCACTGCAGGCGTGTCTTCCTGTAGGGGGTCGGTGACCGGAGGGCCCGGTGGAAGATACCGGTCCAGGACCTTCCCGAGAGCCTGCAGGGCCTGGGTCCGGGTCAGGTCGAACGGTGCTCTCGAGGCCAGAAAGGAGAAACGGACCACGGCATCGGCCATCAGGGCCGGGTCGTCTTCCAGGTTTTCCAGGATGCCGAGGATGGCCGTACGACCCAGGTGGCCCGGATCCTCCACCGTCACCTCTCCTGGTGCCGGGTCATAGCCGAACGGGCCAGTCACGCGCCTTAGAAGGCGGTAGACGAGGCTGTGCTCCTTGAGAGTCTGAGTGTGGACCACGTCGCCGCTATCATCGATGCGGTAGAGCTGTTTGAGGGTGTCCCGGTATTCCCAGCCGGTCTTGCATCCCGTCAGAACCAGGAGGAAAGCCGGGATCGCACAGGCCAGGAGGCCGTAGGTCTGGAACAGGGATTGGATACGGAGTGGACTTCTGTGCCCGTGCATCTTCCAGTTCATGCCCCGCCGGGGGACGCTTCCATGGGGATCGAATTTGGGTCGTGCGAGAAAGGCCCCATGATACCAGTATCGCGGACAATGTCTTGCAGGATTTGAATTGTGATCGGGAACACAGCAACTGGAGGGTGTGACCCGGATTGCCCGGTTACATGGAATCCGACATGTACGCCTCGAGTTCCTCCCGGGTGATGATGCCCTTCAGGAGGAGAAGCTCCTTGAGCGCCCGCAGTTCGTTCAGCTCGTTATGGCGGATGCCCCGCTTGCGGCTGCCGGTGGTGGGGATGTGGCCTTGACGCTTGAGTATACGCTGGCCTCCCGTGTCATCCTTATCGCCCTCGGCACGCATCCCCATGAGATTTCCGGTCTCTGCCCGGTTCTCTTCCCGGGCCTCGGGCTGGTGCTGGGTAGGTGAGGCTGCAACAGGGTCCTCCGAAGTCTCCTGAGCCGTGTCCCGGAGCTGCTGGTACCGATCGGAGGATTCACCTACCTCGTTGCAGGTGTGAATCCGGTCCGACAGATCTTTCGCCTGTGCCTCCTCCTCCGTGTCGGATTCATCCGGAGGTGCGCCGTACTTCTCGTGCAGCTGGGCGATGCGGTTGATGGATTCCTGGAACAGCTGGTCCAGGTGGTCGACCATGCGTTCCGTGACTTCCGAGCCCTCCTCTTCTGAATCGTTCAGGTTGGTGATGAGGTCCTGGATGGACTCGGTGGAGGTCTGGAAGAAATCCGCCATTTCCCCGTTGACCTTGTCCTCGACAGTATCCGAGTCCTCGGGGTCGCACTGGTTGATCAGATTGGAGACGTGCTGCTGGCTCTCCGCGAAGAATTCCTGCATTTCCTGGTGAACGCGGTTCGCCAGGTTGTCGTCCGGTTTGCTCCCCTTGACCAGGTTGTTGAGTTCCTGGTTCCTGAATTTCGCCTTGTTCTTGAACTTCCTCTCGAGGATTTCAATCTGTCGCTGCCGCTTGAAATCTTCAAAAGGATCGTTCTCGAAGACCATGGTCCATCCCCCGTCCCGGTTCTGTGTGAGTTGTTTCGTTTCCTGAAGTAACCCGTTGCTGGTACAGCCTTGTATAAAATATCGACACACCGCTCGTGCAGATTGAAGACCGGAGCCGCGGGAGGAGCCGAAATGTACCTAACCTCCTGGGGCAAGGCGGGTGGGGACGCAGAGAAACATTTTCCGGGATGCGGGGAGGCGCTCCGCCATGTCCTTACGTTATGTCGATTCTCCACCGGAATTTTCGAGGCCGAATCCTCCCTTCTTGTCCGCTCTTTTTAGCAGGAAGGCGAAGGTCAGGCCGATGGCGCCCAGGCACGCCAGCATCAATAGCGGATTCGTGTAGTCAAATAATGCCTTGCCTCCTGCAGCCTTGGTGGCGGCCACGCCAGGATTGGAGGCATCCAGGACGTAGCCGATTAAATAGCCGAAGCCCCCGAGACCCACGTTCTGGATGGTGAACGTGAGACCGTATGCCGTGCCCAGGCGGCGTTGCTCCACGATCTTGGCCAGGGAGGGCCACATGGCCGCGGGGACGAGAGAAAAGGCGATGCCCAGGAGGAACATGGGTATGAACGGTGTTATGGACGTGAATGCGAACAACAGGTGGACCACGATCAACAGGAAGGACCCGATGATCATCAGGGTGGCGAGCTTGCCCTTCTTGTCGGCAATCCAGCCAAACAGGGGTGTGAACAGGATCGTTCCGAAAGGAAGGATGCTGGGGATGTCTCCGCTCAGCTTCACATCCACGCCGTACTTGTTGACCATCAGATCGGGTGCGTATTTCAGGAACGGAAACACGGCCGAATAGAATGTCACGCAGAGCAGGGCAATGAAAATGTAAGCGGGATTTGTGAGGATCCCCCAGATGTCGGAAATCCTGAAGGGCTCTTCGGGTTCGCCCGTTTCCTCCTGCTTTGCATGCTTGTCGTAACGAGAATCAAAGAATGTATAGACCAGGAAAGCGACGAGTCCGATCATCATCAGGCTGGCCCCGACCCAGATCGGGCGGGTCCAATCCGGATCAATGAGCCTGGGAGATATGAACATTGCTGCACCCGACCCAAGGCGGGCAATGGCTATGTTGATTCCCAGCGCCAGGGCCAGCTCTTTGCCCTTGAACCACTTCACCACCACCTTGCTGACCACGACACACGTTGTTTCCGCTCCAAGGCCGAAGAAGAGAAAACCCAGCGACATCATTTTCAGTGAGGGGGAATAGTCCGTCAGGAACGAGTTCATGAACTGGTAGCCGAGTCCGCCGTTGTTGAAATAGTCGCTGGACCCGTAGAAAGTGAGCAGGGAGCCGACCACCATGGACAGGTAGAACAAGGTGCCGGTCAAGCGGATTCCGAACTTGTCCAGGATGATCCCCCCGAAGACGGCCATGAGGAGAATCGCGTTCGGGAATGAATAGGCGAAAACAAAGAAGCCGAAATTCTCCGACGTCCAGCCCAGTTGTTCGGTCAAGACCGCTTTCAAGGGATTTATGGCGTCGTAGAAGTAGTAGTTCGCGGCCATGGCGAAGCTTGTGATCAGGAGGACGGTCCACCGGAGTGGGGTGGAATCACTAAGGGATCTGGGTTCCTGGTTCATGTCTGTTCGACTCTTTTCCTTGACTGGGTCGGTTCCGCGGTCCTGACCGCCAGGCGTCGATCCGGCGTTGAAGGTGTCTGGTGGACCGCCAGCGTGGAATAACCACGTGGACGGCTACCATATACGGCACGAGAACCCGCGTCAAGCTGCGAAGAGATTCCGGACCGGGGCGTCCAGCGGTGTTTCGTCTTGATCTCGGAGGACTTCTTCCCCACAATATCCCTGGCGTTCGATGCGGAGAATGTGATTCGATCCGACCGGCCCCGCATTGAAGAGACTTCCGTCCCGAACAGGATCGCGGTGCCCAATGAAATCCCTCCGGAAACCCGCAGTGGCCGGCACTTTCTACCCGGCGGATCCGGACATCCTGAGACGGACAGTCCAGGGATTCCTGGACGCGGTCGATATCCCCTCGATTGGCGATGCGGCCGAGACTCCGGCGGCGCCCAAGGCCATGATCGTACCGCACGCCGGGTACGTCTATTCGGGTCAGGTGGCGGCCGCAGCGTATGCCCGTCTGGCCGGCGTCCGCGACACGATTCGACGCGTGGTCCTGGTCGGCCCCACGCACTGGGTCCGGATCAAGGGGCTGGCCGCCAGCTCCGCCCGCGGATTCGAGACGCCGCTGGGCACCGTACCCCTCGACGGCCCGGCCCTGAACACGGTGCTGGACTTGCCCGGGATTCAGGTCTCGGATACGGCCCACGCCGAGGAACACAGCCTCGAGGTCCAGCTTCCCTTTCTCCAGGAGGTGCTTTCCGATTTCAGGCTGGTCCCTCTGGTGGTGGGGGAGGCCGCCACGCACGAAGTGGCCCGGATTCTGGATGCGCTCTGGGGCGGCGGGGAGACCCTCGTGGTCATCAGCTCGGATTTGAGTCATTTCCACGACTACGACTCGGCCTGCCGCCTGGACCGCTCCGCCACCAAGGCCATTGAAGGGCTGCGGCCCGAGGCCCTGGGCGGCACCCAGGCCTGTGGCGCCCGGCCCATCCGGGGACTCCTGGCCGCGGCCCGGGACCGCGGCCTCAAGACCACGACCGTGGCCCTGCAAAACTCGGGCGACGTCACGGGCACCTCCGATCGGGTCGTCGGGTACGGTGCCTATGTTTTTCACTGATCCCGTTTTTTGACCACCCTACCCGCAGGACAACACCACGACGAAGGAGGGACCGGGATGCGGGAAGCGATGTTCTACGAGTCGCTGGAGGAGGACAGGGTCCGGTGCACCTTATGCGGCCTGCTCTGCCGGATCCGCCCGGGCAGCCGAGGGGCCTGCGGGGTGCGGGTGAACCGGGGGGGGCGGCTCTACACCCTGGTGGACGACAGGGTGGCGGCCCTGCACGTGGATCCCATCGAGAAGAAGCCCCTGTTCCATTACCTCCCCGGCCACGCCTCGTTTTCCATCGGCACCGTGGGGTGCAACTTCCGGTGCCTCCACTGCCAGAACAGCTCCCTCTCCCAGCAGCCGAGGCTCGAGGGCGGCCGGAGGAGCAAGGAGGCGGAGCCGCACGTGCCGGGGGAACGGGTGACGCCCGATTCCCTCGTGCGGGCAGCGGTGGAGGGGGGATGCCGCAGCATCGCCTACACCTACTCGGAGCCCACCGTCTTCTTCGAACTGGCCCTCGAGACCGCCCGCCTGGCGCGGCAGGAAGGCCTCGGCAACGTTTTCGTCACCAACGGCTTCATCACCGAGGCGCCGCTGGTCCTCATCGCCCCGGTTCTGGATGCGGCCAATATCGATCTGAAGTTCATCGACAAGGCCAGGCACCGCCGGGTGACAGGCGCACCGCTGCAACCCGTGCTGGACAGCATCAAGCGTTACAGGGACCTGGACATCTGGATCGAGGTGACCACACTGGTCATTCCCGGGCTCAACGATTCCGAGGAATCTCTGCGGTCCATGGCCGAGTTCATTCATGGCGTGGATCCGGATATTCCCTGGCACGTCACCCGGTTTCATCCGCAGCACAGACTTCTGGATCGCGGTCCCACGCCGGTGTCCACCCTCAGCCGGGCCCGCACCCTCGCCGCGGAGGCCGGTCTCCGGTTCTGCTACTCGGGCAACGTGCCCGGAGACGAGGGAGAGGCCACGTCGTGTCCCGGCTGCGGTGCCGTGGTGCTGCGGCGGTACGGCTCCCGCCTGGTGGAGGACCGGATCAAGGGCGGTGGCTGTCCGGAGTGCGGGACACGGATCCCGGGCGTCTTTGACGGAGCAGAGTGATCCTACTGCTGCGACCGTGCTAGGTGAAGAAATAGCGTTTTTTGACCTTGATACGCCGGTGTTTCACAGGATTCAGCACGCCGGTGTGTACCAGCCTTTCAAGGATCTCCTGACGCAGGCTGACGAGCCCCCGGCCCCATTTGATCCGGGTCTTGTACGGAGCTGCGCGCAGGCCGAGCACCCACCGTTCCTGTTCACCCAGGATCTCCTTTTTGCACACGACCGAGGCTTCACAGCGACACCCGACATCGGACCGGAAGACGATCCTGAGCAGACGATCCCAGCCGGGACTCCCGATGACCCCCACGACCTTCGTCCGGGCCGGGCCCGAGAAGGAGCGAAGGATCTCGAAGCCCATCCCCTCCAGGGCGTATTTCGCCTTCTGTTCCAGATTCGGGGGGCTGCATTGCGGGAGGATGAAGAAGGCGGTTGCCTCGAACGGTTTCCCGACCATGGTCAGCCTCCTGAAGTGATACGCCGAAATCCGAGTGCCGTCCTCCATTCCGGGGAGGGTTCCAGTTTCCACTCCGTTGACCGAAACCTCAAGACCTGGTACCCTGATTATCCGGTGAACAGCGGCCATGTTCAGGCTGGCGTAGACGTGACAGCCTGTCAATCGATGGGATGGAACAATGCGCGGAATGTCCCTCCTCCCTGTCGTTCTTCTCACTGTCCGGTGTGTCCAGCATCAGCAACTCGGTCCTCTTCAGTATCACATGAGACCGTGGCTTGACGGCCACTAGACGGTTGGCCTCCTCCTGCCCCCGAAGGGGTGGGAGACGAGGATGCAGCAGGACCGCATCGGCTTCACGAGGATTTCGGCGAGGATAGGGAGGTGGGATCGGGTGCCAAAGACCCGGGACGTACCGGGTATAGCCCTTCACGGATAATCCAGGTAGTCATACTTTCAAGGAGGGACAGCCATGCCGTCATCTGAATCCAGTGCCGGATCCACCGGCGAGACCGACAAGACGAAGCCGGAGATTCACTCCCTGCAGGACGTGCTTCGCTCCCTTGTGGGCAAGGTGGCCACGGTGAGCAATCCCGAGTCCATGGAGAGCATCCCCCTGGGATTTCAGATCAAACCCGGATTCCACCGGGCCAAGATCCTCAGCGTCCATGATGACATCATCACCGTGGCCACGGAGGCCACCAAAGGGGGCCCCAAGGGCGAGAAACTGCCGGTGAAGCAGTTCATCCCCTTCCAGTGGATCAAGCGGGTCTGCATCATGAAGGGCGAGCTTCACCTTCACCTCTGAGTGCAGGGCGTCGGGATTTCACCGATTCGTGGTGGGGAAGTGAGGGAAGGGCAACCGGGCCGGGCGGATTCCAATCCGGCGGTCTATTGACACGCTACGGGGATGAAGTCGCTTTGACTTCCTGACCCGATCCCCTTGAATACCCTCGATGCAAAAGGCGTGGTGGAGGCGGCGGGAGTCGAACCCGCGTCCCTGGGTCATTCCAAGCATGAGTCTACGATCATACCCTGCCGTGGATGTCGCGTTCCGTGGTCCAGCAGGTCAGTCCCACGGAGCGCTATTTCCCCTGTTGTTTCGCCAGCCAACCGGAGAAAGCTGATGGCCGGCTACCCTGCTATCAGCGTTCTTGCCCCCCCGCAGGGGAAGGGGACAGAACGTGCCACCTTAATTAGGCGGCAAGTGCATAGTTGTTGTCTGCACTTGAAGTTTAGGCTCAGGTGTTTAACGAGGCCTCCTGAAACCTCGGATCGCATCATGCTCTTCGAGAACCCGGTCGAAGCCAGTGCGCCCCCTTTCGTTCAGCTGCGATTCATGGATCTAGGGATCAATTGAGAGAACGATCGATCTCTCGCCTGTGTTCGCGTTTCTTGAGCTTTTCTCTCTTGTCGTATTTCCGCTTCCCCCGGCCGAGGCCCATTTCCACCTTGATCCGGCTCCCCCTGAAGTATATCGCCAGCGGCACCAGGGTGAGACCTTTTTCATGGCATTTCGAACTCATTTGTCTGATTTCCCGCCGGTGCAGAAGCAACTTCCGGGGCCGCACTGGATCGTGGTTCTGCTGGTTTCCGTGGGAGTATTCCGGAATATTGAGGCCCAGGAGAAAGAGCTCCCCGTCCTGAAACCGCCCGAACGCCTCGGTCAGGCTCACCTTGCCCGCCCGCAGGCTCTTCACCTCGGTGCCCAACAGGACGATGCCGCACTCCACCCGGGTGAGGATCTCGTAGTCGTAAAAGGCTTTTTTGTTCTTGGCGATCAGGCGCCTGCCGCCCTCGGTTCCTGCCATGGGCCCGGGGATCCATTCCTGGGATGAAGGAGTTGACAATATCCGACTTGAAGATGTATATCTTCCTCTCGCCTCGAGGAAAAGTTCAAACCGTGCCGAAGTGGCGGAATTGGCAGACGCGCTAGGTTCAGGACCTAGTCGCCTTCGGGCGGTAAGGGTTCGAGTCCCTTCTTCGGCACCATTTTTTCCCGCCTCGCCCGGATGAGGGGCGATTCGCATCATGTCCCTGCAGGAAGAAACGACGATCCAGTTCCATCCCAGGGAAATCACCCTACGACTCGGTACCCTGGACGCCCATCAGCGCCTCGACCGATTTCTACGTAAACTCTTGCCTGGGGCCAAGCTGGGGTTCCTCCACAAGATCATCGATCGCGGGCGGGTCCGGGTGAATCAGGTAAAATCTGCCCCGGGGGTGATCCTGGAGGCCGGAGACGTGGTCAGGCTCCCGTTTTCCCGCGACCAGTGGCAGGGGCTGGCTCACGTCTCCCAGGAGCCCTCGGGCGGTCCCATGCCGGAAATCCTGGTCGAAGACCAGGACGTCCTGGCCGTGAACAAGCCGGCCGGCCTGGCCGTGCACGGATCTGGAGCCAGCCTGACGAATCAGGTGAAGAGCTACCTGAAGGTGCCCTCGGGCGCATTGACTTTCCGACTCGCTCCCGCGCACCGCCTGGACAGGCATACGTCCGGCGTGGTCCTGTTCGGAAAGACCCCTGATGCCCAGCGCGGCCTGGCTGCCTCGTTCAGGAACCGTGAGGTGAAAAAGGTCTATCTCGCGCTGGCCTCCGGAGAGCTGGCTTCGAGCGGCGTGCTCAAGGGGGACCTGGAACGGTTGAACCGACCCCGGGGGGCGAAGGTTCTCGTGGGATCCGGGGGGATTCCCGCCGAGACAAGCTATCGGGTCCTGGCGTCCGGCCCCGAGGCCTCACTGCTGGAAGTACGACCCCTCACGGGACGCACCCATCAGGTCCGTGCCCACCTGTCAAACCTGGGGCATCCCGTGGTCGGGGATCCCAGGTACAGCGGGAAATCCGGCCCTGTGCTCTGTCGCAGACTGGGATTGAGGCGGATGTTTCTGCACGCACTGCGCCTCGAGATCCCCCATCCTGGCCGGGGAGACCTCCGGGTCTATGAGGCGCCAGTTCCTGCCGAATTACGGGTGGTTCTGAAGACCTTGGGATTTCAAAAGTTCTTGAGAAAGGCTTGAAGGGGATGGGGCAGGCCCTTAGATTTCCCTCCTCGATTGTGTGTCTACAGGACGATATTGCCTCCGGAAAGAGGAACAGACAATGGCTAAGCGTCGTCGTACGGGCCGGCTGAAATGGAGGTCCAAGAAGGCCAATCGAGGCCGTAAACCCACCCGTGGGAAGACCAAGAAAGAGATCCGGTCCTGACCGGATTCCCCCATAAATTTCCGGCCGGACCGCAAAAAACGAATCCCCACATACGCCCCTCTGATCAGAACTCTACCTTGGGCACCTCTCGTTCACTGGACTCTTCCACCTCGAAGAATTCGGCTTCCTCGAACTTGAAGAGGCCGGCGAAAAACACCGTGGGCGCCGTCTGGATGCGGGTATTGAACTGCATCACCGAATCGTTGTAGTGCTGCCGGGAAAAAGAGATGCGGTTTTCGGTGGCCGTCAATTCTTCCTGGAGTTGCAGCATGTTCTGGTCGCTCTTCAGTTCCGGATAGGCTTCCGAGACCGCGAACAGGGATTTCAGAGCTCCCGACAGCATGTTTTCGGACTGGGCCTGTTCCTTGACGCCCTGATTCTTCATGCAGGCGGATCGGGCTTCGGTCACGGCTGTGAGCACGTCCTTTTCGTGCTCCATGAATTTCTTGACGGTGTTCACGAGGTTGGGGATCAGGTCGTACCGGCGCTTCAACTGCACATCGATCTGGGCCCAGGCGTTCTTGACCCGGTTCCTCAGCCTGACACAGGCGTTGTAGAGGCCGAACAGCCAGAGAATGAACAGGATCGCCACACCCGCAATAGCGAGTCCGACGATGAGGGTGGTGGAGGCGAGACAGACGGTTAACAGCATGGTACGCCCAATCCAATATCGAGGTTCCAGGGAAATGCTCTGATCCGGACATGGGTTCCGGTCCAGGAACATTCCGTATACGCATAATACGGTCACTGATTTGGCTCAGACATTACAGGAGGATACAGGGACCTTCAAGGGCGGATCAGGAGTGGGGACGCCTCGATACAAACCGGTTTTTACAGGCAGAACCCAGGAATTTTCGCACCTGGATCCGTTGTTGGCCCTGGGCTGATATAATTTCAGCCGAGGAATCCATATTACCTGTTGATGTGAAGAGGGTTAGGGTCAGAATACTCGAAGGGGAGCTCCTGCAAACCCTGGAATCGAGCCCTGAACGGATCCGGAAGGACAGGATGCGGATTGCATGAATCTTGAATCGGTCATCTCGGTGGAAGGACTCGGAAGACGGTTCGGGAGCACCTGGGCGCTCAAGGACCTCGGCTTCGAGGTCCTGCGCGGTGAGGTCCTCGGCCTCATCGGACCCAATGGGGCCGGGAAGACCACGACCCTCCGGATCCTGGCGGGATCCCTTTCCCCCACGCGAGGTCGGGTGAGGGTGATGGGGTTGGACCAAGGGGCCGCGACCCTCAGGGTGAAGCAACGCATCGGGTACATGCCGGAAAATGTTCCGATTCACCCCGATCTCAAGGTACGGGAATATCTCGTGTTCCGCGCCCGGCTCAGGGGCATCCCTGCAAGAGACCGAAAGGTGCGCATTTCGTCAGTCATGGCGGTGCTGGACCTTCATTCTGTCGAGGGTAAGCTTCTCGGACACCTGTCCAGGGGATACCGGCAGCGCGTGGGTCTGGCCGCGATACTATTGAACGATCCCCCGGTTCTGATCCTGGATGAACCCACGATCGGGCTGGACCCCGGGCAAATACTGCAATTCAGGGAGCGCATTCTGGAGCTGAAGGCGCGCCACTCCATCCTGATCTCGAGCCATATCCTGTCCGAGGTGGAAAAAGTCTGCGACCGGGTTCTGATCCTTCGCCGGGGCCGGCGGGTCGTCCTGGATGAACCATCCAGGCTCCCGGAACGGATCGGGATCTCCGCAACGATTCACCTCGAGGCCCACGGGGACCCATCTGCGATCGAGGCGCAGCTCTCCAGGCATGACGAGATCGAGGATGTGAGGCGGGAAGAGACGGAGGAAGAAGAGGACTGGAATCGGTATCTCATCCGCTCACGAGCCGCCACGGCCCTTGAAATCGTGGGTGAGTCGGTGCACACCGCCGGCGGGATCGTGCGTGTTCTCAGGCGCGACTACCCGGACCTGGAGGAGGTCTTTCACCGGATTCTCGACCGAGAAGGGGATTCATGATGAGAGCGGCAACCGTCATCCTGATCCTGTTCACCCGGGAGCTGAAAGGGTACTTCTTCTCGCCGATCGCGTACGTGGTCGCCGGTATCTTCCTGTTTCTCAACGGAGTTGTATTCGGCGTGACCCTGCAGACCCGGGTCCTGGTCACCGACGAACTGTTCAACCCGATTTCGGTCATCTTGCTGTTTCTCATCCCGCTGATCAGCATGCGGTTGTTGAGCGAGGAACTCCGTTCGGGTACCATCGAATCTCTCCTGACGGACCCGGTCCGGAGCTGGGAGGTCGTCGTCGGTAAGTATCTGGGTGGATTGGTGTTCGTGGCGCTCCTACTCCTGCCCCTGGCGGTCTTCTGTCTGTTCATCCACAATCTCGGCCAGGATCACGGCGGACTGGATCCCGGTCCGGTCCTGACCGGGATGCTCGGTATTTTTCTGCTTTCGGCGACAGCCCTGGGTCTCGGCATCCTGTTCAGCGCTGCAACGTGTAACCAGATCGTTGCCGGTGTCCTGACCTTCATGGCTTTTCTATTCCTCTGCTGGATCGACGATGTCGGGCAGGTGATAGGGGGGCAGAGTGTCTTTCTGCAGGAAGCGACGGAATACCTCAGTCTGAGCAGCCACATTCTCAAGTTTTTCCGGGGGCAGATCCTGTGGCTGGATGTCCTCTTTTTTTTGAAGATTATTCTTTTTTCCCTGTTCTTGACCGGGCTGGTCCTCGACTCGCGCAAGTGGAGGTGACCCGTGGCTCCTGGCTTCGGAGGATCCGTGAGTAGCAGGCTCGTGCTGGGCGTACTCCTGGCCGGTGTGGGGGGGATTGCTCTCACGGGCGGGGGGGGCTGGAGCCAGGTGGTCGCCCCCCCCCGCCCCCCCCCCCCCCCCCCCCCCCCCCCCCCCCCCCGGGAGCCAGGTGGTCGCCTGGGACACCACTGCTTTTTCCCTGGTCATCGGGGGCGTCGCCGCGCTTGTCCTCGCCCTGGCCTTGAACCTGCGCGAGGTTTTTTCCACGGCCCGGGGCCTGGCGGGCATGAATGCCGTCGTCTCGGGCGGGCTGGCGGTCATCGCGTTCGGCCTCCTTTCCTATATCAACTACAGCGTTGTCCAGGGCGGATTGGACCTTACCCGGACACGGAAGTTCACCTTGTCAGGATCAACGCGGGCCCTCCTGGCCGGACTGGAAAAGACGGTGGAAGTGACCGTCATCCTGAGCCCGGAAGACAGAGGAGTCGACCACATCGATCTCAACCTCGAGATCGAGGATCTGGTCAGACAGTTTGAGAGCCACGGTGCAGGGAATTGCGCCGTCCGGATCTGGGATCCCGTGGCGGAGGAGATCCAGATCCTCGGATTTATCCGTGAGATCGGACGGAAGTCGGACGAGCTCTATTTACCCGCGGTCGTGGTGCGTTGTGGTCAAGCACACCGACTTCTCGTGGAAGGGGATTTCATTCAAATCGAGGGGGACTCGAATGCCCTGTTCTGGGGTGAGGAGGCCCTGACCAATGCCGTTGCCGAGGTGACGGAGGGAGAGAAAAAGCGGGTCTACTTCACCCGGGGCCATGGGGAGGGGGAGATCGACCTGCACGATGACTTCGGATTCAGCCATGTCCAGGCTGCACTGACCGGGGAATTCCTGGAATCTCTGGCCCTGGACATCGAGAAGAACCGGTCCGTCCCCGAGGATTGTGCATTGCTCGTGGTGCTCTCCCCGAAGCGGCGTTTTACTCGGGATGCCGTCGGGGCACTCGATGGGTATCTCGGCCGGGGCGGACGAATGCTGGTATTGCTCGACTCGGATGTGGAAGTTCAGGAGAAGCCCCGTGACCTGGCGGAGATGCTCAGCCGATGGGGGGTGGAGCGAATCCGGGGCGTCGTGGTCGATCTGGAGGATAATTTTGCGGACAATCCAACCTGGGTCTGGATTGCGGAATACGGTGAGCACGTCATTGTCGAGACCCTGGAAGGAAGTCCCTCGATCTTCATGATGTCGTGCGGCCTCGACCTGAAGGAATCAGCCAGGTCCCCGGCGGGCCATCCTCTGGTCCTGACGCCTCTTCTCCGGACGTCTGCGAAGTCGTGGTGTGAGAGCGAGCCGGCCACGCTGCCCGAGAGAAAGGAAACTGTGTCGGGTGAGGGGGATGTGAGAGGCCCCATCGTCATCGGTGCCGCCGTCCGGGAATCCTCTCCAGCCGGGAATCGAGATGACGAGGCGAGGCTGGTGGTGTTCGGGGATGCCTCATTCCTGATGGACGCCAACCTGAAGCGCTTTCCCTTCTTTTCTTCCACGCATCTATTCATCCTGAAGAATTCCGTGAACTGGCTCCTCGAGCGGGAGGCTCGGATCCCCGTTTCGCCCCGTAGGTATCATCCGGTACGACGATTGACTCCGGTGGACATCTCGGATCGATCCATTCGCCTCGTCATGTGGGGGGGCATGATGGGCATGCCGTTTCTTGTCCTGGTGGCCGGGATCCTGGTCTGGGCCATACGCAGGAGGTGATCCATGTACAGGACGACGTGGAGCATCCTGACCATCGTCGTCGTTCTGGCCGTTGTTGCATACTTCGTCTACTTGCAGGAGCCCTTGAGCCCGGAGCGTGCCCTGCGTCCACTCGATTTCGATGTCTACGATGTCACCGGTTTCACGATCCAGAATTCCACCGGAACCATCGTCCTCAAGAAAGTGGATGACGGGTGGCATATCATGGAACCGGTCTCCTATTCGGCCGACACCCTCAAGGTGGCCCGGCTGGTCGCCAACCTCGAATCCACTCGGAGCGACAGGCCTTTACCCCGGGGGAGGAACTCCGAGGAGGAACTTTCCAGGGCTGGATTGGGTGCAAATGCGGCCCGGTTCGTCCTCAAAACGAGAGAGAGAAAAATCCATGGCGTGATCGGGAAGCCGTCGCGCCTCGGGACTCGAACGGTCATGGCCGTGGAGGGACGGAGAGGATTCTTCTCCATCGCGACGAGTGTTGCGGCCGTCTTTCATGAATCTCCGGATTGTTTTCGAGATCCCCGCGCACTGAGATTCGAGTGGGCCGACTGGACCGGTATTCGACTCGAATCACCGGGATTCAGGATCTGTTTACGTGAGAGGGCGCCAGGGTGCTGGATTCTGGTCGAGCCGTTCCGGGAACCCGTCTCGCCCAGGGGCATGGACCGATTTCGCAGGATATTTCAGCGGCTGAAGGTCACGGAGTGGTTGCCCGCAGGCGGGCAGGACCAGTCGAAGTATGAATGGAATACAGTTCAAAAGCGGATCACGGCGTACTGGACTTGTGACGGTCATCGGAGAAATGAGACCTTGCTCCTGGGTGTCCAGCACGGGGCTGGAAAGGTCCTGGCCAGGAGAACTACTTCGAAGGTGGTCTTCGCCGTTGCGGAGGAGATCGTCGGTGCGCTGTTCTTCGCGGCACAACTGGACCGGCTCAGGGATCGTGCTGTCCTGAGAACGACAGGGAGTCAGATCCAGGAGGTGGAGATTGTCGGCAGGGCACCGGCCCGCGTCTTACTTGTTCGTGACAGGAACGGCTGGAGGGTCCGGGAGGAAGCGGGCATGGAAGGGTTCAATGAAAATCCGGCCGGGCTGGGGGAGGCGATCCTGTCGGCTCTGGAACGGGAGTGTATCGTTAAATTCCTCACGCCGGAGAATCCCGAGGTTTCCTACGGCCTCGATCCAGGGGCCTGTCTCATCCGGGTGAGATTCAAGGGGCGGAGAGGCGTGGACGGGATTCGTGTGGGAGGGAAGGACGGTCGATACCTCTACCTGAGAAGGGAAGGGGAACGAACGGTGCTGGCTGTCGAAAAAAGCGCTTTGGAGCCCGTGTTGTCTCCGTTCATGGGGTCCATGGATTAGCACAGTCTGTGGATAAACTGTGTCCTTTCGGCAAGCCTGCATGACACCCATCGATTCTGAGAGTATTTTTGG
>CAZAKZ010000060.1:0-31926 GCA_964485695.1 uncultured Planctomycetota bacterium | reverse complement strand
TGTGCATGTTCAAAGGCTATTTTCCGGACATATGTCCTTGGATAATACACCTACCCGACGTCCAGCCTTGCGTCAACAGCCTGATCCAGGCACAGTAGCGGCATGGAATCGACCTTCGCATCGTGCCTTTCGGGGCCGCCTCGGTTTTCACTCACGTTACTGCCTGCTAGCTCGCAGACAGCCTTTCGCCGCCTCCTTTCTCCCAGGCTCCGACCGCTTCGTTACCTCCACGATCGCTGGGATAGCTACCTCGCCGGGACGACCGTTGCCGGGGCGGGGTTCACCCTGGTGGAGTGACAGGCCTCTCACGGAACACTGTGACTAGTACATGCCGCAAGGGGAATCGTTGATCGGGCGGTCGCCATCAAGTCATGATTCGGTAAGCCTCGCCGATCACTTAGCGGAGGACGCGGACCCGAAGATCGAGGAACCGGGCGGAACCCTCCCGGGGGCCGGCGTGGAAGCCGATGCCGACGGGGTGCGGGGCGGAGTCCACGGGTCCCTCCACGAGCTTGATGCCGTCCACCCATACCTGCATCGTGCCGGCCCGGCGGACCATCATCAGGTCCACCTTGCCCTTGGGGCGGACCTTCTCCTGTTGGTTCATCGCAACGACTCCCCTGCCCCGCCAGATGCAGGTCCCGTTGCCGACGAGCATGGCGATGCAGCCCTCGCCGAGGCGGAGCTGTACGCCTCCCCACATGTCCTTCGTCCAGACGCAGGCGCGCACGATGCAGCTGCCGTACTTCTTTGCCCCAACCTCCACGATGTGCCATCCGCCCTTCCCAAATCCCGAGATCGCGTCGCCGTCCCGCTTCCAGTCGCCGCTCCCCCCCAACGGTCGGAGCCTCTCCTTGGTGAGCGACTTCCAGTCCTTCTTCTTACCCAAGAGCTCGGAAGGGATCCGTTTCTCCAGATCGGCCACGAAAACCGTAAACTTTCCCGGTCCGCCGTTACGTTGATCGAGGAGCGTCTTAACTTCGGGCCGGAGCACGTAGCCGTCCAGGGCCCGGTGCCAGGCCTTCTCGATTTTCCCGAGGTCCACGCCGAATGCCTCTTTCTCCGACGTTCCCTTATAGTAGCGCTTGACGTTCGTGACCCCGTAGGTATCGAGAAGAAAGCGGAAGTAGCTCCCCGCCACGTCATAGCCGTTGAAGTCGGGGTGCCTTGCGAGCCAAGCGTAGAAGTCGCCCTCGACGACCTCCTTCAGGGCGGGCAGCTTCTTGCGTTCCCGGTAGAACTTCGCGACCGCGTGGACGTGGACTCCGTGAACATACGTGAGTAATGCGTTCGCGATCCCGTCGGGAAAGAACATGTTTCGTGCCTCTTTCCCGGTCTTCGGCAGCCGCATTGTGATCGCGTGGGCGAGCTCGTGGTAACGGGACTGGTCGCGGCCTTGCGGCACGTGGACTTCCCTCCCGGCCGTGAACGCCCCCGCGCCCTTGACCCCGGTGACGAGTTGGAGCTCCGGGACGTCGTCGTAGAGGAAGAGCGTGAACCGGCCGTCCGGCGTGAACTCCAGCTTCCGACAGATGTCGGCGAAGTCCCGCTCGGCCATCGCGGAGTCGCGCTCCACTGCCGCCCCCGCCCGGGATCCGAGCCTGTACCGGACGTCGAAGTGGTCGGTCTTCAGGAGTCCGGTGAGCTGGGATTCCGTTCCCTGGAGGACCGGCGAGCCGAAAAGCGTGAAGAGACAGACGAGGATGGCTAGGTGCATGGACTCCTCCTTCTCCGCGGATCACGAGCACCCAGTCACATCTCCTGCTCGGTGGATAGCCAATTCAAAAGCGGTTTCGGGTCAGAGAAGAGGGTATCGGGTGGGTGGGCGCGGGTCAAGCGGGGTGGCTTGGTCCTACTGATCGCCTGAGATAAGGACCTGGCAATCGGCTCGGATTCGGCAGGTTTCAAACGGCTGTGCACAAGGAACGGGTATTGGCCGTGACATGATCCCCGAATTTAGTGCCATCCGACTTGCGAGGATTTTGGTAACATAGGTTCCCTGCCAGGAGAGCGAATGGATGGACGATGTAGCGTTCTTGACTGGCCCTATATAGCTGAGCAGACAAACAGAATATAAATGCCGCGACGATTGTACCCCAACTTCATTTTACTCTGTCTCGGCTTGTTCGTGATCGTCTCGCGGTTGGTCTTTCTCACTTCGTCCACCAACTTCTGGGATTCCGCATCCTACGTCGAGCAGGTCCGGGCCTGCCTGGCTGGTGAGTACTCCTACATGGGTCTCCGGCACGGCCATGCTCTTTACGTCTGGATTTGCGCTGGCCTGGCTGAAATTGTCAAGCACTTCGGATCGGAGTACGATGTCCTCTGGAGCTGCAAGGTGGCGGGAATTCTCGTCAATGCCTCTTCGGTCTTTCCGCTATTCTGGCTGGCCCGGTGGTTGTTACGGAGCGAGACCGGGGCGTTGGCGGCCGCCGGCATTTTCACCGTGATTCCCCTGACCTGGTGGTGGTCCGGTGAAATCTTGAGCGATTCGATGGGGACCGATTTCCTCATCTGGCCTTTTGGACTGCTGGCACTCTGGATGGAAAAAAAGTACTCGGCGCCTCTGGCGCTTGCCTGCCTGTTCATGGGTTCGAGTTTCCTGATCCGCGGATCGAATGTCTTTCTCCTCCCGCTTTTCGGCCTGATTCTCATTTTTAATTCATGGCACCAACGCCGTTGGCTTCTTGCCGCGTGGATTGTGATCATCCCCCTTCCTGCACTCGGGGGCATCACCTGGGATATGGCCAACTCCGGCCGGCTCTTCGCAAGCTACTTCGAGCAATCGAGTGAGACCCCCTTCTCTGTCGAACGCCTTATCAGCCCTGCTTGGCTGAGGGAAACCGGCGGCTTCCTATCCTATTCGCTCGGATGGGCGGGACTTGTCGTGACTGGCCTCGGCCTTATCACTCGAGGCCGTGCTGCTGTCTTTACGCTTGCCTGGTCTCTTCCGGTCGTGGTCAGCACGGCCGCCTTGCCCAATAACCAGATTCGTTTTTTTCTGCCTCTGATGCCCGCGGCCGCCATTCTGATGGCAGGCGGTCTCGCCGTGTTCAGCCGGGTGCGGCGGGGAATCCTCGTCTCCACCGCCCTCGGGGCGGCCCTGGTTTGCTTGATGGTTCTCCACGCTCTTCCGGACTTGCAGGCCCTTCACAATCGAGTGAACATCCTGGACGCGCTCCCTCGCTGGTATCAGGAAAACACTTCTCCCGGTGCGATTATCATCACGGAAGGAGAGCACAACCACGTTCGGATATTTACACGCGACCGGACGTTGCTCTATTACGAGATCGGCCTTTACCGGAAACCATGGCTATTCGACCTTGTTCCCGTGGCCACGCCCGGTCTTGTCTGGCGCGTTGACGAGGCGCTCGAGCAAGGAAAAGAGGTGTATGCCTGTACTCTACTTCCTCCCGCAAGTGAAAACGTGTTGAAGCTCCTGTACGATTCGCAACGCGTCGGAACCGTGGGAGGCTCCCACGTCCGGAACACCCAGGACCTCGGTTTTTCTCATCTGGGAGAGAACATGCGAAGAATTGCCTCGGTCCAGATCTACCGTCTGGTTGACAAGAAGGCCTGGCCGCGGAGTGCCCCCCCCCCGAGAGTGACGCTTTCATCGGCCGGCGCTTCCTGGTTCGTTGACTTCGATATCCATTGCCCCGCGGCAGCCGGCCGGCCATGCTGTGGCATCGTGGATTCCAGTGCCGTCGTTTTCGATCCAACGCAGCGGGAGTATGGGGGCATCCAGATGTGGAAAGACGCGTTCGAACGTAACGGCAATGGATGCCGGCTGGACGACGAGGGTAGAGGGCAACTGCGAGTATCGGTAGCGCAGTCAATGAAATCGATGTCGGCGGTGCTTTTCGCGGCATTCGCGGTGTTGAATGCGGAAGGTATTCCTATCTTGATCTCCGAACCGAAAGCCCTGATGATGCCTGCCTTTCCTCTCGGATCCCCAATGCGCAGGAAATCTCCATGAGCACCGGTCGGGGGTAAGCCGCGTCACGGAGTGGACGAGAGATGTACCCCGAGATTCCGGCTGTCTCCGTTCCCGGGAATCCAGGTCCTGTCCGTCCTGACGACGAATATGCCGTTCTGGCCTGAAGGAACCGCCGGCAGCAGGACGTGGGTCTGTCCCGGCTTCTCGAACGAGTGCACGATGTCCTTGTGGATGCCGTCCGAAATCGTCACCTTGAGCGGCAGGGCCTCGGCGTCGGCGTCACAAGATATCCACAGCTCCTGGGTGAGGGCCCTCCCGGAGGATTCGTTTCCGACAACGAGGAAACAGGGCTCACGGTCGAGGGTCCAGGCGTCCGCCGACAGGCCGAGGGCATTGACCTTTCCGTCCTCCTGCTTTCCGGGAATGTCTTTCGACGCCACCAGCTCGGCCAGCCTGGCCCGTAACACGGGATTTGGGGACCGGGTCTGGAAGTCCAGCAGCTCGGATATCGTATCCGGGTCGCAGCCAGTGCCGGCGATGCATGCTTCTGCTCGCTTGATCACTTTTCGAGTCGAGGCCGACTTGAGGAGCTGTAGACCCAGACGCCGCGTCTTCCGGGCCCGGTCATACATGGCTTCCCTTGCCTTGATCCACGAGTACTTGCATCGGCCCATCCAGTCGAGGGGATCGTACTTGCTGACCTGTTCCAGGTTTTCCGGGCTGAGGTATTCCCTCCCGATCCTCGGTTCGATGCCGGATTTTTTTGCTTCGAACAGCATGAGGGCAAAGGCATAGATTGTCTCTTCGGAGATGTCGTTCTGCCCGATCTCCTCCATGTCGGGGGTGATGTAGACCTCGCGAATGCCGACTTCCGCACATTTCCTCACGAATTGCTTGATGTCCCTGGCGCTGGAGTTCCCTTTTCGAGCGACGTACTTGCCAATAACCTCCCCGCCCGTTTGCGCGTACCGCGCCAGGTTCTTCCACACGACGTCGAACCGATCCCTGCCCTTGATCTCCTCGAAGGTCTTTCGTGTCCCTGCGTCGACGCTCGTGGTTATGGTAATTTTTCCCTGTCGGAGACCCTCTTCAATGACCTCCGAGAACCGGACCGCGTTCGTGAAGATCCGCTGGTTCAGACCGGTGTCCAGAAGCAACCTGGCGGTTTCATTGAAATTCTTCAGGATCGTCGGCTCTCCACCGCCCCAGCCGACGGTGGCGTCCTCCATAATGGAGCCGTTTTCGATCATGTCCTTGAACACCGGTGCGAGATCGTAGCCTTCCCTCGGAAGGTCCCAGTCCTCGTGCAGGACGGTATAGCAATAGACGCACTTCAGATTGCAGAGCGAGAAATTGCTGATCTCGACCTGCCGGTATCGGGCGTTCCCCTCGATTTTCTCCCATTCTTTTTTCTGGAGGAAGTGGCATCCCTTGCACGGGGAGTCGGCGTCTTCCCGATTGTTGAGTTCAGTTAGCTTTTTCCGGGCTTCATCTATCCGGCCCAGCGGCAGCTTACCGCCCTCGAACTTGCAGATCGGCACGAATCCCTTTGCGCCGTTGCTATGAGGTATGCAGCAGAATTTCAGCTCGAAAATGTCCAGAACCAGTCGGTGCTCGATCCACTCGCAGCTGAAGTATTCCATGGCAGTTCGGTATCTTTTCGGCCAGTGCTTCGGTGTCGTGATTTCATGCACGATTATTGAGCTTGATCCAGCACGTTGTCATGATCGACTGGGAATTATACCAGAGATCGAGCAGCCCCCTACCTCGCGGCCAGGAATCTCGCCACTGCCGCCACGAGCCGGAACCGCGCGTCGCCCCGCCTGTCTTTTTCGATGGCTTCCGCCATCGGACGGTCCCCCTTGAACCGTGCCCGGCACCACTGCGCGATTGGGTTTCCGGGGAAGCGGCGCTCCAGGTCCTTCAGGCGCTTTTCGGTCCGGCCCGTCTTTCCCGCTTCCCGGAGGGCGAACAGGTAAAAAACGTAGCTTCCGTTCCGGAGGCCCGGGTGGCGTCGGGAGGAGTCGAGAACCTTCTTCCAGGAGCTCCCGGCGGAAGCCGCATCGCCTGCACCCGTGTGACACACGGCGGACAGGGCGTCCTGTAGCCTGAAGTCGGGATCGTAGGGCCTTCCGGTTCCCAGGTGCTCGGGAAAGGTCTTCGAGGCTTCCAGATGCCGCATCGCTTCCCGGGTGTCCCCCGTCTTCATGAGGTCCATGGCCGCATGGACGTGGGCGCACCTGAAGAGGTGGTGGGCCTCCCAGCCGGCTTCGTAGGGCAGGACCGTGAGCCCGTTCAGGAGGGTGAGGCACGCCGCGTAGCGGCCTTTGTGGAACAGGATCCTTGCGCGGTCCAGGGCGAGGAGGGTATTTCCCGGGAACCTGTCGGCGGCCTTTTCAGCAAGAGCGAGGGCTTCCTCGAGGCGTCCGGTTTCATTCAGGTGTCGTGCCAGGTGGTGCCAGGTGCGCCAGTCTTTCTCGTCGACGGCCAGGGCGGTACGGAAGTGGGAGAGCGTCCGGTGCTTCTCCAGATGGCCCAGGATCAGGTGGAGCGGCGCGAAGGCCGCCTTGCCGCAGGCGCGGAACCGCTTCCTCGCCTCGTCCACCCGGCCCTTTCCCCAGAGAATGAGACCGAGGTAGTACCGGGGCTTCCAGTCCTCCGGCCTGTCACGCTCCGCCCACTCGAGAACCTGGATTGTCTCCGCCCGGAAGGGGAACACGAGGCGGGGGGAGCGCGATGCGGCCCTCTCGAGGAAGGCCTTGCTCTCTTCGGGGGATTTTTTTCGGAGCAGGTAGGCCAGCCAGTAGTCCACCATTGCATGGGGGGGGGAGTGCTTCAGCACGGCCACGGCCTCGTCCACGAGGCCGAGGATTGCATAGAAGAGGGCCGTTTCTAGAAAGTGCTCGTAGGGGAGCTCGCTCCGGAAGCCCGCCCGGAACGCCTCGAGGGTCTCGGATGACGGATTCAGGCGGGATCGTTCGAACCGGGCGACGTGGTTCAGGGGATCCAAGTCCAGGAGCCGCGTCAGGGAGGCGCGAGCCTTCTCCGCGTCGCCGCGCAGCCGGTGAATCACGGCCCGGACCTCCCTTGCTCGCAGGTCGTACCGGTTGGCGTCCAGGGCCCGCCCGGCATAGTCCCCGGCCAGGTCGACGTCGTCCTCCCGGACGAGGATCTCCGCGATCTGGCCGTACGCGCAGGCACGATACTTCAGGGATCGTGCCGCCCAGCCCAGGGTCTCCTTGGCGTCCACGAGGCCGCCCGCCAGGCGGGACAGGACGCCGTACACGTAGCAGGCATCCGGATCGTAGGGGGCGATCTTCAGGGCCCGGGACGCGTACGTGAGACCCTTCTCGTACTCGGCCCTGCGTCCGAACGCCTCGGCTGTCCGGATCAGGGCGCGAAGGTGGATGGGCTCTCGCTCCAGGCAGCGGTGGTATTTCTGCAGCGCGCTCGCATGGCGGCGCTGTTTCTCCAGGGCCACTCCGGCCAGGTAGAGGCCCTCGGCAGTGGTTTCCTTCACGGCCCCGAATCCGTAGGGGCGGTGAACCTCGTTTTTCCCGGCCTCGTCGCTGTAGCGCAGCTTGCCGGAGACGCGGACCTCGAGGCGCCCCTTCGTCGACAGGAGCTGGATCTTCGTCCGGTGGACTTCCATGGGCTTCAGCACGAGTCGCTCCCTGTGAACCAGCTTTCCGTCGAGGTGGATCTCGAGGTCGTCCTCGAGGGCCTGGAGGGGGCAGAGAGCCACGTGGACGAGGTTTTCCATCCGCTCGACGTTCAGTGCGCCGTGCGGGGACGCGCCCACCATGCCGCCGATCCCCTTGATGGGAAACACGATCTCGCGCCAGGTGTCTCCGGTGCGGGGGGGGAAGAACTCGTGGTGGGACTGGGACAGGAGGCGGCCCGACTGGGGTTCGCTGTATTGGCCGTCGGCGTCGGTGAGGAGGTCCTCCCAGATGGCGCCCTGGCGGGAGTGGGCCCAGATCCACATCTTCCGGCCCGGCATGTCGTCGTAGAGCGCCCAGTGACCGAAGCCGAATCCCGCGTCGTGCCAGTAGCCGCCGAAGAAGTTCTCGTACTTTCCGAACACGAAGTGGGACTTGCTCCCCCCGAAATCGTTGTTTCGATACCAGGAGAGGTCCCGGCCCTTCGAGTTCACGGGCCAGGGCCGCGGTGGGGCATTGCCGTGGGGCATCGCGAATCGGCCGGGGTAGAAGTAGTGCAGATCCTTGCTTGCCCGGACGGCGGTGTTCATCCAGACGTAGTAGGACTGATGAAACGGCGTCGGGTTGTACCACAGCGGTCGGATTTCCAGATACGCCCCGTCCTGAGGCAGAGTTACCGTCACCGACCATCGGGTCCGGGACGCCAGATCCAGGGTCCCCACGATGCAGCTCACGCCGCCGTCGGGGTTCCGGCGAAGCCGGTAGTCCACCGGCGTGGCGCACGAGGGCGCGTGCCCCACCACGCCGAAGTTGAACTCGATACCGCCCGAAGTCCACGGCCCCCTGAGTGCGATCTGGCGGAACTTGAGTACCTCATTGAGGTAGATGAACTCCTTCCCCGTGGACTTCTCCAGGGCGCCATAGACCTTTCCTCCGACCTCGGGCAGGATGTAGGCCTTGATGTGAGCGTTTTCCAGCCGCACCACCTTCCAGGTCCGGGAACGTCCCTCGCACTCGTATCCGTCGAAGGTGAAATAGGGGTAGATGCTCGCCCTCTTCACCAGAACGGGCACCGGATTCGGATCGGAAAAGCCGTAGGTCTTGATGGCCCGTTTTTCTTCCTCGATCACGCACTCCTGGGCGACAGGTCCCGAGGCGGATGTCACGATCGCCAGCAGGGCGGCGTGGATGAGCTTCGTGTATCTCATGCCGGCCGTCACCGGGTGCCTCCGATTCCGAGATCGCGGATGGCGGTGAGGACGGCCTCGTGGAGGCGGCCGTTGGTGGCGATGATGCCGCGGTTCACCTGCATGGTGCGGCCGCGGGTGAAGTCGAGGTGATTGCCGGCGATGTCGGTGACCCGGCCGCCCGCCTCGGTGACGACCAGCACGCCGGCGGCGTGATCCCAGATCTTCTCTCGATATTCGGTGCCCCGGGGAATCCGGAGATACGCCTCCGCCTCCCCGCGGGAGACGGCGGCGTACTTGGCCTGGCTGTCCATGCGCACCGGGGGGGCCGTGATGGCCAGGGCCTCGGCGATCCTGGCCGCGTCGTCGTGGGAGGAGTGGGCTTTTTCCACCGATTCGCAGAACCGGATGTGGGCGGCATCCTCCTGGCTGCTCACCTGCACCCGCACCGGTCCGGACCCGCTCTCGAGGGGCACCTGGTACGCACCCTCGCCGTGCACGGCGAAGAAGGCGGTGCCGGAGCGACCCGGATCGTGGGGCAGTTCGGGGCACCCGAGCACCGCCACCACGACCTCGCCGTTCACGATCAGCGCCAGGGAGATGCAGTATTGCCCCCGCCTCAAAAAACCCTTGGTGCCGTCGATGGGGTCGAGGGTCCAGAACCTCCCGGAGTATTCCGCTCCGCCGCCCCGGTCGATCCAGGTGCAGATCTCCTCCGGTCCGACGCCGGGAAGGAACCGTCCGACGTGATGGACGAGGTGGCGAAGGAGCCTCTCGGTTCCGGGCTGATTCAGGACGGCCGCGTCCTCCTCACCGAGGATCCGGTCTCCGGGAAAGGCCTCCCCGAGGGTGCGGCACACAAGAGCCTGGCTGCCGAAATCGGCCACGGTGACCGGACTCCGGTCCTCCTTCTCCAGAATGTCTGTGGAAAGCTCCGCTTGTACGGCCGCGCAGAGCACCGCCGCCTCGCGCACGGCGCGCAGGGCCGTGTTGATTTCCTTCTCGTACAGGGCCATGGAACCGCCTCCTGCGCATGGGAACCGGGGTGGAGCATACGGTTTTGACGTGGAATGTCCAGAGCACCCGGAGTTGAGGCCAGCCCCGGATCATATCGAGATTTCCACTACCTCGATGTCCGCCGGGAGTATCCCGCCGGGTGTTGCAGAATCCCGGTAATTTTCGTATAATTTCAGCTCATACGAGGGCTGGTAAATTCCACCGAGACCGGGTCTCGGTCGGCTCGCGACATTCATGTCTGCATTGAGGAGATGGTAAGGATGTTTCCCCAGGTTCCGTTTTGCAGCCGGATCTCCGGCTTTGCCTTGATACTCGTTCTCTTCCTGGTCTCTGTTGCTTCGGCCCAGCCGTTCCACAAGATCACCAGCGAGGGCAACAAGTTCATGCTGGAGAACCTCTCCACGTCAAAGAAGAAGCCCTACGACATGTGGGTCAGCCGGCTGGCCAACGCCCTCGTCAACACGGAGTTCACGGACCAGATCATTGCGAACCTGGACGACTACCAACGGTACGGCGTAAACACCTTCGTTGTGAGCATCCAGGGGGCGAATCTCGGCAAGGGCATGAACGGGCGCTTTCCCAAGCACTACAACACCAACGGAACCCTCGATCTCCAGAGTCAGCTGTGGACCAACCTGGAAAGATTGCTGCTGGAAACCGACAAGCGGGGCATGGTCCTCATCCTCCAGTACTGGTACTCCCTCCGTGCCTATCTGGTGCCCGACGACGGCAAGGCCCTCGATGCGACGCGGAGGGTCACCCAGTGGCTGAAGGACAGGAAGTACAAGCACTACCTCCTGGACGTGGTGAACGAGGTCCCGCACGACGCCTACGGGAGCCGGCCGATCTTCACCTCCATCGCCGTTCTCAAGGTCATCGATGCGGTGAAGTCCGTAAATCCGGATCTCATGGTGGGGGTCAGTCCCACGAGCCAGCTCATGTGCCCCGAGGGGTGGCTGGACAACCCGAGGAGGTGGGTGGAATCCGATATCATCATCGGACACAACCAGGTCCTCGATCCACTGCTTCCCGGCGCCTACAAGTTCGTGGCGCCATCCAATCCGGGTAAGAAACCGTACATCAACAACGAGTTCTGGGCGCAGATCGACTACGAGAAGGACCTGAGGCAGAATCCCAGGGATGAGAACCGCTACAACTTCGGCCGCTACAACCAGAGTACGGTGAACACCTATCTGGCCGACCTGGTAAAACTGCGCGGCTACGGCGGCTACGGCGGCATCCACTCCTTCCACCAGCAGCGGATTCCCTATCTTCCGGCCCAGAACGGACCCACCACCCCGGTGGCCCTCGTGGGGCCCGAGGGAACCCAGCCCGAAGCGTCCCTGGGATCCGGCGAGCCGTCGCTGCACTGGCTCTACCGGGGGATCGCCCGGATACAAAAGTACGGCCCCCTCCCGACCCACTGGGACTTCAACAACTACATCACCGGATTCGAGACCGACCTCGGCGGCGAGTGGAAGCGGGTGGACAACTGCCTGGCCCAGACCAATGCAACCGCCAATCCGGCCTACGCCCGCATGGTGGCCGACTACGGCGACCTGGAAATCGCCTTTGATGCCCGTTATCTCGCCGATCCCGGGCCCACCGGCCGCTGCGGCATCCACCTGGGTGGAGCCACGCTGAAAGACCCCGCCTACCGTATTTCCATCGCCCGGGACAAGGTCACCCTCGACCAGGTGGCGGGTTCGCTTCCTCCCCGGACGGTCCTGGCCTCGAAGCGCCATCAGGACCCATATCAACTACGAATCCTCGAGGGCCGGTTGCAGGTCGACGTGGGCGGCTCCACTGTGATAGACGTGGCCGACGTCAATCCCATCACGCGTCGGAACCTCCTCTTCTTCACCCAGGGCGCCACCGCTTCATTCGACAACGTCCGGGTCACGCCCCTTCGCCTCGTCAACTTCGAGGACGGAACCTCCAGGGACTGGAAGGCGGAACAGGCGGCCGCCTGGGCGGTCATACCCCGGGGGAGTAACAAGTGCTGGCGGGCGATTGTTCCGGCGAGCCAGACGCGGCGCGCCCTTCTCGACCAGCGCATCGCCGACTTCGAATTCGATTTCGAGGTGGATCTCTCCCAGGTCCCGGGAACCGTGCTGCAGTTCCGGGCCGCCGACCTCACCAAGGCAGGTGGTACCGGATATTACCTCGAGGTCAAGAGGAACGGCACCGTGATCCTGGAACGCCAGGGCGACGTGGGGCCCCGCGTCAACCTCGGATCCGTGAAGTCGACCATACCGAATCTGACCTCCGTGGCGGTGCGGGTCAAGGTGGAGGGCAACCGCATCGCCGTCCACCGCGACGGAAAGAAGCTCCTGGACGTCGTGGACGTTCTGGATCCCCTGGACCGGGGCGGCCTCGCGCTCATCGCCCAGCCGGGCACCACCTGGTTCGATGACGTTGACCTCCGCGTGGGGCCGAACAGGTTCCCCATTGCCCGGTTCCACCCCTTCACCGGCCCGGCGCTACCCAAGGGCTTCACCATCGAGTTCGGGGACCCGGACGGCATCCTCGACCTCAAGTTTCTGAGCCTCCAGGTCGACACGGGCGGGAACATCTTCGTGGACATCACCTTCGTGCTGCTTCCCTGGTTCAACGTCTTCGGATTCGATTACACCCCAGACGGGCGATCCGTGGCATTCAACCTCAACAGCAACGTGCCCCTCGGCCCGGTGAACTGGACCTTTCGGGCCGTCGCCACGGATCTGGCCGGCAACACCACCATCAGCGACCTGAAACTGCCCTGATCCGGTTTTTCGTGTCGGTTTTTCCTGAGATTTCGCCGTGGTTCCCGCGGGGCCGGATCCAGCCTCGACTTCGGGCCAATCAGGATATACAATTCTGCCGGTTCACCGGAGGAACAAAACCATGCCCATCAGCGAGACGCTTCTCGAAGTCCTGTGCTGCCCTGAGTCCAAGACGGCATTGAAGATGCTGCCGGACGCGGATCTGGAGGGGTACAACAATCTCATCACCGCTGGAAAGCTCAGGTACGCCGACGACAGTCCGGTGGAGAAGCCCCTCCAGGAGGCGCTCATCACCGTGGACGGAAAGACCCTCTACCGCATCGATGACGACATTCCCGTCATGCTGGTCGAGAAGGGGATCCCCGCAGGCCAGGCGGGAGCCTGATCAAGTCTTTCTTTCTGAATTGTCGCCGCCTACCACTTCTGGAGGACACCATGGCTGACAAGAACCTGTTCCAGAAAATCCTGGATGGGGAGATGGACGCGGAGATGGTCTACCAGGACGACCTGTGCGGGGCTTTCCGCGACATCAATCCCCAGGCTCCGATCCATGTTCTCGTCGTCCCCCGGAAACCCATCCGTTCCATCATGGAGATGGAAGAACAGGACCGGGAGATCATCGGCCACCTCTTCCACGTGGCCCGTCGCGTCGCCGAGGAGGAGAAACTCACCGGGGGCTACCGACTCGTCATCAACAACGGCAAGGAAGGCGGTCAGGTGGTTCCCCACCTGCACCTGCATCTGCTGGGTGGACGCCAGATGCAGTGGCCTCCGGGATAACCGCCGGTTTCTCCACAGGCTGAATATTCCGACTCTCGTCAGGCCTCCAGATCCCTGAGGTGCTTCTCCACGGTGGCGAGCTCGGTCTCGAGAGCGGTCACGCGCTCGCGCTCCCTTTCCACCACGTCGGGTCTGGCCTTGCTCAAGAAGTTCTCGTTGGAGAGCTTCCTGCGTGCGGCCTCCAGGCGGCCGGCTATCTGGTCGCGGTGCTTGACGAGGCGCTTGTGCTCCTTCTCCACGTCCACCACACCCAGGACGAAGACCTCGACGTCGCGTACCACGGCGGTGGCGGCGCCGGCCGGGGGCGTCGCTTCGCCGGAGATCTCCAATGGACCCAGCCGTGCCATGTTCCGGATGTGCGGAGCGAGGCGCTCCAGGATCCCCCTGGAGGCCCCGCCGGTCCTCATTTGCACCTCGAGAGGATTCTTCGGCGGCACATTGTACTTGCTCCGGATGTCCCGGATGGCGCGGATGATCCCCTGCATGAGGGTGAAGTCCTCCTCGAGGCGATCGTCCTCCCACGCCGTCCGGTGCTCGGGCCAGGAGGCCTTGAGGAGATTGGCAGGGTTGTCCAGGGGTGCCTCGATGCCGCGGTCTGGCGCCTGGTCCCCCAGCCGGCCCCAGATCATCTCGGTGATGTAGGGAGTGAACGGGTGCAGGAGACGTAGCACCTGGTCGAGGACCACGGCCAGCACCTGTCTGGCCAGGCCGGCCCGGGCTTCGTCCTTCATGCGCGGTTTGATCAGTTCCAGGTACCAGTCGCAGAGCTCGGACCAGAAGAACTCTCTGGCGCCGGAGATGGCGGCCGACGGATTGTAGGCCTTCAGGTGGTCGGTGACCTGGCCCACGGCACGAGCCAGGCGGGACAGGATCCAGCGGTCCTCCTCGGCCAGTTCCTCGAGGGTGCGGGGCACGAAGGCAGCGGTCTCGAGGTTCATGAGCACGAACCGCGCCGCGTTCAGTAGCTTGTTGCAGAAGTTCCGCCCGACGTCGAAACGGTCGCTGATGAGCTTGGCCGAGGGCACGTCGTCCATGGTGCCGAGGACGTCGAACTCCTTGCCGGATCCAGGGCAGATGTAGGTGAAGATGCTGCGGCCGTGCTTGGCCGCGGCCAGATCTACTTTGTCGCCCGTGAAGGGAGAGATCGCCTGCACCGGCAGCCGGATATCCTGCATGCCGGTCTGCATCTCGCACAGCACATAGCGCATGGCATCGGCGCCGTAGCGCTCGATGATGTCCACGGGATCGATGCCGTTACCCTTGGACTTGCTCATGCGTTCGCCCTTGCCGTCGAGGATGTTGGCGTGGATGAAGCAGTCCGTGAACGGCACATCGCCCAGGTTGTAGAGGCCCATGAGGTGCATCCGGGCCACCCAGAGGGTGATGATGTCGCGGGCTGTCACCAGACAGGAGCCGGGATAGTAGTAGGAGAGGCAGTCCCGTCCGGTCTCGCCACCGAGCGGCGATTGCCCCTCGTCCACGGCGGCGGTGCCGGCGTCGGGCCAGCCCAGGGTGCTGTGGGGCCAGAGGCTCGAGGAGAACCAGGTGTCGAGAACGTCCGGGTCCTGGACGAAGCCGGCGGACTCGAGGATTGTACGCATATCGGCCTCGGCGGCTTCGTCCCGGAGGCACACCAGCACCTCGACGATCTCGGCAGCGCCGGCGGCTTTCGTGGTCGAGGTGAACGGCGTGCTCTCACCGTCCCCGGTCACCTCCCGCACATGGATATCCTCCCGATCCATGCAGGGACCCAGGGCCTCCAGAACCCCGGCCAGGGCATCGGCCCGGAAGGCCCCCATCCAGATGGGAATGCGGTGGCCCCACCACAGCTGGCGGCTGATGCACCAGTCGCGCTTCTCAGCGAGCCAGTTGAGGTAGGTGGTCGAATACCGGACCGGATCGGGGTGGAAGGTGAGGCGACGCCCGGTGGGGGACCGGTAGTCGGAGCCGACCACGTCCATGGCCGCCTGGGCCAGACCGGGGGCCCTGAACTCATTGGCCGTGCCGCGGCCGCAGACGATGCCGCCCTCGACGTCTCCCATGTGGATGAACCACTGCTTGGAGACGTAGGGCTCGATGGCGGTCTTGGACCGGTCGGAGTGGCCGATCTCCACCACGTGGTCCTCGGTGGATTCGAGGAGGCCGGCCTTGTCCAGGTCCGCCACCACCTTGTCGCGGGCGAGGAACCGGTCCATGCCGCGATAATCCCCGGCGTTCTCGTTCAGGGTGCCGTCGGGATTCAGGATGTTCAAGATGGCGATGTCGCTGCGGTGGCGCGTCCAGACGTCGTAGTCGTTGGGATCGTGGGCCGGCGTGATCTTCACGGAGCCGCTGCCCTTTTCCGGCTTGGCCCACTCGTCCAGAATGAGCGGGATCCTCCGGTTCAAGAGGGGGAGCAGCACCTCGCGACCCTTCCCGGCCATCTCGGTCAGCTTCACGAGGGTGGGCAGGTGGGTCTCGCGGCGGCGCTCAAGGCGCTGAAGCTCCTGCTCCAGGTCGTCCCGGTCGCGGGCCGGAGCGCGTCGGAGCTTCTGCCGGGTCTCCTCGAGGATCACCTCCAGCTGGCCGGCGGGATCCGGATGGCACGCCACCGCCGTATCGCCCAGCATGGTCTCGGGTCGGGTGGTCGCCACCACCACGTGTTCCGGCTCGCCGGGCTCCGGGTCGATGACCGGATACCGGAGGTGCCAGAAGTGGCCTTCCACGTTCTCGTAGATGATCTCGTCGTCGGCCACGGCGGTCTGGAGGTGACAGTCCCAGTTGACCAGCCGGTTGCCGCGATAGATGAGGCCGTCCTGGAACATGTTGAAAAAGGTCCAGCGCACGGCCCGGGCGCAGACCCGGTCCATGGTGAACCGCTGCCGGTTCCAGTCGCACGAGCACCCCATGGCCTGGAGCTGTTCCACGATGCGTTTCTGGTACTGCTCCTTCCACTCCCAGATGCGCTCCACTAGGGCCTCGCGGCCGAGGTCGTGGCGGGTCTTGCCCTCGAGCTCGAAGAGGCGCTTCTCCACCACGGCCTGGGTGGCGATGCCCGCGTGGTCGGTGCCCGGCATCCAGAGCGTGTTGTCTCCGCGCATGCGGTGCCAGCGTATGAGCAGGTCCTGCATGACGTTGTCCATGGCGTGGCCCAGATGCAGGGCGCCCGTCACGTTCGGGAGCGGCATCATGATGACGTAGCGGTCTTCGCGATCGTCGGGGGAGGCGGCAAAGGCATCGGCGTCGAGCCACTGCTGGAAGGTCTTTCCCTCGATGCGGGCCGGATCGTATTGCTTCGGGAGTTCGGTATTCATGGCGCTGGAATCGAGCCTTGCTTGAACGGCCTAAATCCCGCTCTCAATTTGTTTTAGAGTGGCGGTGTGCGGCCGTATCGGACCTTGAATCGGACACGTCCTGTCCTGTGGACAGAGCCCTATTCCCTATAGGGGCCATTTGCCCCTACTCCAAGGTGTCTTTGACCACTTTCCCCTCTGAGTGGTAGACTTGTCGTCGATTGGCGGGACGTATCTGAAATGAACCGGACGAATCCCCGGACGATCATTCATGCCAGAGCCCCGATCCGCGTGAACGACATCGGAGGCTGGACCGACACCTGGTTCTCCGGGGAAGGCAAGGTCCTGAATCTTGCAATGTCGCCCAGGGTCGAGGTTGAGGTGGCGGTCTTCGAGAATCCCTCTTGCCGCCAGGACCGGGCGCACGTCCATGCCGTGGACTACGGCGACCGGTTCCGCGTCGACCCGGATGCACCGGGATACGACCGGCACCCCTTGCTGCAAGGCGCCCTGAACTCCCTGCCCGTGCCGCACGACGTGGACATCGAGGTCGCGCTCCGGTCCCACGTGCCCAGCGGCTGCTCCACGGGGACGTCCGCCTCGGTTTGCGTGGCGCTGCTGGGCGCCCTGGATCGGCTCACCGGTCCCGGCCGATCCAGGGAGGCCATCGCCTCGCTGGCGCACCGGGTGGAGACGGAGAAGCTGGGCCTCCAGAGCGGGATCCAGGACCAGCTCTGCGCGGCCCACGGCGGCGTCTCGTTCATTCACATGCGGGACTACCCGGCCGCCGACGTAGAGGGCCTCGCTCTGGAGGAGAATCTCCTCGCCGACCTGGGTCTGCGCCTTCACCTCCTCTTCCTGGGGAGCGCCCATACCTCGTCCGCCCTCCACGAGAAGGTCATCGCCCTCCTCGAGAACCGGAGCGCCGGGTTCGAGCACCTGGAGGCGCTGAGGCGGCTGGCCGACGAGGCCAGGGAGGCCCTGGTCAAGGGAGACCTCGAGGCGTACGGCGAGGTGATGCGCCAGAACAACGAGCGCCAGAGGGCGCTGCACCCCGACCTGATCTCCCCGGAGGCCGACCGCGTGATAACACTTGCCCGGGACCACGGGGCCCTGGGCTGGAAGGTGAACGGCGCCGGTGGATCGGGCGGTTCCCTGACCCTGCTCTCCGGAGCCGACCGGGATCAGAGGGACCGGATGATCCGCGAAGTAGAAGGCCTGGGCCTCGGCATCGCCTCCATTCCCGTGTCCCTGGATCGCGCCGGCCTTGAGGTGTGGGAGAGCTGAGCGGTTGCCGCGCTACGGCTTGATCCAGAAGAAGTCACACACGATCTCACCCGGCTGCTTTGTGTCTTCGGACCCAACGCCGCCTGGCGATCCTAGATCGTCCCTCAACCCACGGCCAACCACAGGGCAAAGCGCACTGGCTGTGGATACGACGAGCCCGACGAGATGGTGGAATCTGGGCGGAGCCAAAGATACACGTGGGTGGAATTGCTCATGAGAGTGTTCCTTGTTGACTTTTTGAAATGTGACTGTGGGGGTCGGTGGCGGGTGATTGCGTTGATCACTGATCCACCGGTCATCCGCGCGATCCTGGAATGTCTCGATCTTTCTCTTGATCCTCCACCCATCACACCGGCTCGATGGCCGCCGTAGGCAGGCCCTTGGCTGACTTCTCATGGAATTTATTACGCTGTCGGCCCGGGGTGCGTACTGACCTCCATTCTCACTCGCTTTTACAGCAAAAGCGCGACTATTTTGCTCCAGCGAATCCTCACATATACCCGAAAACTTCTCTCCCTGTTCTTATCTGACACCTCTCCTTCCAGGACTTCCAGGACTTGACACCCGACACACGAGGTAAAAATGGGGTTGATTCCTTTCCGTTTTCCGTATGCCGCCACCTTCGTTGTCGAGCTTCAGACATATGCCAGCAACTCCACCGCACCTGCTGGTTACCTCGTCACCAACGGCGTCTCATTCCATGTCGGGCCGTGATGTAAATAGATTTGCTTCAGCAGGAGGAACCAGGTGGCAATAACCCTCTTGTTTTGGGACTGGGGAACCCAGCTCAGTCTGCGGTAGAAGAACTGCAAGAAGTCGTTTCTGGTCGGTAATTTCGTTGGAGTGCTGTAGTCGTAGATATCACCCCGCAGGAGTGGAGTCAGCGCAATACGACGGTCGGCAGGAACTTTCGACTCCACCTGAAGCGCCTGAACGACATGATCCGCGCCTTGGAGGCCTACCCCCAGGTGGTTGTGCTAGACACGGCGGAGGCGATCATCCGGTCGTTCGCACTCAACCCGCCTACCGTGGGCGGCCGAAAGCTGGTGGGCCCGCCGCTCCGCGGTGGCTACGACCACATCTTCGCCGACAAGATCCACCCGACCGCGGTGAGCAACGCCCTGCTCGCCAACCTGATCATCGACCGCATGAACGCCCGCTGGAAGACCCGCATCCCCAAGTACAGCGACGCCGAGTTGAAGGCCAAGGCTCGCATCCGCTAGGACGTACGGAGTCAGGACCAAAGTGGCGAGTTAAGGGGGCTAACTCGCCACTTTGGTCCTGACTCCGTACGGGTTACTTGCGCTTGCGCGGGGGGGTGCGGTAGCGGACGCCGGAGCTGGGATTGTCCTTGTCGTAGGCGAAGGCTTCGCGGTTGACGAGGAAGTCGATCACGTAGTTGACCGGGATGGCGAAGGCGATGCCCTCGATCCCGACGCCCATGAGCTTCGAGCTGGTGACGCCGATCACTTCGCCGCGGTCGTTGAACAGCGGACCGCCGGAGTTGCCGGGGTTGATCGCGGCGGTGGTCTGGATGGTGACCTTCCCCCGCTGCTCGCGGTATCGCGTGCTCACGATGCCCTCGGTGACGGAGCGCGAGAGGCCTAGCGGATTGCCAATGGCGAAGACCTTGTCGCCGCGCGTCAGGCGCTCGATCTCGCCGAGGTAGACCTTCTCGAGCTCGCCCTTCTCGAACTTCTCCAGCTTCAGGAGCGCCAGATCGAAGAACGGCGAAATGGCCACGATCTTCACCTTGTCGTAGAGCACGTGGGTGAACTCGGTTCCTGCCTGCTTGAACACCGTCACCTTGATCTCGGTCTCATTCTCGATCACGTGGAAATTGGTGACCACATAGCCCTCGTGGTCGTCGATGATGAACCCGGATCCGAGCGCGCTCGGGGTCTTCACCAGCACCACGGCCGGCCCGAAGCGCTTGGCGAGGTCCTGGATCGGCGCGCGCGGGAGATCGCGGACGAAGTAGATCGACCGCTTCTCGCCTTCCGGGGACGGCTCGCTCGCTTTCTCGATCTTGGTCCGCTCGCGCACGTGCTTCTTCGGCACGGGCATCACCGTGAAGCCGAGATCCACGAACACCGTGTCCGGGGTTTCCTTCACCACCCGGCCGCGAACCTCGGCCCCACCGTCGAACTTGAACACCTCGCCCCCGTCGCCGAGGACGAGGAGTATCGTGAGGAGGGCAATCTTCATGGCTACTCCGTGGCTTTTACGAACCTACTCCTGGGGATACAGCACCACGCGGTCGTGCAGCAAGAAGAGAAGATCGTCCTTCCGGTCGCCGGTCACGTCGGCAACCACCATCTCGCGCACCTGGCTGGAACGACGCCTCAGCCCGCGGTGATCCTCGTAGATCTCGAAGCGAAGCCCGCGGTGCACCTTGGCGCCGGCCTTCTCCGGCGGCACGAGCAGCTCCAGCGCGCGCTTCTTGGAGTCGGTCACTGCAAGATCCGGCTTCCCGTCGGCGTTCAGGTCTCCCTGCGCCACCAGACGAAGTCGCGCGTCCTTCACGTCGCTCTCGTAGTTCCAGGTCGACTCGAGCCGCCCCTCGGTCTGCCCGCGCCGGACGATCAAGAACCCCGACTTCTCGGCCACCAGGAGATCGGGCGGACCCTCCGCGCGAAGCCGGACCGCGCGTACGCTACGAACCACGCTCGAAGGCAGCTCGATCTCCTGGCGGCGTTTCCACTCACCGTCCCGCCGCGTGAGCACGATCAGCGAGGCGGACTTCTCGTCGAACACCACGATCTCGTCACCCGAGCGTGCGATGCCCGCCAGCGTCACGGCGTCGCCGGCGCTGATCTGGTCGGCCACGACCAGCTGTCGCTGGGCGTTGAGCACCATGGCGCGGCCAATGGTCTTCTTGGCCACCAGGATCGCCTCTTTTCCGTCGGGAAGCCGGGTCACGGCGTAGGCCTGCGCGGGAACGTTCTTCAGCAACCACTTGCCTCCGAACGCCTCCGGCGCCAGTGCGGTGAACTTGCCACCGCCCTCGTTCAGCACCAGCCCGAAGGCACCGCGCGTGCCGACCACGGCCAGATCCTGGTCCCCGTCGTGATCGAGGTCGATCGCGAGCAGCCGGGTCGGCTTGGACCGGAGATCCTTGAGATCGACCCGGACCGGTGGACCCGCGAATGCAGGCAGAATGAACACCGCGTACTTTCGCTTCATCTCGGCCGCGACCGCGAGATCCATGCGGTCGGCGGAGGTCAGCGACGCCGCGATCGCGGCCAGGGGCGTCCCCTGGATGCCCGCCACCGGCCTGGTGTTCGCCAGCCGGTCGCCCCGGAAGGCGGCCAGCCCGACAATGTGCTCGTTTTCGCTCACGGCGAGCACCTCGGCGGTGCCGTCGCCGTCGAAATCCCCGACCTGCACGACCCTGGATCCGGCAAACGAGGCCGTGTCGCGCGGCGCGTCGAAGAATCCGTCCTCACGCTGGAGGTAGACGCTCAGCACCGATGCGGCCGGTCGCGACACCACGACGTCCGCGCGGCCGTCCCCGTTCAAGTCGCCGACCGCGATGCCGCGGTTCTGGGTGCCTCGCTCGGCCGTCACGGGGTAGAGCGAGAGCGGCGTCTCGAACACGTGGTCCGCGTTGGGCGCGCTCTTGACCGTCTTTTCGTGCAGCCGTCCGGAGACCCGCATGACCGACACGATGCTCAAGCACTCCTGACGGGGCGGGAGATAGATCGTGTCCATGCGCCCGGTGCGGTGTATCCACTCGGGGCCCAGCGCTTGTCCGAGAAGTGGCCGGATCGCGATCCCATGCTCCTGGCCGATCCGGTAGATCACCAGCGCGGGGCGACCGCTCTCGGGGCGGAGGAACGCGAGCCCGTTGCCCTCGCGTAGCGCCGTCGGAAACGTCTCCGGCGCGGCGAGTCGGCCCTGCTCGTTCTGGAGAAAAAGGTAGATCTTCTCCTTGCCGAGCATAGCCACGTCGAGGCGTCCGTCGCCGTTCAAATCCTCGGCGAGCAGGCTCCGTCGGTGACCGGCCCCCTCCTTGAGCTTGATCGACTGCGACTTCTCCCAGCGGTCCGCCTTCTCGCGCCGCCACACGGTCAGCCGGGGCGGCACCGCGCGGGTCACCAGCTCCGCCGTGCCGTCGACGTCGAGATCGGCCGCGATCATGGCGTGGACCGTGCTCTCCAGCGGGATCAGGCGCTTCTCGAACCGGGCGTCGTCGTGGATCTCGTTCACGTCGTCGTAGTGCGCGGGATTCTTCTTGGAGCGGGTGCGCTCCTCCGCGGTCTTCTGCAAGAAGATCTCGATGCGTGAGCGCTCGTCATTCACCAGTGCGAAGTCGCGGAGACCGTCGCCATCGAAGTCGCCGGCGACCAGGTTGTCCGCGGTCACGCTCGCCTTGTAGAGCTCGATGCCCGCGAAGCCGAACGGGGCGGGCTCGTCCGCGGCAGCAAGAGCGAGCAGAACGAATGAGAGCCAATGGGTCATGGAATCTCCCCCGTGTCTCGAGCGCACCCGTCTACGTGCGCGCTAACAGGTCGGTTCGCGGCATCTTACCGGCTTCCTCGCGGCCGCTCAACCCGGATCAGACGGGCGCAGTCAGTTTGTATAGTCAATACGATTTAGTTCAAAATAGAAACCCACGTCCTCTGGGCGTGGTCAGAGAACTGAACGGCTTTGCCGTTCAGAACATTCTTAAGAAATCGCGGTGGCGAAGCCATGAATCGGGCGTAATGCCACCGCCCCTGGCGGTGGATAGCCCGATTCAAGCGATTTCAGTTTACATAATTGGGAGTCGGCTCGGCGCGGGCGGCCATCGCAAAACCGGACGATTCTCGCCCACGGCCACGAAATCCTGCAGACAAATCGGTCTTTTCGTTGACTCAAGGACCTCAAGCTTCTTCTTCAGCTCTTTGCAGCTCGGACAGGATTGCATTCTATGCTTCATTCCTCAGAATGAAACGTATTCGAAATCAGAGTACAAGATCTTTTTTTGAAAATCCGATTTCTACCCCCTGACGATTACCTGAAAGGAAACCGACGAAGAGGTCGTCGCACGCTACAAAGAGCTGGCACGGGTGGAGCGGGCTTTCCGGGATCTGAAGAGCTTCATAGATCTCCGCCTCATGCATCACCGCATAGCGACACGGATCACCGCCCACGTGTTCGTCTGTATGCTGGCGCTTCTGTTCGAGCGGATCCTGGAACGAAAGCTCCGGAATGCGGGTATCCAGGATCTTTCGGGCGAGGCCGCACTCCGCTCTCTCAAGCGAATCCGATTGCTCCGCGATACCGTGAACGGGATCGAGGTCGAACGCGTGAGCCACATCTGCAAACGCCAAGCGAAAACTGATTGGAAGAAAACAACTTAGTTTCCGTGCCTACTGAATCCAGGTCAGAGAATCGCGGGGCGGCATGTCGTCCTATGCATTGCCGAAAGTCCCTGGACCACTACACCCCTCTTTCCTGAGCTTCTTCAGGTTCGTCCGGGCGAATCCGAGGGTCGGGTCGAGGTTCAGGGCCTTCTCGTACAGGGGAATGGCCTCGTCGATCCTGCCCAGGTCGCGCAGGTTCGAGGCCAGGTTGGCGTGGTCGATGCCGGATCGGGGATCGATCTCGATGGCCCGGCGGAAGCACTTCACCGCCTCCTCGTGGCGCCCGGTCTTGTAGTAGCAGAAACCCAGGAGGTTGTGGTTTGCCAGGTCTTCCGGGTCCGCTTCCACCGCCTTCACGAGGGTTTCGATGGCCTCGTCGAAGCGACCGAGTTCTTTTTGTGCCGTCCCGATGTAGAAGAGCACCCGCGAGAGGTCCTCGGGGGTGGGGCCCGCCTCGAGGGCGGCATTGAACTTCTCAAGGGCCGATTCCACGCGGCCCTCGCCGAGGTCGCAGATGCCCTGGGACAGACGCATGGGTGCAGTACGATGTTCGAGCAGATCCATTAGGTCCAGGTAGGGTCGGGCCTCCTTGTATTCCTGGAGGTTGATGTGGCTGAGGGCCAGGTTGAAGAGCAGGTCCTCCTCGGGCACGTCGGCGGGTCGCGCGGAGAGGGCCTCCTCGAACCAGTCCACGGCCTTGATGTAGTCCCGCCAGGTGAACTCGACCCTTCCCAGGTGGTAGGCGAAGACGCCGGGGTCCGGGGCGAGGCCCTTGCCTTGTGTCAGGATCTCCGCGGCCTTCTCCAGATTGCCCGCGCTCAGGTTGCAGAGCCCCTCGTGGAGCAGGGCCGCGGTACGGTCTGCGTCGCAGGAGGAGAACTCGAAGGCCATGCGTGCGAAAGACCCGGCGCGACCATGGTCGCCCCGGCCGGACAGGGTCATGGCCAGGTCCAGGAAGACCTGCCTTCCCTCGTCGACCTTGTCGTTGGCTCTGAGGTTTACGGCCATGGCCGCGCAGGCATGCGGGATGCATGCGTGGCAGGGAAAGGAATTGGTGGTGAGGCCGTTCTTCCACGTGGAGAAGCAGTCGTGGAGGGTGCCGGTTTCCTCCTCCAGGATGCGGTGCGCGCGGCAGGGGTCGAGGAGATCTTCGCGGCCCTGATCCACCCGTTCCAATACGTCGTCGAACACGTGGTTGAACCAGACCTGGGTCATCGTGCCCTCGAGGCCGGAATCGGTTTCCGGGTCCACGTAGATCCGGATGTCTCGGCCGGCAACGCGCTCCGGCGCCGGTGCGGGCCGACCCCGGAAGAAGAGGCTCGGCCTGGCCAGGCGGGCGTCGAAGAACGTCGCGGCCGAGAGGGCCGCCTCGTCCGAGACGGATCCGAGAGGCTCCAGGATCGGCAGGAGCACCAGACGCGCCTCGCCCTGCTGCTTCCAGGCCTCGGCCTGGAAGGGCTTCACCCGGTCCACGAGGCGCTGCCACGCCTCGGCCTCCCGGTCCGCCCCGGTGATCTTCAGGAAGGGATGGACGTGGAGGATGGTGAGGGGCTGGCCGGCAAGATAGTCCGAGGCGGCGTGGAGGAACGACTCCGTCGCCAGGATCGAGTCCGCCGGGCCCTCGCCGAGGAGATAGACGTGGCATCGCCAGTTCATACCGGAGAGAAGGGCCGTGAGGCGGGTGAGGCACGCCTTACGCCGGTCGGGATCGGCCCGGTTCTGGAGGAGAACCGTGACCGCCTCGCTCGGGGCGGGCCCCGGGAAAGCCGCATCCATCACGACACCACCCGCTTTCCCCCGTCCAGGGATTCGGCCCGCCACGCCCGCTTGACCCGGTCGATCTCGTCCCGGGTCATCCACTCGGTCTCGAACTCGGTGCCGATGGAGAGGTAGGGCTCGAAGACATCTCGAAGGGGCTTCACGCCGAAGCGGTTCGGATCCTCGGCGATCCTGGATCCGTGATAGATCTGCATCTGCTGGGCGTTGCTGTTTCCGCGGATCTTCACTCCGGCGTCCTTCACGAACTTCAGGGTCGCCATGGCGTCCTGGAAGCGCTCGTGCGGCAGGGCGAACTGGGAGAAGAGCTCCACGTCGAGGCCGGCCTCGAAGGCCCGGTCCACCGCCATCCGGATCCGGTCGGGGTCCAGGTTCTTGTCGAGGTGAGGAAAGACCTCGGAACTGGCGCTTTCCAGGCCCATGGCCACCAGGGTGACCCCGGCGCGCTTCATCAGGGCGAGGAGCTCCCGGTTCACCATGTCAGCCCGGGTCTCGATCCACATCTCCACCTTCAGGGTGCGCCGGGCGATGCCCTCGAGGATCTTCACCACCCGGGACTCCTTGTAAGAGAAGTTCGGGTCGGCGAACCAGAGTCGCCCGGAGCCTCGCCTCACCACGTAGGCGATGTCTTCGAGGACGCGGTCCACGGAGTGAGCCTGGACGTTTCCCCCGAATGCGGTGGGGGTGTAGCAGAAGGCGCACCGGAAGGGGCATCCCCGGGAGGTCAGCAGAATGGCCTCGTCCATGGCGGCCGGATCCAGGATGTCCGTGAGCCACGGGGAAGGGTGCGTATCGAGATCCCGGGCCGGCGTCACGGCCGGGCCCGTGACGTACTCGCCTCCGGGCGCCCGGGATGTCGTTCCTGGAACGGCACTCCCGTCCAGGCCCGACGCCACGGCCTCGGCCAGGCTCAGGATCACGGCCTCGCCCTCGCCGCGGCACAGGAAGTCCACGTGCGGGAGGCCGTCCAGGGCCCGGTCGGGCAGAAAGGGGGTCTGCGGGCCGCCCATGATGACAGCGGCGCCGGGAACGGCCTGCTTCACCAGGGCGGCGAGGGCCTTCACCTGGAAGATGTTCCGCTGGTAGGTCACGAATCCCACCAGGTCCGGTGAGAGCGCCTGCAGCCGGGTCCGGAAGGCGTCGGGGCTGAACCGGGAGGTGGAGCCCAGGCCGAGGACCTCGGCCTCGTGGCCGTGACCTTTGAGGGCCGCACCCAGGTACCCGATGGAGATGGGCGTCACCGGCGGCATGAAGGGGCTGAAATCGATGAGGAGCGCTTTCATGGTCAATTGGTTGAAAGATAAGACAAATCAGTCCCGGTTGCGACCCTGGGCCGGGCCGAGAATTTCCTCGACCCGGGCCACCACCTCGGGGAGGGCCGCCTCCACCTCGGGAGTGAGGTGCTCTGAAAATGTGGTGAGATCCGCCGCCTCCACCGCCACCACGATGATCTCCACGGGCATGTGCTTGCCCAGGAGCTTCCGGCCCAGGGCGAGGGTGGTGGGGAGGTCCGCCTCATGATCCGGGCCAAGGTGCGCGGCGCGGGCCACGGCCTCTCCCTCGAGGACGCAGACGGTGCCGGGGGGCGCGCCCGACACCATGGCGTCGAGGACGATGAGGCGGTCGTGGCCCTCGATGCCGTCGAGAAGGCCGAGGCCCGCGGTGCCCGCCTCGATGACGTCGACGTCCTCGGACAGGGGGCGCGCCTTCAGGAGCCTCGCGGCCCGCACCCCCACGCCATCGTCCCGGAGGATGAGGTTGCCGACGCCGGCGACGAGGGTCTTCACCCTGTGCTGCGGTCGAGGCGCTGGATCGCCCGGCCGCCCTGGTGGAGGGTCACGGTGAGGGGCATCCGGCCCGGCAGCGCGTGGCTGGCGCAGGCCAGGCAGGGATCGTAGGCCCGGAAGGCCATCTCCACCCGGTCCAGGACCTCGTCCGGGGCCCGACCGCCGCGGATCAACGCCGCAGCCGCCTTCTTCACCGACATGTTCATGGCCGCGTTGTTCTGGACCGTGGCCACGATGAGGTTCACGGACTTCACCATGCCCGCGGCATCAACCTCGTAGTGGTGGTAGAGGGTGCCCCGCGGGGCTTCCACCACGCCGATGCCGGTGCCGGGCTTGCCGGAGGGAATCACGCGCACCTCCTTGCTCGTGATGTCCGGATCCCGGGCGAGGTCCAGCACGGCCTCGGCCGCAAATAAGCACTCGATGAGCCGGGCCCAGTGATAGGCGAGGGTATGGTGCACGGGCTTCGTGCCGAACCGGGCGTACATGCGGTCGTACGCGGCCTGGGCCCCGGGCGTGGCCATGCCCGAGGCCACGTTCAGCCGCGCCAGCGAGTTCACCCGGTAGACACCGCTCTCCGTGCCGCCGGTCATGCCCTTCCAGCCCACGTTCTTGAGATAGGGGAGCTTGATGTAGGACCAGGGCTCCACGCGCTCGGCGATGTGATCCAGGTAGTCGGTTCCGTCGAACAGAGCGACCTCGTTGCCGCCGGGGTCCACCACCCGGACCCGACCCTCGTAGAAGTTCACCCGGCCTTCCGCGTCCACGAGGCCGGCATAGTGGGTCTCGTGGTAGTAGGTGTCTCCCTCGATGGCCTCGGCGTTCAAGGGATTTGAGAGCACCTCGTTCTCGAAGATATCGAGGGCCTCTCCGGCAAAGGCCGCCAGGCTCTCCGCCATGGTCACGATGTCGTCGCGCTCGCTCTCGTCCAGGGGCCGGGCCATACCGCCGGGCAGGGCGGCCACGGGATGGATCGGGTGGCCGGCGATGATACCCTGGATTTTCTGGGCATAGCCCCTGTTCACCAGGACTTTGCGCCCCGTCTCCAGTCCCACGTGGTCCACCAGGCCGAGAAGGTTTCGCTGCGCCGCTGGAGCCGAGGCACCGCACACGAAGTCGGGGGCCGCCAGGGCGAAGAAGTGCAGCAGGTGGCTGTGGGCGATGTGGGCGTTCAGGTAGAGCTCCCGGAGCTTGCGCGCGGCGGGGGGAATCGTCACCCCGAAGACCGCGTCGCACGCCTTGGCCGAGGCCATGTGGTGGGCGCCGGGGCAGACGCCGCAGATCTTCGGCGTGATGCGGGGCATCTCCTCCACGGGTCGCCCCTGGCAGAACTTCTCGAAGCCCCGGAGCTCCACTACCTGGAGGTAGGCGTCGGCCACGTTCCCCTCGTCGTCCAGGAAGATGTCGATCTTTCCGTGGCCCTCGAGGCGGGTCATGGGGGATACGGTGATTTTTCGGGTCACGGCTGCTCCTCGGCTGGCTTGTCCTCGACGGCGCGGTTCAGGAAGGCCACGGGCAGGGTGAACCGGTAGAAAGTGCCCACCGGATCCCGGAGACTCCGCACCGTGCGTTTCATCACGTGGGGCGCCACGTCGTTCTCGTTGGCCTCCCCGGCAATGGACCCGATGGCGGACAGGGCCTCGGCCCCGGGATCGAGCATGTCCGGCGTGGGGCCGAAGCAGCCGCGGCAGGGCATGTTGGCCTGGACACAGGTGGCCCCGCAGCCCCCCCGCGTGGCCATGCCCATGCACACGATACCCTGGTCGAGGAAGCACCGGGAGGCATCGGCCTCGACCTCGTGGGGCCGGACGATGCGGGCCATGCGGCCGCCACGGCGGTCCGCCCCGCGGGGGCAGGTGTCACAGAGCGCCCTGTCTTCGGCGAGAACCGTGCCTGGTGGGGGCGCCTCGCCCTCGGCCGCGTACCGCACCACCGCCTCGACGAGGTCGAGGATTCTTTCCGTGGGCGGCGGACAGCCGGGCAGGAGCAGGTCCGTGTCCACGGTCCGGGGAAGGCTCTCCACCGTGTCCAGGAACGCGGGCAGGGTGAGGGGGTGCCCGTCCACCTCGCATCCGGTCTCGGGGCGCACCCCGTCCGGATTCTCGGTGGAGGCGGTGTCGTGGTACGCGACCCGGAAGATATCATCCCGGTCGGAGAGGTTCGCCAAACCCGGGATCCCGCCGAAGCAGGCGCAGGAGCCGTACGCCACCAGCACCTTGCACTTCCTTCTGAAGGCCTCTGCCGCCTCGACGTGGTCGCGGGTGCGAATGGCCCCGTTGAACAGGCCGAAGTCCACGCTGCCGTCGTCCAGGGCGAGGAAGTCCTTGAGCTTGTGGTCCATGGCCACGGGCCAGTAGACGATGTCCGCCACCTCGGCCAGGTCCAGGAGCCGCTCTTCGATGTCGAGGAGAGACACGTCGCAGCCGCCACAGGACCCGGCCCAGTTCACCGCGACCTTGAGCTTGTCCGCCATGGGGCTCTCCTCACAATGTCTCCTGTCGGGCCTGCGCCGCGGCGACGGGATTCGGTCCGAGGCGTCTCAGGGCCTCGTCCATGGACTGGAGCGTCTCCACGAGCTTCTCCTGCATGGGCGCCCCGAGGTATTCGAAACGGAGCCGCCCCGTGTCCAGGCCCAGCTGGGCCATGACCGCCCGGGCCAGGTCCGTGCGCTTGTCCGCCACGAAGTTCCCCCACAGGTGGTGACAGCTTCGCTCCGGACAGCCGCCCACCAGGATCCCGTCCACGCCCATCTTGAACATCTGCATCACCAGGGCGGTGTTCACCGAACTGGAGCAGCGGATGCGGATGGTCCTGTAGTTCGGCGGTGCGGTTGCGCGCTGGATCCCGGCGAAGTCGGCGGCGCTGTACGCGCACCAGTAGCAGAGCAGCGCCAGGATCCGGGGCTCGCCCGGAGGCAGGCCGGAGAACGCGACTGTCGCCTGGGCGAGGATCTGGCGGTCGGTGAAGTTCGTGAGCTCGACTGCGTGAACGGGACAGGCTGCGGCGCAGAAACCGCACGCCTGGCAGAAGGCCGGGTCGCTCACCGCGCCCTCGTCGGTCATGACGATGGCCCCGTGGGGACACACGGTCTCGCAGGTCCGGCACTGGATGCACCGGTCCGGGTTCACGCGGCTGGCGTAGCGGGGGGGATCCGCCCGGCCGCCCAGGAGGGCGGGCAGGGCGCGCATGGCCGCCGCGCTCCCCTGCTCCGAGGCCTGCTGCACCACCTTGGGCCCGGCCGAGGCGCCCACCACGTAGACGCGGTTCACCAGAGACTCGGTGGGCCGGAAGAGCCGCGGCTGGGTCTCGATGGGGTAGCCGTGGCGGTCGACCTGGACGCCGAACATGCGATACAGGTCCTGGGAACCCCTGGACGGAGCCTGGGCCGCAGCGAGTACCACCAGGTCGGCGTCGAGGTGGACGGGATCCACGTCCGCCTCGTCGTCATCTCCGCGGATCGGATCCACGGCCAGCCGGAGCTTTCCATTTTCGGCCGCAATCCCTTCGACTTCGCCGTTCACGAACTCCACACCCAGGTTCCGGAGCTTCTGGTAGAGCGCCTCCAGGGCGCGCTCGTACGTGCGCATGTCCCGGTAGTAGACCACCGAGGGCTCCGCCATGGGATTTGTCAACAGGAGGCGATCGATCTGCTTGGCCGTGACCGAGCAGCAGGTCTTCGAGCAGTAGTCGACGCCCTCGCCCTGCTTTTCCGGACCGGCACGGGAGCCCGCGCACTGGACGAAGACGATCTGCTCCGGCGTCTCGTTGTCCGACGGACGCCGGAGTCCCAGATCCATGAGGCGCTCGAACTCGAGGCTGGTCACAACGTCGGGAAGGGCGCTCTGATACTCGGGATTTCCGGAGAGGTCCACCGGGTCGAAACCGGTGGCCAGGAACACGGCACCAAAATTCCGGGTCATCGCGCGCGCCTCGGCCTCGAGATCGATGGCCTTTGTAGGGCACGCCTCCACGCAGTCGCCGCACCGGGTGCAGGCGTCGGGCAGGATGGTGTAGACGTCGGGCAGGGCCCGTTCAAACTCCTTGTCGATGGCCTTGCGCAGGGTCAAGCCCTGGTCGAAACGCCGCGGCGTCTCCTCGGCACAGACCTCGGCGCACTGGCCGCAGGAGATGCACAGTTCCGGGTCCACGAAAGCCGGGTCGCTTTCCAGGGTGACCTGGAAGCTTCCGTTCCGGCGCCGGGCGTCGGTCACCTCGGTGTGGGTGAGCGCCCGGATGCCTTCGCCCAGGACCACGCCCCGGGCCTGGACCGGCCCCACGCACGCGCCGTCGCACACCGAGGGCCACGCCTCGGACTGGAAGACGCGCGGGAGCTGGCACAGGCGTCCGCCGAGCCAGGGGGATCGTTCCGCCAGGGTCACTTCCACGCCGGCGGAGGCCAGGTCCTTGGCGGTCTGCAGTCCGGCCGCACCGCCGCCCACCACCAGGGCCCGGCGCGGGATGGCCACGGCCCCGGGCGCGGCCTCGTCCTCGAGGAGCCGGGCGTGGGCCATGCGCACGAGGTCCACGGCCTTCCGCGTGGCGGCCTCGGGGTCCGGGTGCTGCCAGGCGCACTGCTCGCGGATATTGGCCACCTCGAAGAGGTCGGGGCAGAGGCCCAGGGCGCCCATCACCCGGGCGATGCGCTCCTCCGGAAAGCGGAGCGACGACCGGGGGGAGCACCCGGCAAAGAGCATGCGGTCGCAGCCCTCGTCCTGGAGCTTACGGACCGCATCACCCAGATCCGCCTCGCTGCACAGCAGATCCCTGCGGTCCACGAAGGCGACGTCCTCGAGGGCCCTTGCCTCCCGGGCGAGAAGCGCGGTGTCGATGGAGTCCGAGATCAGTCCCTTGCAGTCACAGATAAAAACACCGATGCGTGCCGTCACGGCTCACCTCCAGGGACAATCCTATTCCTGGCCGGTCCGGAGTCAAGTCCCACCGGAGACACCCATCGTGGGGGAAAAACAACCTGTGAATCGATAATCCTTTGGCGTTTCTCCTTCATTGCGGGGTAAACTGGATGTCTCCAGGCGACGTCCGTCGCTTGCATTTAGTCTCTTATGGATTCAAATGACTGCAAAACGCATACGTTTTTCATATAG
>CAZAKZ010000059.1:0-32939 GCA_964485695.1 uncultured Planctomycetota bacterium | reverse complement strand
AGGGTGATCCATCGACTCAGCTTACCACCGGTCCGGTTAAATGGATACCCCAGACCCACCTTATCCTCGGTATCGCGATGGTAGCCGCAGGCGTCCTCGACCTGCTCGTGGGTTACCTTTTGATCTGTCCGAAGGTGGAAGATCCCCGGACCCGGAAGATCCTCATGAACGGTTTTGTCGTGAGTGGCTTCCTCATGGCCGTCCTCGGGGCGGCATTTCTACTGGGAGCCTTCGAGCTGGACTAGGGGGCCTGGGCTGAGAATGGTGAACGGCCGCCCCCCGGAATCGGAGGACGGCCGTAAGGGGGCGAGCGTGTCAGGGGAGACGCTCAAATCTATACAGAATTGCGGGCATGGAAGGCTGTCCGGTTCAATCCGGCCTCCGGCACTGCAGTTTCTTACCGCAGGTGAGGCAGGTCATGTCAACGGCTTTGTGAAACTTCTCCGTCCGCTGACACCTGGAGCAGTAGCGATTCTCATAGATCCGGTTTCTTGCCTTCTCGGCCCACAGTGCTTGTATTTCCATGTAGGGTGCCATGGTCGGGCTCCTTTCGAGAAAGGTTTGTCCATCCTCATGAATGGCGCCTCCCTCGCGGATCCAATCCGAATTCTCAATTTTTTTTTTCAAAGCCTCGATAATTCGTTCGTCCTCCTCCCCTCCGCTCCTGCCACGGTAAGCGTCACGACGCGGCCCCGCGGGAAAGAAATCCTGAATTCCAGTTCGTACATGGAAAAGGCCTTCCCCCCGGACGGGAGAGGAAGGCCGAATAGGGTTCGGTCAAATCACGAAATGATGGTCACCTGGTGATCGTTGCTGATGTTCACCACGCCGGTCGCGTCATAGGTGACGAAGGCCGTGTAAAAAGTGACACCGACCAGGGCCGGAATTGCGGGCAGGTTCACCTTGACGAATCCGTTGCCGCTGGGGTCGAGCAGTCCGCTGTAGTTCGCGAAAATGAACGGGGCGACATTGGTAACGCTGAGTAAGAAGAGGTTGTCCGCGGACAGTGGGATCACCCGGCCGTCGAAGAGTGGAATGCCGGTGTTCCCCAGGGAACTCGCGGCCTGGTAGAACTTGCTGGGCGTGCCGCGCAGGTCAAACAGGAGGCCGGAGCCGGGTGTCGGCTTCGGGTTTCCGGGTTTGTCCACGATCACGCCGTCAAAGAGGATGAAGTCGTCCACGTGAACCCCACCGAAGCCGTCGATTCCCACCGGCCCGGGCTGAGGGGCGCTGGTCAGAGTCCGGGTGACCTGGTAGTTCCAGATCCCGTCCAGGTCCGAGTCCACCTGGGCAATGGCCTTCTGGTCGAGGACGATGAGCCTGACCTGGGCCTTGGCAAACGGCGTCAGATTGAGCGAGTTTGTCGAGCCCCCCGGATGCTCATAGAGCCAGATGCAGTCGAACTTGGTCTGGTTGACGGAGTAGTTGTTGTTCTGGACCTTCACCATGACATTGGTACCGCTACTGGGGCACCGGAGGGCTATGCCTCCGAACTGCAGGGTGTGGTTGGCTCCGTTGTTGTGCATGACCAGGACCTGGGCCACGCAATCCTTGTATACCCGGTTCGGCTGGACGAGGTATTGCCAGGAGAACTTCACCTCGGCCTCGGCCAGGTTGTTGGTTGCCTTCCAGTCGCCGGTGAGTTCCTTCCAGGAGCCCAGGTTTGTTCCGTTGGGATAGTTGAAGGCGTCCATCCAGATCTGGGCGGAGGCGGCGCCTCCGACGAGGCCGGCCAGGAGCAGAAAGAGTACGATCCTTCGCATTTCGATTACCCTCCTGTCGTAGGTACAGTGATATAGAGAAGCATATTCTACAATCGGGAATACTCTCTTCATTCATGGTATTCCTGACCCGGCAGGAATGCAAGGGACCGCTGGAAAGCGACCAGAAACGAAAATCACCGGGATCCCCACACCTGCTCCGCCGCATTTGAATTTCTCCATTTTCTCGGACCAGCCCATTGGCACCGGCGAAATCGGTTCTACCATGGTCTTCCAAAACTTGTCGTATAGGCTGCTGAACCATGAAAGTACTCGGCAAATTCCCGCTGGCGTTCTGGGTCGCCAATTCCATGGAGATCTTCGAACGCATGGCGTGGTACGGCTTCTTCGTGGTCTCCTCGCTCTACCTCAGGACACCGGTGGACGAGGGAGGCCTCGGCCTCCCCGACGTGAAGCGAGGCATCATCCAGGGAGTCGTTCCGTTTCTCCTCTACCTCTTCCCTGTGGTGACCGGTGCCCTGGGCGACAAGTTCGGCTACAAGAGGACCTTCCTCGTCGCCTACCTGATCATGACCCCGGGCTATTACCTGTTGGGTCTGGCCACCGGATTCTGGGACTTCTTCTTCATCTTTCTTCTAGTGGCGGTGGGCGCGGCCCTCTTCAAGCCGATTGTGGTCGGAACCGTCAGCCACGTGACCACCGAGAAGACCAAGGCCCTCGGTTTCGGCATCTTTTACATGATGGTGAACATAGGCGGCTTCTTCGGCCCCATCGTCGCCGGCATCGTACGAGATGACCTCGGCTGGCCGTGGGTGTTCAAGATGAGCACGCTCTGGATCGCCTGCAACTTTTTCCTTCTCCTCATCTTCTACCGGGAACCGAAAGGCCGGGCCCAGGCCCTCGAGGCGGCGCTGAAGAAGGCGCGGGAGATCTTCTCGGCCGGGAAAGGCGCCGGGACGCGGTCTCGATCCGGCCAGTTCACGGCGGCCGCACTTCGCCTGGTCCCGAGCTTCGTCGCGGCCGGCCTCCTCCTGGACTGGCAAGCCGCGGCCATCGCCCTCCTCGGCCTGTTCCTCGCCACGATACTCATCCTCCTCCTGGTCCGGATCGTTCCCGAAGACGTGCGCCTTCTTCTGCGCAAGTCCGGGAGCGATATCGTCGAGGTGCTGGGCAATCCCACATTTTTCACCGTTTCCCTCGGCACCCTCGTCATCCTCATGCTGGCAGGTGGTAAGTGGATCACGTGGGGTGAGTTCGGCCTCCTGACCGGCGTCCTGCTCGTGAGCAACCTGCTCCTGGACATCTACCTGCGCACCAGGGACAGTAAACCGGGCACCGGCCTCTGGGCCCCCGCCCGGATCGGAAACTGGCGCTTCGTGATCTACCTCCTGCTCCTGGCCGGCCTCTGGACCGAGTTCTACCAGCTCTTCGTCACCCTGCCCCTCTATATCCAGGACTACACGAATACCCACGACATCCTCGCATGGCTGGCGGACGTCTGCAGCACATTCGGGCTGGCGGGCTGGGAGGGATCTCTCCGGGAAACCATGGCCAGTGGGAGACAGATCAAACCGGAATACCTGGTCAACATCGATGCCGGCCTCATCATCCTCTTCGTCGTGCTCGTCTCCTATCTCATCGCCCGGTGGAAGCCCTTCAACACCATGGCGTCGGGCATCGTCCTCATAGGCATAGGCCTGGGACTTCTGGCCATCGGCACCTCGGGCTGGATCGTGGTGCTGGCCGTATCCATCTTCTCCTTCGGAGAGATGATGGCGAGCCCCAAGAGTCAAGAATACGTGTCCCGCATTGCACCACCCGACAAGCAGGCCATGTACATGGGCTACTACTTCGTCTCCGGGGCGCTGGGCAACCTGTTCGGGGGCATCATGTCCGGACAGATGTACGGCCATTTCGGGAAAACCGGCGTGAACGACCCCCACACCATGTGGCTCATCTTCGGGGCCATCGGCCTCTTCACCGCGGCCGCCCTGTTCCTCTACGATCGCCTGATTATCCGCCGGCAGCAGCCCGCGGCCGGATCCGGCTGAAGAAATCCAGCACGAACAGACGAAAACTTGGAAAAGTGTACGCCGGATACAGCTTGATTGGCATTGAACGATCCTCTATTCATACAGAATCAACACTCGTGTCCGAGAAAAACGGAGGCTCCGGAGCCCGGAATTTCAGCTGAAAATGGAGTAAAAAATGGCGCGCGTTTTGCTGCTCGGTGCAGGCCTTGTAACCCGCCCGCTGGTGAATTACCTGCTCGAACAACCGGACAACTACCTGACGATTTCCACCCGAACCGTGTCCAAGGCCGAAGCCCTGGTGCAGGGCCACGCCCGGGGCAAGGCCGTCCAGCTCCTCGCGGACGACGCGGACGCCCTTTCCGCCATGGTCGCAGACCACGACCTGACGATCAGCCTGCTCCCGTATACATACCACGTCCGCGTGGCCGAGCTCTGCATCCGGCACCGCAAGCACATGGTCACCACCTCTTACATCAGCGAGGCCATGAAGGCCCTGAACGCTCCCGCCAGGGAAGCCGGCATCACGCTCCTGAACGAGATCGGCGTGGACCCGGGCATCGACCACATGTCGGCCATGCGGGTGATCCACGACGCCGAGAAACGTGGTGGCAAGGTGACGGCCTTCTCCTCCTACTGCGGAGGCCTCCCCGCGCCCGAGGCCAACACCAATCCCTGGGGCTACAAGTTCTCCTGGAGCCCCCGCGGAGTGCTCATGGCCGGCCTGAACGACGGCCGCTATCTTCGTGACGGCAAGGTCGTGGACATTCCCGGGAAAGCGCTGTTCTCCCACTACGAAACGGTATCGGTTCCGGACGCCGGTGACTTCGAAGGGTATACCAACCGGGATTGCCTCGGCTACATCGACCTCTACGGTCTCGAGGGGATCCCGGACATGTTCCGGGGTACGCTGCGCTACCCTGGATGGTGCGACACCCTGAAGGCGGTGGTCGATCTGGGCCTTCTCGACGACTCGGAGCGGACGGACCTGGCCGGAAAGACCTTCAAGTCCCTCATGGCCCTTCGGATTCCGAAGGCGTCGGACACGGGCGACGTAGCTGCAGCCGTGGCAGAAAAGCTCGGCCTGGACCGTGACTCCGAACCGATGCGGCGGTTTGAATGGCTCGGCCTCTTCAGCGACGAGCCCCTGCCCGAGGCGACGAGCATCATGGATGTGATGGTGGCCGTGATGCTGGACAGGATGAGCTACGCCCCCGAGGAGCGGGACATGTTGGTTCTCCACCACCAGTTCACTGCAGAGTTCCCGGACCATGAGGAGGCCATTACCTCCACCATGGTCGACTACGGCATCCCGGGCGGCGACTCTTCCATGGCCCGCACAGTCAGCCTCCCGGCTGCCATCGGCACCCGGCTCATCCTCGAGGGCAGGATCGATCGGAGAGGCGTCCTTGCTCCGGTCCACCCGGACATCTACGAGCCCGTCCTCGCCGAGCTCGAAACCATGAACATCGTCTGCAGGGAGCACACAGAGAAGAAGTAGACCACTCTGAATTTTTCAGGCTACGTCCCATTTTTTCAGGACAATCCTGGGCGGATTTCGCCTATCTTTTTAGAAAGCCCGGAACAAACACCGCTCAACACCTTCGAGGAGTCTAGCCATGAAACGGCATGCCACCGTGATCGGATTCGTATTCTGCCTCATCCTGATCATCCCCGCTGTCCTCTCTGCAGGCCCCGACGGCGAGGAGGCGGCCAAGATCTTCGCCAGGGGTGCCGAGCTCCTGAAGAAGGGGGATTTCGACGGAGCGCTGAAAGCATACGGTGAGGCCGCCCGGGCCGACGGTGATACCGTCAAATACCGGCAGCAGTTCATGCTTCTGCGCAAGGTGATGAAGCTACGCACCGCCATCTCCAAACAGGAGGATCCGAAGAAGTGGCAGAAGATGGCCGTGACGCTCAGGAATTACTACTACAGCCATCGCCTCTACCCGGAACTCCTGGCCCTCGCACAGAAGATGCACGAGAGGAAAAAGTCCCCGGCGTCGGCCACTCTCCTGGCGGACGCCCAGCTGATCCTGGGCAAGAACGAGGCGGCCGTCCGGGTGCTGCGGAGCCTGAACGGGGACAAAATGAGCATGCACACGAAAGTGCTCCTCGGTGTCGGTCTCGGACGGCTGAAAAAGGTCGATGAGGCCTCGGCCCTGCTCGAGAAGGTGAACGTTCCCGACGGGGCCAGTCCCCGGTTCCTCTACGACGTGGCCCGCCTGCAGGTGCTGTGCGGCAACCTGAAAGGCGGCATGGCCACCTTGACCACCGCCCTGGAATCCACCTCGCCGAAGGGCCTCGATTCCTTCAAGGATTTCGTCAAGAACACCGCCGACTTCCAGTCCCTGCCCGCCTCGGCGAATCTGGCCAAGGTCCTCGAGACGAAGTCCAAGGTCAAGGAATCGGCCTGCAGCAGCGGATCGAGTTGCGGCTCGTGCCCCAAACGGGGGGCCTGCTCGGGGAGCAAGAAAAAGTAGGGCCGTCTCGATCCCATGCAAACGACCCGGAGGACTTTCCAGGCGGGCTTCCTGGCCCTGACCCTTGGGGGCGTCTTCGTCCTGGCCGGAAACGCCGAAAGGTGGTGCCCCTTCGGCGGCGTGGAAGCCCTGCATACGTACATCTCCGAGGGCACCATGACCTGCTCCCTGGCCGTGTCCAACTTCTACGTCCTGGCCGGCCTGCTCCTGGTGGTATTGCTTCTGAGGCGGGCGTTCTGCAGCTACGTCTGTCCCATCGGCACCCTTACCGAATGGTTCGGGAAACTGGGCCCGTTCCTGGGCCTCGGCTCCGCGCAGGTTCCGCAGAAGGTGGACCGGTGGCTCTCCCTGCTGAAGTACGGCATCCTGGCGCTGATCCTCTACGTGACCTGGAATGCGGACGAACTCCTGTTCCGGACAGCGGACCCGTGTTACGCGCTGATCAGCCGCCACGGCGAGGACATCACGATCTGGGCCTACGTGGTATCGGGGGCCATCCTTCTGGGCGGACTGCTGACGGCGGTGCCGTTCTGCCGCTGGCTCTGTCCCCTGGCCGCGGTCATGAGTCCGTTCTCCCGGTTCGGACTCATGCGCATCAAGCACAGCGAGGACGCCTGCATCGACTGCGGCCAGTGCAGCGAAGCCTGCCCCATGAACATCCCGGTGCACCACAAGAAGGAGGTCAAGGTGGCACGATGCACCTCGTGCATGACCTGCATCTCCGTGTGCCCCGCCAAGGATGAAGGGGGCCTGTCATGGGGGCCGCCCGGCAACGTGGGACGGCCCTGGCCCCAGGCAACCGTCGTGGGAATCCTGCTGGCGGCCATGATCGTGGTGGTGAGCGCCTCGTACGCGTTCCCACTCCCCTCCTTTTTCAAGGAGCGCGGCGCGGCCCCGGCGGTGACCCATGCCATGGACCTCAAAATCCAGGGCGTCACGTGCCGCGGATCATCCAACCTGCTCTGGTACTTCCTGAGCCGCGACGACTACTTCGAGATACCGGGCTATCTCAAGCTCGAGACCTGGCCTGAACCGGGATCTGCCCGGGTCCGGATCTTTTACGATCCCGAAAAAACCGATCCCGATTCCATCAAGGAGGCCCTCATCACGCCCTACCACGACGAGTATCAGAATCTGGAGCGTGAATCTCCTTTCAAGATCGAGGGATACGCGCCTTGGGGCGGTGGTGGAAGCGGAAAATAACCGACCACTCGCATAGCGAGTGGTATTAGGGAGCCCCCTCGAAGGGGGCTCCCGGTGCACACTGCCGGGCATATTCCGGATTTCATCCGGCCTGAACGAGTCAAATCAGACTCATTCAGGCCGGATGAATAGGATGCCCGCCGGATCGGTAGAACCTCTTCTGGTCCACGCCCATAGGGCGTGGTTTTAGGATTGAATAATCGCCGGTGGAGGAACTTGCTGGACCGGAATCCGTCCGGCAAGTTCCTCCACGGGCTGCCATGTAGTAGAATGCGAGAACAGTATTTGCCTCCTTCAAGACGCTATTCATTAACGGTGAGATTCCTTGACCCAGACCACTCGTGATATCATCCGGCAGTCGAATATCTTCAAGACATTGACGGACGACTCCATCACGCTTCTGGACCGACTGGCCAGGGTGCAGCGCTTCAGAAAGGGGACCTGGATATTCCGGCAGGACGAGGAATGCAAGAGCCTGTTCCTGGTGGGGTCCGGAGTGGTCCGGATCTTCAAGATCTCCCCCGCCGGCAAGGAGCACATCCTCCACTTCGCGGAACCGGGCATGACCTTCGCCGAGGTGGCGGTCATCGGCGACTTCCCCTATCCCGCCCACGCCGAGGCGCTGGAGGATACGGTGTGTGCTGTGGTGCCCGCCGTGGAATTCCGCCAGCTCCTGGAGACGAACCACGAGCTTTGCCTGCAGTTCGTCAGCGGCATGGCCCTCTGGGTCCGCCAGTTCGTTCAACTCCTCGAGGATCTCGTGCTTCGCGACGCCACCGGCCGGGTCTCGGCCTATCTACTTCGCCAATACCAGGCGGCTCCGGACGACTACACGGCATCGTCCATTCTTAAAAAGGACATTGCCAGCTATCTGAACCTTACCAGCGAGACCGTCTCCCGAACGCTCAGACGCCTCACGGATCAGAGCATCATCGAGATGCCCGACGCCAGGCGAATACGCATCCTGCAGCCCGACTTGCTGGAATCGCTGGCCCGGGGTTTATAGTGTTCTCTGTCTTCCTCGCCCGGAAGTCGAGGGCCGTCACTTCTTCCTCACCCTCTCCAGCCGCCACATCACCTTGTCCAGGCGCGCGGCCCGATCGTATTTCTTCCTGCGATACGCCTGCTCCTTGAGCTTCCCGATCAGATCCATGAACGCTTTCGTTCGACCGATCTGCCTGGCGATTCTGACCAGAGTGTCGATCCTCCCCTCGTTTCTGCCCTTGCCGCTGCGAAGCGCCATGAGACCGTAGTGCTCCGCCTTGTCGGGATCGTCAAACTCCGGATGCTTCTCGTACAAGGCGTCACACTTCACGCACTCACCCCTCCGGGCGCCCGCGTAGAAAAATCCAAGGATCATGGCGGTGTTGGGTTCGCCGGGCCGGATCTTCAACAGCTTTTCGTACTCATCCCGGGCTTCCACGGCCCTGTGCTCGCTGTCCAGGGAATACGCGAGGTACCACCGGTCAACGAAGCTCCGCGGATCCTTCTTCAGGAGATCCCGGTAGATGCGCTGGGCCTCCTTGAATCGCTTCAACCTGTCCAGGATGTTCCCGAGGGTTCGAAGCTGGCGCCGGGTGACTTCCTTTCCTGCCAGGGCCACTGCCCGGGCCGCCGCTTCATGGCTCTTCTCGAATTGCCGATCCGCTTCGTCCAGCTTCATCTGCTGGTCGAGCCGGACCCTCGCCAGCTCGTGCCAGGAACTCGCATCCTCCGGCCCCAGGTCCACGGCCTTGAGCATCGTCTCCTCGGCGTCATCGAGGCGGTGGTTGGCCCGGTAGACCAGGGCCAGCTCCCGGTGAAGCACTGCCGACTCCGGCAGAATCCGGACTGCTGCAGTGAGCTCTTCCTCGGCCACGTCAAGGACGCCCGCCTTCCGTGCAGAGACCCCGAGCATGACCACGGGAAGGGGGATCCCCGGGGCCAGGGTCACAGCCCGCTTCAAGGCCTTGACGGCCTCCCTGGTCTTGCCCTCGTCCAGTAGACGTATCCCCTCTGCAATGGTCTCCACCACCCCATCGCCCGGAGCCTCGGCATTGCGACCCTCGGCCCTGGCCAGAAGAAACGTCCCGAGGGACTCGCCGGGATCCAGATCCAGCATCTCCCGGGCCGCGGACTCGAGGCCTTTTCTGTCCCCCGCAGCCCAGGCCATGGCCGCTCGCTCATGAGCGTGCCGGAGCCGGGCCGACTTCTCTCCGGAACCTTTCATGACCAGGAGTCCGACCAGGATGCCGATGAGGAGCAACGCCCCCGCAGACACCACGGCCGGGCGATGGAACCGGACCCAGTCCGATGCACGTTCCACAGGGCCCGGCCGCTTTGCCCGGATCGGTTTTCCCTCGACGAAGGCCTCCAGGTCCTCGGCAAGGGAGCAAGCATCCGGATAGCGACGGCCGGCTCGATACGCCAGGCAGCGCCGCACGATGGTGTCGAGGTCTCGCGGCACTCGGGCGTCGATACTCCGGACGCTCCGGATCGGACGCCCCTTCACCGCCTCGACCACCTGCAAGGGATCCTCACCAGGATGGGGCGGCTGGAGTGTCAGCATCTCGTAGAGCACGGCGCCGAGGCCGTAGATGTCGCTCTGCTCCTCGGCGCGCTCTCCTCGGGCCTGTTCGGGCGCCATGTAGTGCGGCGTGCCCAGGACGTCCCCGCTCAGGGTCAAGGTGGGGCCGGCCTCCCCCCCGGCCAGGCCGAAGTCGATGAGCACGGGCTGTCCATCCCGGGTGAGAACCACGTTGCCTGGCTTCAGGTCACGGTGAATAAGCCCCTCGGTGTGGGCGGCCTCCACCGCCCGGGCCAGAGAGGCTGCCACCCGGGCGGCGCGCACGGGGCCGGAACCCGGTTCTGGTAGATCCAGGCGATCGGAGAGGCAACCGGATCCGGCCGTAGCTCCGGCAGACCTGGCGTTTCGAATGATCTTCGCCAGAATCGGCCCGCGCAGGAGGTCCATCACGATGTATGGACTGCCCCCGGCTGTACCGACCTCGACCACCTTGACGATGCCGGGATGCCGGAGCCGCTGAAGGATCTTCCCCTCACGGCTCAGACGCTCCATGGATCTGGGATTGAACTTGGAGGCCAGGGTCAGCAGCTTCAGGGCCAGGGGTTTATCCGGCCTGTCCGTCCTCTCCACCCTCAACACCCGGCCCATGCCGCCCCGGCCGATCTCGCCGAGGGTGCGGTACGGACCGATACGCTCGGGCAGGTCCGACAGGATGGTAGGAAACATGGACTCGGTGCCTTGCAGCCGGCCCAGGGCCTCGAGGAGCGCGGGCCCCGCCTCCGGGTGTTCGCGGGCAAAGGAATCCGGCTCGAGAATTTCGCCGCTCTCACACCGTTCGATGTACTCGGCGACGAGATCCTCCAGGTCAGCGGGATTCAAGGGGCCTCCTCCTCGCTCATCATGACCGTGAGCCGGGCCAGAGCGCGAGAGTAGAGCTTGCGCACTGCGGCATCGGTTCGATCCATGATCCGGGCCACTTCTCGGGAGGGCAGATCCTCGACCTTGCGTAGAAGCAGCACCTGCCGCATCTCCTCGTCCATGCGGTGGAGGCAGCGCTCCAGGCGTTCAAAGCGTTGGCCGTCATGGTAGACCGGCTCCTCCGAGCCGCCGTTGAGGGCGCCCAGGAGGGTGTCGGTGAGGGGGACGGCGCCGGATCGCTTCCCGGCCTTGAAGGTATCGGCCCGGTCCCGGATCTTGTTCAGGACGAGGCGGTGGAGAAAATGGCGAAGGCTGCCCTTTCCCCTGTGTTCGAATCCCGGCAGCGCCTTGAATGCCTCGAGGGCCACGCTCTGGAGCACGTCCTCGCTCTCGAGCACAGAGCGCAGACGGTGGCCCAGGTTCATGCGCACGATGAAAAGAAGCTCGTCGTGGTAGGTCCGGTAGAGCTCGTTCCAGGCCTCTCCGTCACCCACCTGGATCCGCTCCAGAAGTGCGAGGGTCCGGCCCTCCTCGAGCGAGTGTGGGAGGGTGTCCATGGGGAATCCAGGCCTCTTTTCCCTTCCGGGAACCCCCGCAGGATCGGGGGCGTCCAGCACATCATCGACTCCCCGTAACCTCTTTGAAAACAGACGCTTGTAAGCTCGCCGCTGCCGTCTGCCCAGAGGACCGCCACCAGGATGCCAGGGCTCCATAGTCAAGGAACGGCACGCCGGGACCGATCAGCAACTCCGCTCCATTTTTCCGCCCCTACCGTGAGTCGGTTGCATTTTTCGAGGTCATTGGATACTGTCCGGGAAAAACGCCGAGATGAAGAATCGTGGAAATCCAGAGGAGGAACCCATGTTTCAGCAAAAAGCACCCCTGACGGCCACCGCCTGCCTCTTCCTGCTCGCCGTCACCCTCACGTCGTGTGGAACCGGACTGGGCTGCGTTTCCCCAAGCCTCGTCCAGCTCTACGACGAGGCGGCCCCTAACGGCACAATCGAGCTCGAGATCAACCGGGATGGAACCATCCGGGAAATGGAGGCGGACATCCTCGTAGCGAACCTGCCCGAAGCCATACGCAAGGCTGTAATGGCAAAAGCGCCGGGCGCCCAGATCACCGGCGCCGAACACGAGCTGATGGCGAATGCCGAGGCCTGGGAAGTGAAGCTGAATCACCAGGGCCGCGCCTGGGAGTACGTCCTCGATGCCTCCGGCACGATCCTCGAGTCAGAGAAGGAGCTGAAACGCCATGAAGCGCCCGGGGAAGTCCTGAAAGCGGCTGACCAGGCCGTGCAGGGGGGGCGTTTCAAGAGCGTGGAGATCATCATGCGCGGCGACGAGCAGGAGTACCACGTCAAGAAGATCGTGAACGGAGCGAGCTACAAGATCGTGCTGACTCCCGACGGCACCGTGATACGCAAGGTGCGCGAGGCCCGGGCCGAGATCGAAATCCCGCTCGAATAATCACGAGCGAAGCCACTCCGGCGCCCGGCGCCTGGCCGGGCGGGCGCCGTAGAACACATCGTCCAGCCAGACGGCCGCCCGGCGGAAACAGGCCGAACGGCTGATACCCCACCGGACCAGGTTGTGCGCCGGGTTGTCCGGATGGGAATACGGGCACACGTCGAGGCAGAGGCCGCAGTCCGTGCCCACCACGTTCCAGTAACGAAAACAGGTGTCGGCGTTGATGCGCCAGCGTTGGATCCCGTCGATCTTCCGGCGGGGTCCCGCCGGGATGGACTTGCTGGGACAGTTCTCGGCGCACTTGTTGCATGAATTGCAGAAATCCAGGACCGAGGCGTCGCGGGTCCGGCCGTCGGGCACCAGGACCGCGGCCGTGGTCACCACGCCGAGGCGAACCCGCGGGCCCAGGCCGGGGGTCATGAGCAATCCCATCCTCCCGATCTCGCCGAGACCGGCGTCGCGCGCCACCAGGGGCGCGATGACGCGGTAGTTGCCGTCGATGTGGGCCCGGGCCGGAAACCCGAGACGACGGACGGCGGCAGCCAGGGGCACGGCAATGCGGGCGGCCTCGACGTATTGCCTCGCCGACTCCATCAAACCGGCCGGGCCCGGGCTTGCACCCAGCATGCGGTGGTCCATCTCCACGGTGAAAGCGAGGGCGTATCCGTGGTCCATGCGGATCGCCTCGCCGTATTCACCCGTGCCGCGGCCCACGTGGGAGTAGACGTGGTACGGTTTCACCTCGGCCACACCCACATCCAGGGCGCCGAAATACCTTGCCAGGCCCTTCAAATACGCCGTCAACCTGTCCGGCTCGAGGGGATGCTTCGCCTCGGCCACCGGACCGTCGGCAGCCTCGCGCAACGCCTCCGTCAGGGTGAAGCTCCCCTCGGCGGAGGCAAACAGCAAGGGATCGGCCAGCCGGGCATGGGGCGAAAGCAGACCGGGTTTTGAGCGCGTCAGGTCATCCTCGGTCCGGTTCTCCGGCCGCATGGCGTAGTAGGCCTCGAACTCGGGGCTACCGGGTTCGAGACGGGCCCGGGCGAACATGACGTCGCGTTCGTCGTGGCGGCGGCTCGGCTCGTCATTACCATGGTCTACCCGGCCGGCAGGGAAGAAGAACACCACGATGAAAGCGATAGCGCCCAGAACTGCCATGCCCGCTGCCACCAGCCTTCCCGTCGGAGGCAGGGCCGACGCGCCCAGGAAGACCGCGTTTCCGACCAGGGCCAGGATGAAGGAGATCCAGGCCGCCCGGCCCTGGCCTTCGGCCAGGGACACGAGGCAGAAATACCCGAATCCCGCAAGGACCAGAAGGGCGATGAACGAGAGAACAACGGTCGCCAGGTATTCCATCGTGCAGTCCTCGTGAGGCGGATGCGTCAGTTCTTCCGGATCTCCTCGAGCCAGGCGTCCGGGTCCTGGAGGTGAAACCGGATTCTGCCGCCTCCTCGGATGGTGGTCCGGAGGACGAGGAGTTTCCTCTTTCCACTGATCTCCACCTCGAATCCGTTCCTGTCCGTGTCCACTTTGCCCGGCGCCCCGATGGGCGCCTGGAGTACCTTGTTCATGGAACACCAGTGCAAGGCGGCGAATCTGCGTCGGGTCAGGACCAGGTGGGTGAAGGTGATCCTCTTGATCAGAGGAAACCGGATCCGGGTGAAGACCCACTGCTCTGTGCGCACCACGCCCTCGGCCTCGAAGCTCTCCCGGAGTTTCCGGTATTGGATCCGGCCCAGGAGGACGCGGGAAAACGCAAAGACGACCACAACCGCCGCTATGAGATAGAAAAGCGTATCCATTGGTTCGAAAGCGTCTCCATTCGCGGGGAATACTCTACCCGAAACCCGGTTGGGCCGCAACGATTCACGGCAGTCGGGCTACGGCCTTGCTCCGATCAACTCTTCCTGGGACAATGCCCGGCTCTCTACAGGATCGGGATCCTTTTTCTTCTGTCGGACAGACCACCGAGGATACGACCAGATGGCCCGGCTCGAACGCCTTTTCGCCGCCGCGCTCTTCCTGTTCGTCGTGGTTCGGGGCCTGGCGCTCTCCACGGCCCTGATGCCGTTCGAGGGGTGGGACGAGTACCAGCACCTCGGGGTGGCCTCGTTCGTGCACGAGCACGGCCGCATGCCCACGTCCGAGGACAAGCTGCCCCAGGCCATGTGGTCGTTCGTCCGGGCGCACCCGCACCCCGCCAGGTCAGCCCAGCAGCTTCAGGGCCTCGGCGTCCAGGACTACGATGGAAAGGTCTACCGGGACGGACAGTGGGCCGATCCGGAGAAGACCGATCCCGGACCGGACACACCTCTTCCGCCCAAACTCTACCAGGCCCAGCACGGACCGCTCTACTACTACATCCTGGCGGCGATGCGGCCGTGGTTTTCCTCGCCCGGCGCCTGGGCGGACGCGGCAAGGATCTTGAACGTCCTCCTGGCTGCCACAGTGTCGGTGCTCTGGTTCTTGATCCTGAAGCGTCGCTTCGGCAACGGTCCCGTGCGCTTCATCCCCTTTGCCGCGGCGCTGGTATGGGCCACGAACTCGCTCTTCCTCTACGACGCGGCCCGGGTGGCCAACGACCTGCTTGCCATCTTCTTCGGTACCCTGGCCCTGTTCATCTACTTCACCGCCCTTCGACCCGGCCCTCGATCCATCCCGGCTGCCTGCGCCCTGGCCGGCTCAATCGGCCTCCTCATCGGACTCGGCGTCCTGGCCAAGGCGTCGATACTCGTGCTGGTGCCCCTGGTGTGCGTCGGAGTTCTTCTGAGCGCACGCAAATTCTCGAAGCGTCTGCGGACCCTGCTGCCGGCCGGGATTCTCCTCCTCGCCTACCTGGCCACGGCCGGATCCTACCACCTGGAATGCCTCCGGACTCGGGGCACACTCACGGGCATGCAGGAGGCCGTGCACAACACCGCCGAAGGCAAGACCGCATCGGATATCCTCCAGGCGGCCCTCAACCAGAATCCCCACTGGTACCGTGAGAAAATCCTGATGGACTACCTCCACATCGGTGGGTGGAGCTTCCTTCTCAAACCAAGCAGTCCGTTGCGGTTCTTCGTCTACCTCATCCTGGCGAGCGCCGGTTTCTACCTCCTCGCCCTGATCCGCCTCAAGACTCTACTGCACCAGGCAATGCGGTCCTGGGATCTGGGCCTGGTCCTCGTTCTGACCTGGCTGGGGCTCCTCTACCACGCGGCCCACTCCGTGGTCTACTGGGGGGAAGTCTACACCAACGCATGGTACGGGATGCTCGCGTTTCCGGTGCTCGCGACCTTCCTGGTCCTGGGATCCTGCGTCGTGTCCCGCTGGGCCGGCGCCGCACTGGCCGTCGGGTATGCCGCCGTGTTCTCCTGGGCCTACTATTTGGGTACGTACGTGGACATGCTGCGCCACGAAACCAGAGGCCTGGCCTTTGCAGACGCTCTCCGGGAAGTCCAGGCCCACCACGTGCTCCTGGACGGCTGGCTCCCGGTGCTCCTGGTGGCCGAGGGGGTGCTGGTCGGGACCCTGGTGTGCCTCACCGTGATCCGAGTGCGGTCCGGGCGGTAGCTGCCGCCGTGCGCACGCCCTTGAGGCTGCCGTGTCTGGCCTCAAGCTTCTGGATGGATTGCAGGCCCCGCGGATCCCCGATCTTGCCGAAGGCATCGAGGAACGCGCACACGCACCGGGCCAGGGGCCCGTTGGGATTCAGGCCGGCGCGGCGGCTCTGGCGCGGATTCCAGTTACCGAGCAGGACCTTGGATGTCACGGCCTCGAGAGCCTTGAAAGACCCAGCGTCGCCGTGGTTTCCCAGGGCCTCGGCCACGGCCCTGAACGCCTCGTGGCACCGCTTCCAGTCCGAGTAAGCCATGTGCGTTCCGGCCAGGAGGCGTTTGTCGAACTCCCGTCGAATGCGACCCATGGCCTTGCACAGGGGCTTCACCGACTTCGGGTCCTTCAACTGGCCCAGGGCCGCTGCGACCTCTGACACGAGATCGAGGGGAGCGGACCGAAGGGCCTTCACCAGAGGCCTGGACGCCTCGGGCACTCCGAGCTCTCCCAGGACCCGGACCGCGGCCCGGCGAACGTCCTCCCCTCGTTTCTTGCTGCAGGCGAGCGTTCCCAGGGGCTTCACCAGGGTCTTGTCGCCCAGAAGGATCAGGCCCTTCGCCGCCTCCATGGCCGCGCCGCCGCCGAGTTTCAGCTTGGCCAGCAGCGCCTTCCGATCACCGCCGGCCTCCTCGCCAGGGGCACCGAAGTAGTGACGCTCCGCCCTGGACACGGGCTGCGAGAAGGAAGAGCAGGGTTCGAGGGCGACCTTGAACTTGCCGGATTTCTTTCGTCCGGGCGCTACCGCCAGGCGGCGCTGGTGAAAGAAGGCCCACATCTCCTCGGCCACGTCCCTCGGGAATCCGTGGCCGCTGTCAGGGATCTCGGTGTATATGAAGTCGTCGCCGGCCTTGCGGAGGCTCTCGGCGGCGACGCGCGAGTTGCCGCACGAGACCACGTTGTCGTCGGCGCCGTGGTAGATGTAGACGGGTGTTCTGGTCTTTCTGAGACGGTTGAAACCGTTCGCGCCCCCGCCCGCCATGGGCGCGACCACCGCCCACCTGTGGGCGTACTTCGGACCGAAATGCCATGTGCCGTACCCGCCCATGCTGTGACCCGTCAGGTAGATCCGGTTCAGGTCCACGTTGTAGAGCAGGCACACCTCCTCCACCACCGAGTTCAGAAAGGAATCATTCATGTGATTTCGCCAGGGTGCGCGCACTGCCGAGGGGCACACCACGATATAGCCGAACCGGGCGCCGCCGCGGGCATAGAAGTTCATCGCGCCGCGCCCGGTGCCCACCACGTCCTTTCCGTCCTTGCCGTCGGCGCCGCCGCCGTGAAGGCCGACCACCAGCGGCCAGGATCGCATGGCGTCGTAGTTCTTGGGAACGAAGAGGGTGTAGACCCCCTTGTCCTGCTTTGAATTCAGGGAGAGGGGCACGTCGTCCCGCCGCCCGGTCCGCTGTGTTCGGCCGCGCCGAACCCGCTCCATGTAGACCAGATCCCTGGTGAAGCCGTACCGGTTCCGGAGCTGCTCGAGTTTCGTGCGCCGGTCCTTGAGCTCCTGGATCTCGAACCACGCCATGACCTCCCGGGCCAGGTCGGCATTGAACCGAAGGTCGGCATTCCGGATCCGCTTCAGCGAGTAGGCGTCGAACCGGGACCGGGCGCCCGCATGATTCGGGTCGAAGCGGAGCGCACGGAGGAAGTGCTCCCGGGCAACGGCGTGGAACTTGTACTTCTCGGCGATCCCTCCCATCTCGAATTCCACCGCAGCGCCGCTCTCGCCCCCTGGCGGCCGGAGCTGGTAGAGCTTGCGCAGGTAGGTGATGTAGGGATCCCGGGACGGGATCACGGTTTTGATCTTCGAGGCGGGGTAGGTCACCACCCCGTAGGTCATGCGCGGGTTGCGGGAATTGTAGGGGTTGACGTACGCGACGTCGTCCTCGGTCTTGACGAGGACGCCCTTGACCTTGCCCTTCTTGAGAACTACGTCGTCGGCCCCGGCCCGGGCCGAAAACAGGAGGGCATGCGCCGCCAGGAGGACGGAGAGGTGAAATACGAGGCGTTTCATCATGGTAGTTCTAACGGGCCATGGAAATACAACCCCATTATAATACATGAAGGCGGTCACCGAGTGCACTTCCAGAGGAAGTCCAGGTCCACTCCCGTATTTCCCCGCAGGAATCTTGAGATTATTTGTTCCTGAAGCGACAAGTGGTTCCTTTCCCGGACAAACCGGGCCCGGTAGAATACGGCGAACCGGGAGGAACGAGCCATGAATGAAAACTATGCCCTGAGCAATCCGATTTCCCTGCTGGTCGGCAAACCCAGGTCGGAATACACGCGGGAGGATCTGGTCCGGATCGTCCAGGAGAAGCAGCTCGAGCGCATCACATTTCACTACACAGCCCTGGACGGAAAGTTCAAGGAGCTGAAGATACCGGTAGCCGACCGGCGTCAGGCCGAGCGCATCCTGGCGCTCGGAGAGCGCGTGGACGGCTCCTCCCTGTTCAAGGGCCTGGTGGATTCGTCCCTCTCGGACCTCTACGTCGTACCCATCTACAAGACGGCGTTCCTGAATCCATTCGATCCCGGCAGCCTCGCCTTCATCTGCCGCTACCTCACCCGGGAAGGGGAGATGGCGCCCTTTGCCCTGGACAGCATCCTCAACAAGGCGGCTGATCTGTTCCGGAAGAACACCGGCATGGAGTTCCACGCCCTGGGTGAACTGGAGTTCTTTCTTCTCAGCAAGCCCACAACGGGTATCTTTTCCGCCAGAAAGCAGACAGGCTACCACTCCGGAGCCCCGTTCGCCAAGAACGGAGCCATCCTGAACGAGATGACCCACCATATCGCCCAGATCACCGGCGCGGTGAAGTACAACCACAGCGAGGTGGGGTACGTGGAACGGGTGCGTAGCGACCTGGCCGAGATCAAGGACAAGCACGCGGAGCAGATGGAGATCGAATTCCTGCCCACTCCCGTGGAAGAGACCGGCGACATCCTGGTGCTGGCGCGCTGGCTGATCCGGAACATCGCGTACAAGCACGGCTGCGTCGCCACCTTCGCCCCCAAGCTGGAGGAGGGGATCGCCGGCAACGGCATGCACGTCCACATGGCGGTCATGAAGGACGGCAGGAACGTCATGACCCGGGAGGACGGAGAACTGTCGAATGCGGCCAGAGGAGTGATCGGCGGCCTCTGCACCTATGCGGACTCCCTGAACGCCTTCGGCAACACCACCTCATCCGCCTATCTACGGCTGGTTCCCAACCAGGAGGCCCCGACGCACATCTGCTGGAGCGACCTGAACCGCAGCTCCATGATCCGGGTGCCCCTGGCATGGGGAAAGCACCGCGATCTGGCGAAAAAGCTCAATACTCAGCAGGATGAAGGTTTCACCGAGACGGGCGGCCTCCAGACCGTGGAGCTGCGCAGCCCGGACGGCAGCGCCCTGACTCACCTGCTCCTGGCCGGCATCACCCTGGCCGCGCAGTGGGGCCTGACCCACGAGGAGTCCCTCAAGGTCGCCGACCGTCTCTACGTCCAGGGAAACGTTTTCAAGGACGCGGAGATTCTGAAGCGCCTGCCGGCACTCTCGACCAGCTGCGTCCAGGCGGCCGAGGTGCTCCTGGAAAAGCGCCGCCTCTACGAGCGCGACGGCATCTTCCCCCCCGCCATCATCGACTACATGGTGAAGATCCTGAGGGCGGAAGACGACCTGAACATGAACGAGTCGCTGGTGGATCTGCCGGCGGACGACCGGCTACACCAGACCCGGAAGATCATGCACCGGGACCTGCACCGGCATTGAGTTCCGGTAGTCTCTGAAAAAAGGGGCAAGGACGTATTCGCTCCAGCTGACATCAAGAACTGAAAAGGGGCCGTTCGACTCCATTAAAGCTATTGAAAGGAGTCGAACGGGCCCAAATTTTGGCAGATATTTCGTTTCAGCAAAACCACCGCAGCCTAATACAGCACCTGGATGTTCTTCTTGGCGCAGATGTCCTTGAGGATCTGCGGCCATACCGTGACGCTCACCTCGCCGAGGTGCGCGGTCCGGAGGAGATACATGTAGGTGCGCGACTGGCCGATGCCGCCGCCGATGCTCTGCGGGATCTCGTCGTTCAGGATCCACTGGTGATAGGGCAGCTTGAGGAAGTCCTGCTGGCCGGTCATCTCGAGCTGCGTCTTCAGGGTATCCTTGTTGACGCGGATGCCCATGGAAGTGAGCTCGTGGCGGCGGCGGGTCACCGGGTTCCAGACCAGGATGTCGCCGTTCAGGCCGTGCATGGGCTGGCCGGAGGCGGAGGTCGTCTCCGTTACCCAGTCGTCGTAGTCCGCGGCCCGCATCTCGTGGGGATACCCGTCCTTGAGCGTCCAGCCGATGCCGTAGATGAAGACGGCGGGGTACTCCTGCACAATGGCGGTCTCGCGCTGCTTCCGCGGCAGGTCCGGGTACTTCTCGAGGATCTCCTCGGCGTGCAGGAACGTGAGCTCGTCGGGAATGGGCGGATACCTGTCCGTGTTCAATGCGGGGAAGTTCTCCCGGAGGAAGGTGTCAGCTCCCTTGATTACCTTCCAGATCCTCTTCACGGTATCCGTCAGGTAGTCGAGGTTGCGTTGCTCGGGCGTGATCACCCTCTCCCAGTCCCACTGATCCACGTAGCTGCTGTGGTCGTGGTCGAGGAAGTAGTCCTTGCGCACGGCGCGCATGTCGGTGTTGATGCCTTCGCCCACCTCGCAGTTGAACTGCTTCAAGGCGAACCGTTTCCACTTCGTGGCCGCCTGCACCACCTGGGCGTCGACGGGATTCTTGTTGTAGTCGTTGTTGATGTGGAACTCGATGGGTGTGCGGGAACCGTCACGGTCCAGGTAGTCGTTGACGCCGCTGTTGACGTCCACGATGAGCGGCACCTGGACCATCATCAGGTTGAGCTCCTTGCCCAGGTTTTCTTCGATGTAGTGTTTGACCGCGAACAGGGCCCTCTGGGTCTCCTTCCTGTCGAGGAGCGGCGAGTAATCGTCCGGCAGGACCCCTTGCAGCTCATCGTAGTTGCCTATGCCCGGCCCGGCCAGATCCGCTTTCTTGTCTGATGTCATGGCATTCGATTCCCAACAAATTGTGAAATGATCTCTTTCCCTACGGTGAAACGGCCTTGAAACTCCGATAAACGTAGCCCTAGATGTCGGGGGATTCAAGCGGTCTGTCCCGGGGGGGGGGCACAGTGCTCCAGCCCCCCGGATCGGCCGGGAAAAAATCCCTCAGATCTTCGCCTCGGTGCCGATGCCCTTCTCCCGTGCCCGGTCGTATATGAGCCTGGCGGTGGCCGCGTCCTGGATGGCCAGGCCGTTGGATTTGAAGAGGGTGACCTGGTCCTCCGAGGTCCGGCCCTTCACGCGCCCGGTGACGATCTCGCCGAGGTCGGCGTGGATGTGCTCCGCCACGATCTCGCCCTCCTGGATGGGAATCATGATGTCGCCGGCCTCGTTGAGGCACGCCTCTCTGGAGTCAGCGATGAACAGAGAGCGCTTGATGATGGCGGCGTCCAGCTCCCGGGCGCCCGGTGAATGGCTGCCGATGCCGTTGATGTGGGTGCCCGGCTTCACATGGGTTCCGTCGAAGATGGGCGTGGAGGAAGAGGTGGCCGTGCAGAGGATGTCGGCCTCGAGCAGGGCCTCGGGATCTGTGGAGACCTCGATGGGAACGCCGAGCTTCTCGCCCATGACGGCCTTGAAATTCTCGGCGGCCTCGGGGAGGGCGTCATACACGAGGGCCCTGGAAATCCCCCTGGCCTCGCACATGGCCCAGAGCTGCATCTGCGCCTGGACCCCGGCGCCAAAGATCCCCGCCACCTGGTCCGACGCCTCCCGGGCGAGAAGCTTCGTGGCCAGGCCGCTCACGGCCCCGGTCCGGACCGCCGTCAGGTAGCCGCCGTCCATGATGCAGATCACCTCTCCGGTCTCCGAGTCCTGGAGCAGCACCGTGCCGATGGTCGTGGGAAGGTCGTGCTTGGCGGGATTGTCCTTGTAGACCGTGACCACCTTGCAGGCCAGCGCGTTCATCTCCTTCAGGAAGGCCGGCATGTAGAGAGAGAGTCCCCCGGGCGGCTTGATGGGGATTCGCAGCGGCAGGTCCGCGGTTCCGTTGGCCAGCTCCGTGAAGGCTTTCTCCAGCACGTCGATGCAGTCATCCATCTGGAGGACGGATATCACATCCTCGCGGTTGAGCAGCAACACCATCACGATTCCTCCTTGATTCTCACGCCCGAAATGTGGATAAAGAACGGTTGAAATAGTAATCCGGATCACCGTGAAGAAAAGAGAATTGAGATGCGAACCTGCCTGGTTTTCGCGGCCCTGCTGGCGGGATGCGCCGCCCCCCCTTCCGGCCCCCCTCCCTGCGACGCGGCTCGGTCCCTGGTGAGGGAGCGTGCCGTGGGCCTGGAGGCGCCCGGCCTCCACACGGTGCGTTCCTTGATCCGTGCGATCCGCGCGCGGGATCTCTTCGTGAAGGTGGACCGTAGGATCATGGCCAGATGGCACCGGGAGCCGACCGCCCGTGCTACCTGGCTCGAACGGCTCCAGCGAACCGAGGCCCGGATCGAGGGGCTGCACGACATTGCGAGGGGGCGACTCCTGACCGGCGATGAGGCCGCCGACCTCTCCCGGGCGGAGCGAACCCTCCGCCTGATGCAACGCCGGGATGCCGCCTGGCGCCGGGTCTACTCGAAGGTGGAGCCTCGAGACTATCCCTTCGTCCTCACGGGGCGGAAGGCCCTCGACCTTGGCGTCCTGGACGGGTGCACATCCGCGTCCAGGACTTTCTGCCTTCTGGCCCGGGCCGCCGGCCTCGAGGTCCGTCTGGTGGGCGCCTCCGACCTCGCAGGCCTGCGCCGTATCTGGAGGCCGGGGGAAGAAAGAGCCGACGGCGGCGTGAACGGCCACAAGATGGCGCTGGTGCGGCTGGAGGGCACCTGGCATCTGGTCAACACCAACTATCATGCGCCCACCAGGAATCCCCCGTACGAGATTCTGGATTCCCTGAACGGAGAGTCCGTGGATCCTGGAACACTGCCCGGCAAGGTGCTCCGACTCCCCTCCATGCAGGTGGCGGACGGGAGACGCAGCCCGGCGCTGGTGGTCACGGACGTGGCGCGGCCGGATGCCGAGAACCTGGGGGAGTTCACCCGGGAAGCCAATCTCAACCTGGCGGTGTCCGGCGATCCGGCTAGCCCGATGTGCAGAAATCCGGCGCTGGTGGAGATCCTGGGGCAGTAGGTTCGTTCACAGCCGCAGGTTCACCCCGAGCACCACGTTGGTGCCCGGTTCGTTGACGCCCGAGCCATGGATGCGGAAGTCCTCGTTGGTGAGGTTTTCTATGGCCACCGTCAGGGTCACGTTCTCGCTCACCTCCACGCCGCCGCGTAGCGAGGCCACAGCATACCCCGGCGTGCCGCCGGGCGGGATACGCTGCGTGTCGTTCTCGTCGCGGGTGGAGAGGTCGGACTGTTTGGCCGCGAAGGAGACCACGCTCTCGGCCCAGCACCTCCGGTCCGGCGGCTCCCACCGGATCCCCACCTGGCCCGTGAAAGGCATGAGACGGTCGATGGGCTCCCGCTTCTTCACGGGCGTCGAGGTCGGGTAGGTTTTCGCCTGACCGTCCATCCACGTGAAGGCGCCGAAGGCCGTGAACGCCGGATGGAACCTGTAGCGCAGGGTCAACTCCACCCCGTGGACGTAGCCATCCCCGGCGTTCTGCTTGGTCACCTCGTTGTCGCCGCCGATGACCCGGCCGGTGGGCGTGCGCATGATCATGTCGTCGATGAGGGTGTAGAAGTAGCCGACCTCACCCGATACATCCTCCAGCCGCCCCTTCAGGCCGACCTCGAAGGCGATGAACTTCTCCGGGTCAAGGCCGGGTGCCGGGGTCTCGATCTCGTTGGACCGGGCCGTGTCCAGCCGGGTCAGGTCCGACAGGTTCGGCGCGCGAAATCCCTGGGAGACGCCGGCGAACACCTGCCACCGCTCCTCATCGTCGAGGCCGAAGAGACCCTTGAGGCTGCCCACCACGGCGTCGTACCGCTCCTTGATGGAGATCTCGGTGTTCGTTTGCGGATCCTCCACCTCGTGGGCCACGGCCCGGGCGTGGGTGTATCGTCCGCCCAGGATCAGCTCCACGTTGTCAGCGATTTCTACTTCGTCTTGGACATAGATGCCGGTCAGGTAGTACCCCGCATCGTCGGCCACCGGGCCCTGGATGGATCTGCCACGGTATTGCCCGCTCGCTCTCCAGTCCCTGCGGTACGAGTTGACGTTGTCGTAGTAATACTCCCCGCCGTAGGTCCACCTTCCCACCGCACTCGGCGTCTCCAGCTGAACCCAGGCGCCGATGGTGCCCACCGAGAAGCCCTGCTTGTCTCGCCGCCCGTCATTTCGCACCCGGAGCCTCTCCTCGGACTGCACCTGGTAGGAAACGCTCACCCTGGCCGCATCGATGAAGCCGCCGATGCGGTCGGCGTGAAACTGGGCGTAGGCGAGGTGACGGTCCTGGTCGAGAATACGCTTGCGCTCGTTCCCGACGGTGGTGTCCTCCCAGCTGATACCAAATATGGTCTTGTGAGACCGCCAGGCGTCGTCCAGGTCCACCTTCTGAAAGGCGAGCACCAGTTTCCGGTCGGGATTCAGGGAGTATTCCACCTTGAAGTCCCCGTCCCACTCCTGATACCCGGTCTTCCGCTGGCGGCCCACGTCCCGCCCCCCCTCCAGGTCGCCGAAATCCTTGAAGGTGAAGCCGGCGTGAAATCCGAGGCGATGATCCAGGTTGCCGCTCACCTCGCTCCGGCCGGTGTGGGACGCCTCTGCGCTGGCGTAGCGGTAGTAGACGCGCCCGCTCCAGTGCAGCCCGTCCTCGTATTCCTTTCGCCCCTTGGTGAGGGCGTGGACGGTGCCCCCCACGGCATCGCTACCGAAGAGCACCGAGCCGGGCCCCTTCACCACCTCAATCCGGTCGATGGACAGCGGGTCCACCGTGTTCCAGTACTGGTTGGGCCCGTCCCTGAACACCGAGTTGTTGAGACGGATGCCGTCGATGAGAAACAAGGTCCGGAAGCCGGTGAATCCGCGGATGAAGGGCGACCCCTGACCGTGCCCCGTCTTCTGGAGCAGGACGCCGGGGATCTCCTCCAGGATTTCCGGGACGGTGCGGCTCAGGTTCCGCTCCATGAGGTCCTTCTCGTCCCGCACCGTCACCAGGTAGGGAACGTCAAAGGGGGCCTTCTTGGACCGGGTCGCCGTCACCACCACTTTCTCCAGCACCACCGGTTTCTCTTCGGATGCCTTTTCGGCGGCCTCTTCCTGAGGAGTGGATCCGGATGTCACTTTCTCGTCCTGGCCGCAGAGGCCGGCGCCGATGGAAAGCAAAAACAGGACGGTCAAGGCCGTTGAGACCACCTTCATCTCGATTGCACTCCACGCTCAAAAAAAGAAAACAATCAACGATCCATGGCCGGTGGTGGTTTGTAAAAAAAAGGAGAACATAAATACCCAAATAAAAAAAGGCTACCCCCACCCAGGGTGGAGGTAGCGCTCATATTCTTCCGGATCAAGAAGTACAAGGAGTCTCAGCGGTTTTCGATCCGGAAACAGAATTCCTGTCTACACCAGCAATCCACGTTTCTGCCCTTGAGGCGAGCGGGATAAAAGACCCAGTCCCGCGCCGCCGCCCGCACCGTGTTCTCGAAATAGCCCGGAGGTTCGGCCTTCAGGATCTCCACCCGGGTCACGCGGCCGTTCGCCTTCACGAGGAGTCGCGCCTCCACCGTCCCCTTCATGATGTTGCGGCGCAGGGCGAGATGCGGGAACGTGGGACGCGGTGCGAAATTTTTCCGGGGCGGTATGTCGACGCCGCGCTCGTTCAGAGGCCCGGTCCGCTCGAGGGCTTTCTCCTGCTGAACCGCCAGGGTGGAAGGGGGCGCCGTGAAGGCATCCAGGTCCAGCACATCGATGGAGGCCGCGGGATCCACGTGAATCGCCGGCAGGCCGGGCAGGTCGAGGGTCACCCCGAGGGACAGGCGAGGCACTGCGGGAACCTCCGACCGGGGTCGGACGCGCGGTGGCAGCACCGTTGCTTTCACCTTCAGTTTGACCGGCGCCGGGATTTTCGGCGCCGGCATCTTCTCCGGCACCTCAGGTTCGGGAGAAAGCCACGCCACCTCCACGGGCGGCTTGACCGCCGGGCGGGACCAGGCTGCTGGCAGGTCGCCGAACCGGCCCAGAGTCACGAGGATGAAAGCGATGAGACCATTGACGGCCAGGGCCACGATCAGTGCGGACACGCCCCTCGATACACCCTTCCGTGATGGCCGGCGCAGCTCCAGCGAGGGCGGGCCGCCTGTCCCGGCTCCACGGCGCCCCCCGGCCGGCACGCTTTCAAGCGTCGGACGGGGCACTGCTTCGAGGTGCCCGGGCAGGAAGGGAATGACGGACCTCACCATTTCTCCTCGTATCTCGATTTAATAGTAGTGAATATCCAGAGACGCAATGAAGTTGATCCCCGAGGCATCCCACCGGCTGTGGGCGGGGCGGTATTTCTTGTCGGACAGGTTTTCCACCGCCAGGGTGATGGAAGCATAGTCGGTGATGTTGAATCCGCCGCGGATGTCGTAGACCGTGTATCCCGGCAGACCGTCGGGGCGGATGTGGCCGCTCGCGGCATTCTGGGGGTCGTTTCGATACGTCGGATCCGTGGCCTGGCGGTTCGCCTGAATGCGATCGAAGTGGCGAACCACGTCCGCCGTGAACTCCCACCAGAGCCCGCGCTTGGGGTCGGTGTCGTCCCACCGGATCTTGAAGAGCCCCCGAGCCGGATGCGTGTGGCGGAACGGCTCGTCCCGGGTAATATCCCGGCCGAAGTTCCACATGAATCCTCCGCCCACGGTCCACTCGGGGCCGAAAACGTCCGGAAACAGGCTCTGGAGACTGACCTCGGCCTCGACCTCGACGCCGTAGACGTAGGCGTCGCCGTTGCCCTTGGTGACGAAAACATCCTCGTCCAGCTGGCGAATGTTGTCGTTGTTGTAGTCGAACCAGTCCTGGCCCATGAAGGTGCCCCGGACGATGTTCTGGAAGTTGTCGAAGTTGGTGTAATAGACGGCGGCACTTCCCTGGCACGCCTCGGTGCGCCACTTGGTGCCCACCTCGAAGTTGTCGGCCGTGATCGGATCCAGGAGCTGGCTCGGGACCAGAACGCCCCAGGCGTGCTGGGTGACGCCGAAGTGCGGCGGGAACATCCGGAAGCCGCGGGAGTAGTTGCCAAAGACCCGCACTGCCGGGTCCACCTCGACCACGAAACCGACCCCGCCCGTGAGGGAGGACTCGCGGTCGGTGAAGTCGTCCAGGTCGGGCCGGCCGCCCGGCGGCATGTAGTGCTGGTCCGGATCCGCGTCGAACCGGAAGTAGTCGTAGCGCAGGCCGCCGGTCAGGGTGAGGCAGTCCAGGACCTGCCACCGGTCCATGACGAAGATGCCCGCATTGTCCCAGATGGTGTCCGGCGAAGCCTTTTCCTTTTCCTTGACGCCGTTGGTGAATACCCGGGTGAACTGCTCGTCGTCGGGGCTCTCGCCGTAATCGCGGTGGACGCCCACGCCGTAGGTGAGGCGGTTGTTCTTGCACAGCGGGGTGACCATCTGCAGGTCGCCGGTGTAGGTCCACCACCGGGCCCGGCCCCTGGTGCCGTTGTCCCAGTACCGCCGGTCATCCTTGAACTGGGAGTAGAGGTTCGCCTTCACCTCGTCCCAGAACGACGTCGGATTCTCGATACGGTAGGTGGCGCTGTAGCCCTGACGGAAGTTCTGGTTGTTCTGGGTGGGGCGGTAGAAGCGTTTGACGTGGGTGCGGTGGATGTTCTGGACCGAAAAAGTGGCCTCGGAGTTGTCCGTCGCCTTCCACTGAAACTTGCCGTCGAAGTTCTCGTCCTCGCCGCCGGTGGGATTCTGAACCCCGACGCCCCGGCCGCCACGGACATCGTTCACGTCGTTGCTGGTGTAGCCGGCAATGAACTTGAAGGCCGGTGTGGCTCCGAACACCTCGGTGCGCAGCCGCCACTCCTTGGCCGCGCTGCCGTAGGAGCCCTTCGCCCGGCCGCCGAGCCGGATGCCCTCGGAGGTGTAGTCGATAGGGGAGGACCGCGTGATGAAGTTGAGCACGCCCCCGAGGGCGTTGGAGCCGTACTGCACGGATGCGGGGCCCCGGAGGACCTCGATGCGCTCGATCGTGTTCGCATCGATCTTGCCGTACATGTCGTCGCCGGCGAATCCACCCTCGCCCCAGAAGGTGGAGATGGTGTTTCCATCCATGAGCGCCACCAGGTTGCCCCCCGCCAGGCCGCGGACCACGGGATCGCTGGTGGTGGAGGTTCGCTTCTCCACCCAGACGCCGATACGGTCATCCAGGGAATCCACGATGGACAGCGAGTTCTTCCCGCGGATCTCTTCCGGGTCCACCACCGTCAGGGACCGGGGGATCTCGAGGGGGTCCTCGGCCACGCGCGAGGCCGTCACCACCATCACGCCCGAGGTGTACTCGGGGAGGGTCTTGTCGCCCTTGCCGGTCTGGTCCTGGACATTCCCGGTCGCCCTGGAACCGGCGGCCTTGTCCTGCACTGGGGCTGCGGGCGGCTTCTGCCCGCCCACGTCCTGGAACAGGACGAGTGGGGAAAGGGACTCCGGGTGCGGGGTCACGGGCGAAGCGCATCCGGCCGCCATCAGGAGGACCGGAAGGAGCAGACCGAAGAAGGGCCGGGCTTTGCGTATCCGGTTCCTGCAGCGGGAGTAACACAACGTGGCTTTGATCGATGAGGAGATGTGGATCACAGCTTTTCCTCTTTCGCGCGGTGCGTGCAGGTGTCGAAAAGTGCAGTATCAGCAGGGTGTATCAAAATACGGGCCAATGGGGCGAAAATCGGATAACCCGGCTCGGAGACGCACCTGACGGCGGGAATCGCTGGGTTGAGATCTCGGGGGCCGCATCCCGGTTGTTACACGGGAGTAAAAGTGTAATGGGTCCGGACAGGCCGGCCCCTGTCCGACCGGGCTCGAAACCCTTTTTCCGCAAACGGCTGGCGCTATATAGATATTTGTATGGATGACACAGGATCGGGGAGTTTCTCCCCACGGAGTCCGCTGGAGCAGCTCCATGCGTGAGTTCACCGACGGTTCCACCGCCATCGTTCGGGGTGCCCTGGCCGCGGGTTGTGATTTCTTCGCTGGCTACCCCATCACTCCGGCCTCGCCCATACTCATGGCCTTGATGCGGGAGCTGCCCAGGGTGGGCGGCGTGGCCATCCAGGGGGAGGACGAGATCGCCTCCATCGGCATGTGCATCGGCGCGGTCATGACCGGCGCCCGGGCCATGACCGCTACCAGCGGTCCGGGCCTCTGCCTCTACAGCGAGAGCATCGGCCTGGCGGTCATGGGCGAGGTGCCGCTGGTCATCGTGGACGTCCAGCGCCTCGGACCCTCCACGGGCGGGGCCACCACCGTGGCCCAGGGCGACGTGAATTTCGTGCGCTGGGGCACCTCCGGCGGCTATCCCGTCATCGCCCTCGCGCCCTCCACCCTCTCCGAGTGCTACAGCTTCACGTGCAAGGCCTTCGACCTGGCCGAACGGTTCCGCTGTCCGGTGTTCCTGCTCACCGACAAGGAGCTCAACATGACCATGACCACCGTGGATGTCGACGCCTACCAGGACATACCGGTGCGGGATCGGAGCCAGCCCGTGACGCCCGATCCCCACCGAAAACCCTACCGGTACGACCCGGCCGACGGCGTTCCCCGCATGCGGCACTACGGAGAGGACGAGATTCTTCGGTTCACCGGTTCCACCCACGACGAGCGCGCCTTCATCACCAAGCACGCCCCCACCGTGGGTGCCCTGAACCGGCACCTCCACGCCAAGGTGCTGGAGCATCGGGACGAGATCGAGATGATTCACGCCGATCTCGAGCCGGGAGCCGACACCCTTTGGGTGAGCTACGGTGTGACCGCCGGCGCCATGCGGGTGGCCGCGGATCGCGTACGAAGCAAGGGGAAGAAGGTGTCCACCGTCACCGTGCAGAGCCTCTGGCCCGTGCCCGAGTACGGCCTGGAATGGGCGCTCGCCAGCGTTCACAAGGTGGTGGTGGCCGAGCTGAATCCTGGCCTCTATTGCCGGGAAATCGAGCGCCTCGTTCCCGGCCTCGAGGTCACGAGCCTGAGCCGGACGGACGGAGAGCTGATCACCCCGGAGCAATTCGAGGAGTCCGTCCAGTGACGCGGTCCACCTACCGAAACGACATCCCGTACCCGTTCTGTCCGGGATGCGGCCACGGCCCCATCCTGGACAGCCTCGACAGGGCCCTGGTCCGGCTCCAGCCGGATCCGAGCCGGGTGGTCATCGTCAGCGACATCGGCTGCGCGGGCCTGTCGGATCAATACTTCTCGACCAGCGTCTTCCACGGCCTCCACGGCCGCAGCATCACCTATGCCACCGGGATCAAGCTCGTGCGGCCGGACCTTGACGTCATCGTCATCATGGGCGACGGCGGCACGGGCATCGGCGGCACCCATCTCATCAACGCAGCCCGACGTAACATCGGCCTCACCGTGCTGGTGTGCAACAACCTGAACTTCGGCATGACCGGCGGACAGCACTCCACCACCACCCCCCCCGGCGCCGTCACCGCCACCACGCCGGCGGGCAACCTGGAACGTCCCCTGGACATCTGTGCCACCGCGCGCGTCAACGGGGCGAGTTACGTCTACCGTGGAACCAGCTTCGACAGGGACCTGCCCGATCGCATTGCCGAGGCGATCCGGACCCCGGGCTTCTCGTTGCTGGACATCTGGGAGATGTGCACCGCCTATTTCGTCCCGAGCAACAAACTGAACCGGAAATCGCTCCTTACCATGCTCGACACCCTCGATTTCGCCACCGGCGTCCTCGAGGAACGCGCTGCCACCGAATTCGCCTCGGCCTATCGAACGGCTCATGCCGCCGAGCGAGGCAAGCCCAACCTCGCCCCGCAGCCCATCTCACCGGAATTCAAGGCCCCCCTCCACCGGCGTTTCAGCCTGGTGGCAGCGGGATCGGCCGGCGGCAGGGTGAGGTCGGCCGTGCGTCTGGCCGGCCGCGCCGGCATCCTGTCGGGCCTCTGGGCAGCGCAACGCGACGACTTCCCCGTCACCGTGAAAGCCGGCCACAGCCTCTCGGAGCTGATCCTCGGCCCTGACGAGATCCGCTACACGGGCGTGGAGCGGCCCGACGCACTCCTCATCCTCACCGACGCCGGCCTGGCCAAGGCGCAGGAATTCCTGGAGCGCATGCAGCCCGAGGACCAGGTGTTCACCCTCGAGGCCTTTTCCAGCCTGGCCACGTCGGCAAAGGTGCACGTCCTGGACACGAGCTCCTCTTCTTCCCCGGTGGCCCGGTCCGACCTGGCTATGGCTGCTCTGACCGCCACGGTCAAGCACCTGGACCTCATTCCCATCGAGGCCCTGGAAGAGGCTGCACGCCGGGGGCCTCCATCATTCATGGAAAGCACCCTGAAGGCCATTGCCGCGGGACGGACACTGGGCTGGCGTTGACAGGCCGCCCAGGTCCGGATACAGTCGCCGATCAACAACCCCAGGAGATACAGCCATGACCGGGGAGGATACCTTCGGCCGCCTCGACTACCGGCGATTCGTGGCGTGGAAAAAACGCATCGAGAGGGAGCGCCCCTTTCTTCTCGAGACCTTCGGCAGGCCCGGAGATCGGCCGCTCCTCGACATTGCTTGCGGCACGGGGGAGCACGCCGATGCCCTCTCTCACGCGGGCTATACCGTCATCGGCCTCGACTTCTCCCTCGAGATGCTGGAGAAGGCCCGGTCCGCGTACCCGGCTCCGGCCTGGGTTGCGGGAGACATGGCGCATCTTCCCTTGCAGGGTGTCGGGTGCCTCGGCGGCGCCCTGTGCCTGGGGAACTCCCTCGCGATCCTCCTGGAGGACGGCCACTACACAACCCTCTTCCGGGGCCTGAAACCGCTCCTCGCCCCGGGCGCCCCGCTCCTCATCCAGATCCTCAACTACCGTCGCATCCTCGACCAGGGCATTCGACACCTGCCGCTGAATTTCCGGGACGCGGAAGGCGCCGAGCTCCTCTACCTTCGCATCCTGGATCCCCTGGACCCGAAACGCATCCGCATCGAGATCCTGACCCTGGAACGAAAGTTCCCGGAAGAGGAAAGCCGCATCGTCCAGTCCACCTCCCGGATCATGCGGCCCCTCTGTGCTGACGAACTCGAGACGTTTCTGAAGCAGGCGGGATATGATCGTCTTGAGATCTTCGGCGATTACGCGGGCAGCCCGTATTCTCCCGGCGAATCCAGCGACGTCATCGTCGTGGCCAGGTAGCGCCTGTCACACGGTCGTCTCGGCAAGAATCCCGGGAGCCGGGGCCCTGGACCTGGACGACTCCCCGGTGATGACCTCTCTCAGCCGCTCCAGGTTCAGCGCCAGGGCGAACTCCGTCTCGACGCGGCCACGGCCCGCCTCCCGCATGGCTGTGAATCCGTCTGGATCTTCCAGGATCGCCTCCAGGGCCTCGACCAGTGCGTCCACGTCCCCGGATTTCACCAGGATCCCGGTCTTCCCGGGAAGGACCAGCTCGCGGATGGTGGGCAGGTCGCCGGTGACTACCAGCATGCCGCAGGCCATGGCCTCCATGAGCACCACGGGTATCCCGTCTCGATCCCCGTCCCTGGCCACGATGCACGGCAGGACCAGGAGGCCCCCCCGCTGCATCCTGTCCCGGATCTCTCCGTTGGAGAGCGCTCCGAGCATTCGTACGCTCTCCCCAAGACCCAGGTCCCGGCGAAGCCGTTCCAGGCGGCTCCTCTCAGGTCCGTCTCCCACGAGATCACACCGGAATCGATACCCCTTCTTCTCGAGGACCGAGAGGGCCCGGAACAGGACGTCGAAACCCTTCTTCGGCACCAGACGCCCCACCGCGAGAATCCGCGTGACCGCGGTCCCCGGGTCACGCGGATTC
>CAZAKZ010000058.1:0-32977 GCA_964485695.1 uncultured Planctomycetota bacterium | reverse complement strand
CCGTCCCCAATCATCCGGCCCGAAGTCGGCCTGATCTCTGCCGGACCCCACGCGCGCCAGGAGCTCGAACCAACGCTCACTCACCTGCTCCCGCATCTCGTCCGGATGCATCTCGCAGAGCGCTTCCCAGCACTCTTCCAGCGTCGATGCCTGTACCGGCAGTTCCTCCTGCGCCGGTGCGGCCGGCGGAGGGGGTGGGGGAGGTGGTGCGGAAGGTGGCGGAGCTGCGGGCGCGGCGGTCGTTGCCGGCGCTGGCTCCACGCCACCCGACAATGCCCGGAACCGGGAGCCGTACCTGCTCACCAGCGTTGCCTGGCTCGCCTTGGCCGGCATGGCGGCCGTTCCACTTCCGCCGCCGGGCGGATCCATATACTGAATCCGCGTCCACCATTTCTCCGGGTCCTCACGGTCCTGCTCGTTCTCCACCGTGATCTCCACTTCCACGTCCTGTACGCAGAACCCTTGTTCCAGCGCCTCGATGCTGCCGTCCCACTGCACGAAGCAGCTCCTCAACCGCTTGATCGTCTTATCGCTGATCGTCCCGTCGTTCAGCTCCAGCCACTCCCGGTGCACGAGCTCCTTGCCCCCGCAATCCAGCTTGAACGCCGCCGTCAGCCGCTCATTGTCCCCGCGCAGATAGAGACTGATGTCCCTCACAAACGCCCCGTAGATTCCATTCTCCAACAACATGACTTCTCTCCGTTTCTCTTCGCTTCTCCGCCTATTCGTGTCCATTCGTGTTCATTCGTGGTTCACATCCCAATCCGCGACCATCCGCGTCATCTGCGGGCAGATCTCCCTGTTCCACCGTCTTACCTGATGATCTGACCCCACACGGCCCCGCCGTCTTGCCCGGCACCGACTGCCATCGCCTCCGCGCACGTCCGGCTCTTCGCCATGCAGTGGGGGAGCTCCGCCGGGTACAGCGTCCGCGTCCCCACGCCACGCCCCTTGCCGTTGTCGCCGACGTCCACGTCGTACCCGAGGAACAGCACGTGATCCGCCCACTCCCGCACCCGCAACCGAATCGACGCCTTGCCCGAGCTCGGCGACTGCAACCGCGGCTCATACCGCAACCAGTCCTCGCCGGCCGGGTTCGGTACCGTCGACGTGCAGTCATGGCAAATCAGAACCACGTGCCGCCCGGCCCGGCAGTGCCGGTCCAGGTCGGCCAGCAGCGGCAGGAACGTGTCGAACACATGCTGATACCCCTTGCCGTATCCGTAGTCCTCAAGCCGCTTCATCCGGTGCCCCTTTTCATGCGGCACGTTCAGAAGCGTGTCCGCCACCGCCAGCTCCTCAGCCTTCGTCAGACTGTCGATCGCGATGGTCGCAATCCCGTCCCAGCCATCCGCCTGAAGCGCTCCGCGAAGGTCGGCCCACGTTTCGATTCCTGCCACCGGACGGATGTTCCCTGCCGCCTCGCCCAGCACCGCCCTGAGTCGTGACAGACTGTCGTCCAGGTCGAAGAAGGCCACCGGCCCCGGCGCCTGCGCCGCCAGCGTCGTCTTCCCGATCCCGCCCGGTCCGTACACCACTGCCCGATGCCCCGGGTTTCCGTGGATGGACCCAAACGCCACTCTTCGCCCACTTGGCGGCGGTCCGCCCTTTCCTGCGCCAACCGAGCTCGGCGGCGCACTGCGCCGAAGCGGTGCGCCCCGCGGTTGTCGACCGGGCGGCCGCGCCCCATATCTCGCTCGCCGCTCCGTCATCTCGCCGCTCCCTCCTCGCCAATTGGCTTGCCACCCGTAGCTTCACGCGAAGGGTGGTCTTTTGCGCGAAGGCCTGCGCGAATCGCGACGACGCGTCTTTCGTCGATTTCGATCAGGCCAAAGTCGACGCCGTTCAATATGCTGTGCAGCGTCAGCGCCGGCACCTCCACCCATGGCCGCCCCTTGAACGGCCCGCGCGGTACCAGGTCGAAATTCCTGTCGCCGTACTTGTCACTCATGCCACCACCTCTGTTCTCTTCTTCCGTCTGCCCGGCATCACGATCCCCTCGAGATCCACCCGCCGGATCCGGTGGCTACCCGGGAGGATCTCCACCTTCTCCAGTCGGCCCGCCTGGATCATTCGCCAGAGCGTCGGCCGCGATACCCCGAGCAGGGCCGCCGCCGCACCCATCCCCAGGAGCAGGGGGCCTTTCATCGGCCGCGCTGCCGCGTCGGCTGCGACCAGCTCACCCCGCAGCACCTTCAGCGCGTCGCGCTTCCGGTCCTCGGACGCAGCCACCACCGCCGCCAGCAATTCCCCGTTTAGGTCACTCATGTTTCACCTCGTCCGTTCTCCTAATCTCGTCGCTTTCCTGTTCACGCCGTTCGCCGTGTCGCGTGCTCTTCTCCGTTCGCAGCCACAAAAAAACCGCGCTCTAATAACTCAGAGCGCGGTCAACTTCGCATCGCGGTCAACCCGCGATTCACCCAATAATGTCAGCACAAAGTGCCGGTCAGTGACTGGTCAATTGCCGGTCAACTTGACCTCCCACCATTCCTCCCTCAGTTCAATAGATTCCTCCGCTGGATCTTCTTCGCCTTTGCGTACTCAGCAGTCTCCGCGGCCACCTTCAGCATGGCCGCGTGACGCCGGAACGCTTCGAGCGACATCCCGAGTTTCTCCTCAAGATCACCTTTTCTGTTCATCACTGTCGCGTGCGAGCATCCGCACTTCTTCGCAATCTGGTTCACCGAAAGCTCTTCGCAGCAATAGAGCCGCAACACCGTCGAGTGCGCCGGCGGCTTTGTCCGCGCCCCCTCATCGATTTGTGTCGCCAGGTCAAACACGCGGAATGCGATTTTTCGCGAGGTCTCTTCATCCGTCGTGGTCCGCACCGTGGCAACGTCGATCTGAGCGTCATCGTCAACCAGCCCGCCCGGTTCGACCTCGATCCTCGGAATCGGCACCCGCCTGCCAAGGAAGCGAGCCGACGTCTTCGCCACCGGTCGCAGGAATTCCCGTCCGTTTTCCTCGCTCAACCGCACGGGGACTTCCACCGACTCCGGCAGATGAGCACCCCGGAACCATACACGCAACGGGTGTCCTGCCATCCATTCATCGGCATCCCCGACTTCGCTGGCAAAGTCAAGCAACCGGACGTACTCCGCCACCGCCAGTTCGATCCCCCCTCGGAACAGCTCGCGCTTTTCCTCGAGCGTTCTCGCTGCCTCCGGCGTATCTGCACCCCACAACGCACAGTCAGGCAGTCGGTCTCGCTTGTTGAACAACAGGCACCAATGAATCTGATCCAGTACAATGTGCCGGAAGATCCCCACGAACTGCACCCGGTGCTCAAGAAGTAGCCTCAGAACGGCATTCCGGTTCTCGAACTTCTCCTTGAGCAGAACGTGAGCCGCATGGCCCTGCATCCAGAAGAACGTATGCAGATGATCCCAGTCTGCCGGCGGTCGGTCCATGTGCCGATGGAGCGTCCTCGTCAGGTACCAGGGGAACTCGTCCCAACCGCGCCATAGCGCGGCCTGCTTTTTCAGCATACTACGTAGTTTTGGAAGGGTGCAGTTATCGGGATAGTCGGAAGACCAATCAATCGGGTAGGCGATGTCTAACACGGTACACCTCACTTCTCTGAACGCCGCAAAATCTTCGGGTTCATCAGCGGGGTGCCCATCGCGCACCGTGTTCGGGCGCGAGCAGAATTGCACCGTATCAGTGAGTCCCGGCAGGGAAATTCACCTATCGCAGTCTCGCATCAGTGGGCCGTGACGGATTCGGCCCTGGCATCCACATGCCCGGCAGCGCGACGGCCACCGGGCCGTACTTACAGGAAGGCGTATTGTGTATGATGCTGACTCAAGGTGAATGCAGCGTGTTCGCTGCACCGGAAACAACTGTTTTGACTATGATTCAAAAGCACAACCCCTTGGTGCTAAACAATTTCAAACGGAAACGTGCGACTCCATACCCCGCTAATAGACCAGCCTCGAACCTAGCAAGACGTCTGTGGCCGGTCAACGCGAAGTTATTAACAACACGCTTCTCACTGCGCTATCTCCTTGGAAATACAAGACTAACGTGGTAGAAGAATCTACTTTGGTGATGATGTCCCAGACAGTGCGTGTGACCGGCTGGCAATCAGATTGCACCCTCGCGGCGCACACTGGCGTTCCTCGGGCCCGGGCGGGTTCGGAACGACACGCTTAACTGAAGCCATGGTTCGGGGAGGTGGACTTTGTGCAAGGCAAGACGTGAACTCAAATATGCCGAGTTGTTTGCCGGTTGCGGTGGACTCTCTCTTGGCCTTGAGTCGGTCGGTTTCCACCGCGTTTTTGCCAACGAACTATCACCAATGGCTGCACGAACGTACGTCCACAACCTGTACGATAGTCCGCCCGAGCAGAGTGAAAAGGGCTTTGTACGCATCTGTGAACACAAACACCGTGAGAGCGATCCAAGCAAGTGGGAAGATGACCCTCGCGAGTATCTGCAAGATGCCCTTTCACCTGGCTTTCGTGACCGTCTTGAGAACATGCGCGGGGCCATGTTCGTTGGCGGGGTGGAACAGCTCTTGGCTGGTCTTGACGCAGCGAAGCGCGACGGATCGCTCGACCCTGACGCCCTCGACCTCGACGTCCTCGCTGGAGGGCCACCATGTCAAAGTTTCAGCTGCGCTGGTCGACGAGAAGCAGACAATCCGAGGAACCAACTCCCGTTCCGGCTCGTCGAGTGCGCCAAGTTGCTGCAGCCCAAGATCGTTGTTCTTGAGAACGTTTCAGGCATCCTCCATCCGTTTCGAAATGGTGACGGAGTGCTCTCCCACGCCTGGATTGACATCGCCAAGGATTTCTACGCAGCTGGCTTCGTTCCCATTTGCACTCACTCGTCCGCATTGGATTACGGCATCCCCCAGAGCAGGCCTCGCTTCGTAATGATCTCCCTCAGACACGACGTGGCTAGGCACTGCGAAGAGGACGTCCCCACCAAGTCCTCGTGGGGTCCCGTCGTTGCGCAACTCGCCCGCGCACACCGTCACCTAAAACTCAGCACTGAGTCCTCGCCTCAGCTAGACGCCAATAGCTATCGTTGGGTCGATGCGTCCGCGCAGCCTGATCTCTGGCCTAAGTTACTGCTTCGACGCGAGGGAATCGCACGAAGTACGGTCGACGTGATCGACGACTTGCCCAGACAGAACGGACGACGACAAGGCACCCGTAGATGCGACTACGCGAAAGCACTCAAGAATTTGCTACCAGTACCAGGAACTCGGGCGCGCACCGCCTCTCATCTCTCCACACTTGCGAATCACGAATTCAGGCTCCATTGTCCACGCGTGCGGGCCCGATTCCGAGTCCTCCGCCTCCTCGCAAAACGCGGCACTACGCCCTGGGAGAGCAAGCACTTACACGACCTTCCGATCCCCCTAAAAGACTACCTGATGAAACATCTGTTGTATTTCTTCGAAGAGGACAAGTATCGACGTGCGCGCACGATGGCAGAGCTAGATGACCTTCTCTGCGCTCTCGCGTCCAAAAAACAATCACAGAAAGCCCTCAAACGAAAGAGTCCTGCACCAGCTCAGCTCACCATTCCGGACGACCTTGTCCACTATGCCGAAGATCGGACACTGACAGTTCGCGAGATGGCTCGTTTCCAGTCCTTCCCTGACGATTTTGAGTTTGTGGGCAAGATCACAACCGGCGGCAAGATGCGAGCGTACGAGGTCCCGCAGTACACCCAGGTGGGTAATGCAGTACCCCCACTTCTCGCCCGCGCTATAGGAAAAGGACTCGTCCGCCTGCTGCGGGCATTGGAGGCAGAGCGGTAATGGTTGATCAGAGAGACAGGCACGCGCACGACACGACATCAAAGTCCGGTTCGGCTTGGACACGCGCAGAACTAAAACGCGTTCTTGACTTGTACCTCACTCCCGGAGGAAAACTCATCCACGAAGGGAATTCAGACATCCAGCAGCTCGGGACCGAACTTGGGCGGACGACACGGAGTCTTGAAGCCCAATTGCAGATGTACAGGGCACTCGATCGAGGGCTGGACTATTCCCGAAAGAAGATGAGTCGCTGGTGTGTAGAGCTCTGGGAGGAGCACCTGTCCGTGAAATCTACAGAAGCAGTTGCCGCCGATATCGGCATGACCGAGTACCCGCCTCCATCGAACGACGTCATTTCTCATTTCCGGTCGTTCCTTCCTGGTGGCCGTTTCACACGTGGCCGCGTGCCCGGGTTCTATGTCGATACGGGGCTCGACTTGCACCTCAAGCCCAAGTTGGTGGCCGGAGGCGGCTACCTCGCGATTCTCTCAGGCAACGCTGGCGATGGGAAAACCGCGTTCATTGAAGGGATCATTGAAGAACTCGGCGAGACTGTTGAGCCGGGGAACAACGTTTACGAGTTTTCGCACGATGGCTGCCGCTATTGCTTCATCCTCGATGGCTCAGAGGAGACCGAAGACACCTCGAACGATGAACTCCTCTCGCACGCCCTTGCACCGTATCGCGACGGAACGTTTCCGGAAGGTCTCGCCACGGTTGTGGCCGTCAACAAGGGGACGATACTTGGTTTTCTCCACCGTCACCGCGACTCCCACGCCTGGCTCTACGAGTCCGCAGTCGGTGCTTTTGTCGACCTCACCCCATGCGAAGACTCCAACTACGTGTTTCTCGACCTCAATGACCGCAGTCTATTTTCCGGCACCGAGGAGACATCCCTCTTCGGGCAAATGATAGAGAGACTGCTCTCCGACCCGCTATGGGCCACGTGCGAATCTTGCCCGGCTGCGGGAAAGTGCATGGTCGCATGGAACATCGAGCACTTGCGAAAACCAGATGCGTCTCGCCACCTTGTACAGCTTCTGAAGTGCATCGACCTTGATGACCGCCTTCACTTCACGGCCCGTCATGCCGTGACGCTATTGCTCGGAACCGTTCTCTCCGGCGCATCATCCTGCGCGCAGACTTGCGCCACTCCGCTTCGCCGCAATGGGTGCCCCCCCTTCTACGCGCACATTTTCGGCGCAACGCTCTTCCCATCTGGAACGGAAATAGCCGAAGCCTTACGTGAGCTGGACCCTTCTCTCTCCCTTTCCCCCGCCGCCGACGATCTGCTGCTCGGGGCCGCGGCAGAACTGCGTTGGGATGCACTCGGTGTCAGTCCGGAATCCCCCGAGCTCGCATTCCTCAATCATCTTCGTGACGCAGCGTACGAAGAGGTCGCGGTCGATGATGGCTCGTATCCATCTCCTTTCGCCGTTGACAGCGCGGTTACCGACTCGGCACTCCTACTGCGAATGCTGAAGCGACGTGCCCACTTTCTGGGTGCTGGCGACGCGGCACAGGTCGACATCGCTCTCCCGTTCTCGCATGCAACAGAATTCAACATCATCCTAGACGAGGGAGTTCCTGACGAGTTCCCATCTCGTCTAGTCTCCGCCATCAACTGTGCCATCGGGGTTCCTGAGGCTGGAGACCAAGGCCTGATCGTCCCCCCACGGTATACCCCCGGCGCGGCCGTGGCGGGTTGGGGGCGCCTGATACGCCGAGAGCGGATCCGCGTTGGCACTCCTCCTTCGCGCAACGCGGCACGGATAATCGAGTTTCGTCCTCGCGAGATCTCCATGTCGGTAGAAGGAACAGGGGGTGAGCTTGCCAGGCTATCCATTTCACTGATGCTCTTCGAAATGTTGATGCGCGCCCATAGCGGTTTCCTCCCTGTTACCCGCAGCCAGAAGGACTACCTCGCGCGACTTGGCAGCTTCTTCGACCAGATCAACTCGCTCCCCCAGCGGCGCGTTGGCGGAGAGCTCGTACTCTTTTCGGACGGAGCGGCGACGCTCCTCGCACGTCAAACTAACGAATCAGTGTCTGTACTGCCACTCGCTGGGAGCATTCGACCGGGAGGTGTTGAGGAGTGAAGCTCACCAAGCGAACGTCTGCGATAGAACTCTTTGACACAACGCCCGTCACCGATTTCGACGGGGAGATGAGCCTTCTGCTCAGCTACATGCTGACAGAAGGCAAGAAGGTCCAGGCCAGATACCTGACTCTGGGGCGTGGCACCGTTCTACAGTACTCTGAAGCAAAACGCTACCTCGCCCGGCAGCTCGACTCCATGGACCACCTAATCAGCATCCATGATCCAGCCGCCAAAGAAAGGCTAATCGGGTGGATTGCCAAATCCCATTTCATCGAGACGGAGCCTTGGAACCGCGCCACTCGTGCAGACAAACCACTCGGAGGATTTCGACTACCCTCGTACCTAGGACTCCGCTTCTCTAACGTCGGTTTGATTCGCGAGAAGTACTGGGGGGCCTTCGTGTTTCTCGCCCTCGCCTCAGAGCTTGAACTGAAGAGACTTCACCCCCCCGGCAACATCGATGAGATGGCGGCCGGCCTCTTAGATAGGTTTCTCCGCGAGGGAACTAACGTGTCATCGGCCGCCGAAGGCAACCATACGCTTTGGACACTCGAACCCACCCACAGTACCGAGAGTGACTCCATGCTCGACCCTGTCCTCGCAGGCCTCCTCTCTGGAGAGACCGACGGGCCGTCGGATGTATTCAGCCTGCCGCACTGGAGATCCACGGACAAGTCTCTCCGGCATCAGGGGACACACGTCGTGGGGCAGGCCTCCAAGCGATCACCCATTGGTTTTCTGGCATTCATGTGTCCCGGTAGCGTCATTCTCATGAAGAACGCACTTCGGGCCGTCCTCCTGCAAACAGACTTGGCCCGCGATCGTAAATTCGAACTGCTCAAAACCGTCTTCACTCTGCACATCTGGCTCTACTACCGCCGTTCTCTCTACGTCTTGAACGAAATCGAACGCCTCGGAACGCTCCCAGAGACGTGCGCAGATTGCTGGAAGAGATTCCAGGACGACCTTGTGCCACCGTACGCCGCCGAGGGTTGTCCCGAACGATACGAGAAATGGGCTCAGGGCCAGTACGGTGCCGCTGGTACGGAGGAGGACGCCCAATTTGTGGCGCGCACCTGCCCTTGCCCTGGACTCTTCTTCAACATGGGCACCAAGGAATGCTCGCATGCACTCAGACTATCGCTCACCTCTCTGCGGGGGCTATACGATGAGTTGGAGGCCGCCACGCTGAACCGAATTTGGCTTGGGCTCCTAATCGAGCGCATGTCAAAGAGCCTCCGGTGCCACAAGCGAGACCTTTGGCCTGACCGCATCTTGGCGGCGGATTCCGATGTTCGTCAGTCCGTTCTGGTCGAACACGTGACAGCCTGGATCAACGAGTTGTTAAGTGACGGTTCTCTTCCGGAATCTTGGCAAGTCGCCTTCACGGATATCATTTCGCCCACTTCGCAAGCTTCTCCAGAACAGGTCTTTCGGCTAGTGCGCGAGTACATCGCGGATAGCCTTACCCAACGAGATTTCAGTCGCTACCGAGAAGTGCTCCACAGTATGATGGGCGGCGGGGAATTGCCGACAAACCAGAATCCTCGCGGTGTGATGTCTGGAGCTGGGCCAAAAGGGCGGCAGTTCTACCCGACCCTACAGAGCCACGCCCTTGAGCTTCTCGTTCTGCTCGCCAGCGACAGCCGTGGACCCGACGGGCACCTTTCCTTTGAGCAGTTCATCGAGTTCCTGCAGTCGCGATATGGCATCTACTGCCATACGATCCCCGGCAATCTCCAGCAAGGCACGCCGCTATCTCTCGATGCTTGCACCGAGAGCAGAAACTCCTTGCGGGAGAGGCTCCGGGCCGCTGGTTTCTTGCGGGAGTTTTCCGACACCGAAGAGTGGAACCGCGTCTCTTGGACAAGGAGCAGCTAGTGCCAGACTACCCAAGCACCCTTTTTGAAACTGCTGCCCACCTCATCGCGCAGCATGTCGATCGAGGCGGGCTTTCCCGCGTGTACCGGGTCGAGGGGTTTGACGCCGAGTCAGCCCGATCAATCGCTCAAGCACTCCGGCGCGCCCCAAGCATAACTGCCGCTGTCATCGGGCCCAAGACTCTCCCGGATGGTGTCACCGTAAGCGTTTACAGGGCGACGAAGCTCAGGAACACGGTCGACAGCAATCCTGACAGTGCAGTGGTTCTCTTCAGCCCCTTGGGTTCCAGCAGCTCAGGAAGTGTCGATGATATCGCTGTCTGCAAGGTCACGCGTGGTGCGATCTTCTCGGAAGCCCTACGCATGCTCATATCAGAGAAGAGCATCGACTCGCATTTCGTTCGCCAGGTTCGAAGCTATGCACCACGCAACTCTGACGAGGACATCTTTCTTTTTCTCACCTTCTACTCAAGCGATTCACCCCTCCCTGTTGACTTGCTCTCGTGCACCCTAGGCCTCCTTCCCGATACGCTCCTGGCCGAAGACATCTCCGACGTACCAACTCGTCTGGCCCAGAATCGGGCCGCCACGAACATCCTGTTGCGCCGTCAACTTGTCAGCGACGGTCGGCTCCTGAAGCAACTGGCCGACGAAAAATTCAATGCCGTGCAGTTTCGGCAAACCTGCTTGGAGCCGCTGAAACGGTGGCGCAGGGAAACCGACTGCACTATCACCCTGCTCCACAACTATCTCTCCTTCGACCAGATGGAGCGCGGAGAGGCCGCCCTGGACTTCGACTTCACGCCCCAGCTCTCGGCATGCCCTCCTCATGACGGGTTTACTGCAAAGGACGTACTGCTAGGCGACCGGGTGCAAGAGGATCTGGAGCAAGAAGTCGAAGCGGAGGTCGAAACCCCGAGCAAAGTCACGTGGCAACTCAGCTCACTCTGTTCACCAGCAAACGTACGTTTCGTGGTATGGCTCGTTGAAGCCGAAACAGGGGAAGACCTTGTGCGGGTGAAGAGCGACAAGGCCAAGCCTCGCGGCAACTCCTGCAAGTTCAACTGGGTCCGTCTTCTTCGCACCAAGCAGGTGCTGAACGAGGCATTACGCTCCGACGGTGAAGATGGACATGCTTTGAGGATTCGGGTTGTTGCTGAGAGGGGACAAGAGACTACCATCGTGAAAGAGTCAGCCCCTTTCCATCTCGTTGGCAAGGAAGACGTCGTTCTCGACGAACGCACGCAAGACAAGGGGCTTCCGCCCACGGCTGCCCATGCCCTATACCGCGCAGCTGCGACAAAGGGCCAACACCCCCAGTTTGGCCGAACGTCCATGGTGCCATCCGAACACAAGGCCGAAATGGTCATCCAATTCGACCGTTCCAAGGTCAAGACGGCTCTCGATGTCCCCTGGAAGCTATGGGCGGCCGTGCAGCCGAGAATCCTGGCAAGCATCCCTGCGCCTTCCGGCTTCGCAGCGAGGGTAGACATCGCGCAGGAATCGATGTCGGAGGTCACGTTGCGTGATACACCTCCACTTCCACGGGGGGGATTGGTAGATCAGTTTCTGGAAGCGCGCAGCGCATACCTCCATGCAACGCTGGACCCTGCAAACGTGCCGCTCTCGGCACCCGAGGTGCTCCTCTATAGCAAGAGTGAGATCATGGACCTTGCCATCGCCTACGCCGAGAGCTTTCGGGCACTATCGGGCCTCGTAGGGCACCACACGGCCAGCGTTCTCCCTGCGGGTGAACAGCATCGCATCGCGGGTATACTGCAAATCGACACAATCCAGCTCAGAGATTCGTCTCAAGGCCTTGAGATGCTAGTCCTCCTGCCAACCCATCCAACGGTTGTTGCCTGGCAAGCAGCATTGCACCAGCTTGTAGTCACGTGGGCGAAGAAGTCGCCGAAGGAAATGCCCGCGTACGAGGACATCGTCGGCGCCCTCCGTTGCGGGCCCCGCTGCATGGCGTTCCCACTCTTCAATACCAAAAGTAATACCGTCAGGCACATGGTATACGGTGGAAACTTGGCTTCCCTGTGGTCCTTCTACTGCCCCCCCGAGAGGGCGTGGGATGAGGACGACCTAGAGGCGATTCAGGAGATCGCCGGCGTTTCCAAGAGTCCCGTATGGGAATCCCCTGAGTCTCACAGATACTTAGGGCGACGCATCGAGCAGTTCGCAGAGTTGCACCCTTACAAGGATGCTCTATCCCTTTATGCACTCAATCCGGGCAGTGGCATCGACCTTCTCGAAGCGCTGCGCCTTGCGGGCCGCGAGAAACACCGTCTCGAACGTCGTCGCGTGAACGTCTCACTGGCGAATGCAGGACCTCTAGCATCGCTGGGTGACGCCATTGACAAAATGGTTACCTATCCAGGAGCGAACACTTGGCGCAAGTACTCGGAAGCCATCCTCGGCAAGCAAGAGAGTATTCTGTCACCAGGATTTGCATATGCCAAGCGCACGACAGTACCTTCAGGTGGCAGCGCAGCCGCCGCTAGATGCCTTGTGGAAACCTGCACGGAGGCGAACGGATACGACATTGCCATTCTGAGGAAGATGCTCGAACCCACAACGGGCAGCTACGAACCAGCCGCCTCTGCCTCGGGGTCTTTCCACCTCTACGGTCTCGAGCTCGTCCCTGTTGTCAAGTTCTCACGCGATCTCGGTGCCGCATCGCGGTTTGCCGGTGACTGGATCGTTGGCTTCGATCGCGCACAAGACCCATCAAACGCCGCATATGCGCATCATTACCCCAATTCCACTCGGCCAATATTCCTTGCCCTCATCGGGGCGACTCAAACCCTGTGGGATCTGGCCGGAGCAGCGCTGGAAATGCCCTCCGGCAGTGCTCCCGCCCTCCGCATATCACTGCTGGAGGACCATAGGAAGGCACTTGAAACGGCCCACACAAAATGCCGCTGGGTCATCATTCAGGATCCGCTTTTCAGCGTTGAACTCCTTGATCGTAGGGATAGAACTCAAGACCAAGCGGGCCCTGTCCTCCTCGATTTTGCCCCGGAGTTCGCACCGTTCCCGGCGAGCCAGCTGGTTGTTGCAACGACGAAGGCCACGGAACTCCAGCGAGCGGCCCAAAGGGTCGCGACCGAGTTCATAGGCGCAGACATCCCAGTCATGGAGCGTCTTGCTGCGATCTCAGCCCGGCTGCTAATGAAGATGTCCAATCCCACTCGTCAGGTCCTTGGCGAGAGAGCTGGACTCATTCTCGCGCATTACTACTTGCTTCGTAAGAACCGCAACGTTGGCTTTGTCATCCCTATGGACGCCCACAAGGAAATGTTCCTGCAGACCTCGGACAGCACATCCGACCGGCGCATGGCCGATTACATCTTCGTTCGGTGCAAACGTGGTGGCTTGGCCATGGACGTCATCGAGGTTAAGTACACGGCCGAGAGTGCATTCCCAATGGGCCAATTCGAAAAGGGTCTGAAGCAGGCCAAGTCGAGCGCCGAACTGCTCGCGGAACTGTTCAAGGACCGAGGCCGGGTCGACAAAGACTATCGCTACGAGAAGCTGGGCGAAATCCTGGAGTTCTACCGTGCGCGGGCTGAGAGGCATGGATTCGCGACCAACATTTCAGCCGCAGATCTCGAAATGGCCATTCAGAAGACATGCCGGCGATGCGGCAGCCTCAAGATCAACCAGTCCGTTCTCTGCGTTGCACCCCGAATAGGCCCTGAGGACGATCAATGGCCTGCACGTATCCGTGAACACGAACTCGCATCTATCATATGCAGAGATGACATACACAGCCTGCTCAGCGACGAGGGCATTTCCGTTCAAGACCTTCCCGAGCGCGCCCCAACAGAGGACCCTGCCACGGACATCGGACCAGACGAACCAGGTGAATCTGGCCCATCTGGGCAACAGCCGCCATCTCCCCCAACCCCGACGCCAACCGCACATCAACCCACCGGATCTTCAGGCGTCTCCACACCCGAGGACAACACAATCATAACTCTGGGCACTAGTTCCACGGCCAAACGACCGGTGACGTGGGAACCTGCAACCCTGGCAAACGGCCACTTCCTTCTCATTGGCGGCTCAGGTGCGGGTAAAACCACCACGCTGCGTCATCTCCTCTGGCAAATCCGGAAATCGGGTATCCCAGTGCTCACAGTTGACTTCCATGGAGACATCCTCCCTTATCAGAGTGAAGAGGATCATCTCGCGTTCCATGACGGCACGAACGAGTTCCACTTCAACCCGTTCATTGTGGATGATGACTGCACTGCCCAACGCTGTCGTCAGGAGTTTGTGGAAGTTCTCCGGGTTCAGAACACAGCGATGGGCACCCAGCAGGCTGAAGTCCTCACTCGTGCAATCGATTACGCCTACAAGACCGCGGGTCAGGTGGATTTCTCCGTCGTCTACGAGGCGGTGCAGCACGTCGATTTGCCGAAGGGACTCGAGAGCGTCCGTGCCACACTTCCGTCCTACTTGCGGTCCTACCTCGAATCAGGGCTTTTCCATGTGGGATCGCCTGTATCGATCGACCGACTTCTCGCGGGACTCTGCCGCCTCGACCTTTCGGATGCTTCCGAAGAGAGCAGGAATGCCTTTGCTGACATTGTCTTTCGCAAACTATTCCTGCGCATGAAAAAACTTGGAGCCATAGGTGATGTGACAATTCCTCGAGACAAGTTCCGGTGCTTCGTTCTCCTGGACGAGGCACAGATATTCCTCCAGAGCGACAAGAGCGCAAAGGCATGCCTCGCGCGTTACGCCAGCGAGGCCCGGAAGTTTGGCATCGGGCTGATTTTGGCCACACAGCTCTTCGACAACGTGCCCAAGGACATCCGCGGCAACATTGACAGTCGGCTTTTCATGCTGTGCCTCGATGAAGAAGAGAAGCGAAAGAACGCGAAGGCCGTCGGCGTCTCGCCTGAAGATATCGGCAACCTGTCAAAGGGGCAGGGCTACTTCCACTCGTCGAAACTGAAGAACCCAGTCAGAATTCAGGTCGCACCCCCTTGGATCTAGCCAGGCGGCCAAACAACCTTACCGCTTAAGCGGCCGAGAAGAAAACCGTAATGCGGAAACGCCGTCTACTGCCTTTTCAGACACAACTCCTCGTCTGGTACAGTGAACGGGGCAGACACTTCCCGTGGCGAAACCGATCGGCCTCGAATTACGAACGCGTCATTTCCGAGGTACTCTTGCAGCGTACGCGCGCTGAAACCGTGGCAGCGTTCTTCCCCGGTTTTCTCAGGCGCTATCCTTCGTGGAGGAAATTGGCATCGGCCAGACGACGCGAAATGGAGAATTCCCTCAAACCCATTGGACTCTACAAACGACGCGCCGCATCGATCACGGGGCTCGCAAGAGAAATGAACCAACGCAATGGCAGGTTTCCCCGGGAACGTGGCGACATAGAGGCCTTACCTGGGATTGGACAGTATATCGCAAATGCCATTGAGCTTTTCGTGCAGGGTCACGCAAAGCCACTGCTCGACGTCAACATGGCTCGTGTTCTGGAACGCCACTTCGGGCCAAGGAAACTCGTGGACATTCGACATGACCCTTACCTTCAAGATCTCGCAGCACGCGCGGTGCAGTGCGCCGCTCCAAAGGAGATGAATTGGGCTCTGCTCGACCTGGCATCGACGGTGTGCAAGAGACGCAACCCCTCGTGCGCAACCTGCCCCGTCAAACGTGGCTGCCGCTACAATAGCTCAGGCGAACACGGCAAGTCAGCCATCTAGTCAACGCAGACCAATCCGGTCACAGCAACGGAATAGAATTCTTGCATCATGTTCCTCTGCCACGCTTGCGTCCTCGCACGGAATGATTGTAAGTTTCCTACCAACAACGTGTCTCTGTACCAAGTGGGAACAAGCTTCATGGAATCATATCACGGCACTTCTGCTGTAAATGCGGCCTCGCTGTCGCAAGGCAATGTCGACGTAACGCGTGGTGGGGGAGAACTCGGACGGGGATTCTACACCGGCGAGCATATCCACGAGGCGAAGCAATGGGCATTCCACACCACGGGTGATATGCAGAGCAACGTGGTCGGCTTCAATACCGATGATCCAGATGTAGAAGACCTCGACATTGAGTTGCTCGATTATCGTGCCGCTTTACTCGCCCGGCACTTCATTCGCGAGAAAAGCATCACCCGAACTCACCTTTTTGAGCGCGATCTGGTATGGGCCCCCATTGTCGGTTCTGCCAAGGTATCTGGCGACCAATTCAAATGGGAGTCCACGGCTTCCGAGCAACTTCTCAATGGCACCCGAACAGGCCGACGAGTGATATGACCGATTATGTCCACTATCTGGTCCGAGTGGATCACAAGATCCCCGGTCTCGTGTATCCCAGGGAGATCGAGGAAAGGAACTACTACACTAACGGCAGCCTGTTCCTCATGGGACACAAGTCTTCACTCCCCCTCCCCAGGTATTGGATTCATGCCGTGCTCCGTGATGAGCTAGTGACCATTCCCTTGAGTGCAGTTCGTAAAGGGTCTCCGTTCTACAGGGCAGAAGTCAGGAAGCTCGGGTCCTTTCTCTTCCACGCGGAGCCGCTCCAGCGTCCGCTTCCTTACATCGGTCGTTCTCCCGCACTCGATGCCCACGTTTCGCTCCGTCGTCTCCGCTCGTGGACGACGAGACGGCTGGAGACCGTATGCCACGAGCACAACTTCTACTTCGTCGGTTACTCTGAGATGGTGGACTCTCTGGCTGAACAAAACCGTCCCCAGTGAAGTCCCCGATCCACTGCTTGAGAGAACAACCCTTGGAGCCAGACAATGCAGCTTCACCGCGCCAAAGAGATAGTTCAGGCCCTCGCCGACGGAATCGACCCCTACAAGGTCGAACATTTTGCTCCCGACAACCGTGCCGGGCAGGGGAACCGGCCACCGCCGCCGCCACTGCCCTGTCGCGTTGTCGAGACACCCGAAGATTGCCCATTCTGACAACCTTGATACTCACATCTCACCAGAGACAGCAATGAACGTAACGTTTCCACCAGAAGAGATTCGGAAGATTGAGGTCGACTGGATCGACGTTCTGCCAGCAAGGGCGTACGCTCTGGCTCCTCTGCCTGACTCGATACTCGTGAACCACGAATCCAAGTGCATACGGTTCAAACTGCGCACAGACCAGGGAACCGCAGATGAAATGGAATACGAGGTCGTCCTCGCACAAGACAGCAAAGGCCTTTTCCTTAAGGCGGATTGTTGGGACGCTCCGGGAATCAGGTCCCCGGTTACATGCGTGCCCCTGGAAGACTGTCTGCTTTTCCTCTCGATCGACGAAGTCGCGCGAGTCTACATCATCATCTCTTAGCCCCGATCCAACTGCAGGGAGCCTTGGCCTGCCCGTTGCCAATCGAGCAAAGACTCCTCGCAGATGGGTCGGGACGGTCAGCACTGTTTTGGGCCATGCTGCTCCGCGCCGGCCCCGACCGAAGTCGACCCAAATGGCTGCGCATCCGGTTTCGAGACCATCGCCAACATTCGCCCCGCCGTACTGCCGTCCTCTGGGGGAGCTCCTTCCTGGTCTCCCGCCGGTGTCTGCTTGTTTTTTCATCTGGATTCGGCTAGAAGTATGGGGCGCGTCTGGATGCGAGCGGGAGGGATCATCAGGCCTCAACCGCACAAAACAAGACAGGACATTGCCCCGGATGCTTTCGACTGGCTGAGTTGATGAAATACAGGGGAGGTCTCACGTGTCAAAATCTGGTAAGTGCAAGAAAGCAGAGCGGAGCCTTCGCGCTGTGCGGAAGCAGGTCAAACAAATCGAGGACTGGCTAACGAAGGTCCGTGCAACCTTGGTTGCCACCGCTAAGACAACCGGCAAGAAGAGCAATGCCCGTACCAAACGGATTACACTGACGGGAAAAGACCTCCCCCATAGGCGCGTTAAGCTCTATGTCGATTTTGTCATCACTTTTGACGATGAGGCGGCTGAAGGTTCAATCGTGTACGGAGCTCTCCGCAAACCGCGGTATCCACACTCCATCGGGCCAAACAAGCGAAAGACGCGTGAGGAGAAACCTCTGGCGTCCCTCTCCGTCAGCGACCAAGGGAAGGTCTGCATCAAGGGGAAGCTACATGATGAGTGGTGGCTTACGGGCAACAAACGCGACGTGAAAGCCGCGGTTCAGGAAATGCACTATCGTGTCCTGAATCACATTTCGAGTGATGCACTGAACTGGGTCAACGAACCCCTCTTGCCCTAGCGGAGAATGACATATGGAGAAGATCACCGTACTGTCGCTCCTGAAGAAGTACCAGGGCTGGGCAAAGAAGGGGGAGATTCAATTCCTGCCAAAGGGCTCTGAGGAGCAGCGGGTCATCCTCGCCCATCTTGATAGCCTTATCCCCGATTTCGAAGCAGCCAGCAATAAGGAAGGTGGCCTCAGCACCAACCTGGACTGGTATGACACGCATACGAAGGGCCGTGACCTTTGGCACGAATTGGTCAGTTCGGCGTTGAACTGCATCGACAGTGATTCCAAGGGGAACTCGGCTCTTTTTCGATACCTTGAGAAGGCGACTCTATTTGAGGACGTGCTCTATGGACTTGAGCCATACTACCGGGATCACACCCTGCATTCGATATGGGTCTATTTCATCGGCGAGTACATACTGCGCGAGCACGTCCCCGGGGTCCATGGCAACCTGAACTGGTATCTTTACAATGACTTCGAGAAAGAGAAGGCATCGTACAAGAAGGACTTGATGCGCTGTGCTCGCAAGAAAGAGCAGGACATTCGCGAGCAGGTAAACGAGAAGCGTGATTCTATCTGGTGTATCATGGCCCTTTGTCATGACTTGGGATATTCCCCCGCGAAGTTGGACAAGATAAATGACCGCGTCAGGGAGGTGATCGAGTTCTTTGATCTACCCGCCTTCAAGCAGGTGGGGTACTCGTTAGATGTCGAGCAACAGTACTTGGTTTCGCAAGTCCTTGAGCTTATGGCCATGGATGTCATCATTGTCCCAAGCGAGAATTACAGAGACCAAAACGTCGATACTGATGAGAAGGTGAAGATCCGTTGCTACCGGGATGACTCCACGTACTGGCGGCTCTGTCGCGCTCTGGAAAAGAGACAGCATGGCATTCTGAGCGCCTACATCCTCTACAAGCTCGTCGGGTTGTTTGCTGAGTCCTGGGTTCGCGGCACTGGAGAGGAATGGGGCTTGGAGGATGCGGAAGCCGTGGAGAACATCATTCGCGGTGACATCCTCTTCGCGATTGCGCAGCACGAGTTTGATTTTGCCCATATGAACCAGATAGGGAGCCTCGCGGACCTCTTGTTCATCGCTGACGAACTCGAAGAGTTCTCGAGGTATGGTCGGGAGCTTCTTTCGAGGAAATACTCCGACACGACTGCTGATGCCGCTATAGAGTTCACTCCCAGCAATCCCAAGCAAGGCGAAGATGTCGAGATTGACATATTGTACGATTTCGACGCTTCCCGGGACTTGAAGGACTACTTCAATTTCTTCTGGCGCAAAGCGCAACGGCTGTGCACCGTCTACTCGCTTGATCTCCCCAGCAGCGACAAATACTGCACGATCACGCGAGTGAGAATGACGGTCAAACAACAGCGAAGAGAGTTTTTCTTTGAAATTCGGAGGGGCGCGGACAACAAGAACAGGGGCTACCTGCCAAAGACTCAGATTGGCGGAAAGAAGTTTGATGAAGGCGAGTATGTTCTTTCTTGTCGGGATGATCGGATCGATGTGCATACGAGTAAGCGCAAAGAGGATCTTGAAGCCTGGTGTGGCCACGCCCATCAGCGCTACAGGGCGACCAAATGACGTCGTAGGATGCACTCATGCCACGAGAAGCATACGGATATGAGTTGGTTTTGGATCTCCATCGGTGTGATGTATCAACGTTCAACCGAGAGAGCCTGGACGGCTATTTCGAGAAACTGTGCAAGGCGATCAAGATGGAAAAGTGTGAACGGTATTTCTGGGACGATGTGGGAGTCCCGGAGGAGGAGCAGCAGACCTCCCCTCATACGAAAGGCACTTCCGCGGTACAGTTCATTTTGACCAGTACCATTGTCATTCACACGCTGGAACTCATGAAGGCGGCTTACATTAACATCTTCTCCTGCAAGGATTATGATGTAGATTTGGCGGAGAGAATTACACGAGAGTGGTTTGGCGCCCAAGAGTGCAAAACTCACTTCATCGAAAGGGTTTGATATGCAATTGACAGAGAAAGAGATGCTGATACCAGCGCGAGATAGCGGCAACAATCCACTTGCCTATCTTGGCGAGTCGATTCTTGCCGCATTGAGCGAAGGCGAAGTGCCAGTCCGGGTGGCCGTAACATGCACGGACGCTGACGGATATCATTGTGAAGTCGGCATCCTCGCCGGAATATCCGAGACTATTGCCGAGAAGATTGAGCCCATTTTCAACTTGCGCCGCAGGCAGTACGACAACAGCGGCAGTTTCAATGCGGCTCTTCTGGTTCCCACTGGCATTGGTGCCGAGATCGGTGGACATTCGGGGGATTCTGGTGCCGTTGCGAGACTGCTGGCGGCCAACTGCGACAATCTCATTACCCATCCTAACGTTGTCAACGCCGCCGACATCAACGAGTTGCCTGAGAACGGTCTCTATGTTGAAGGCAGTGTCATATCAAGACTGATGATGGGGACGGTCGGACTCCAGAAAGTACGGTCCAATCGAGTCATGATGGTTGTCGATCGGCATGCCGATCAGATGTTCCACGAACTGGCCATCAACTCAGCGTCCGCAGCGCGCGCAGCCCTGGGCCTCGATTGTCCCCTCGTGGTCACAATGGAAGACAGAGTCTTGATGCGATCGCTCTTCTCCAATTCCGGCCGGGCTGTAGGACGGATTGAGTTCCTGGAGTATCTTTACGAGGCGTTGGAGGAGTACCGTTCGGACTACGACGCCGTCGCACTCACATCCCTCATTCAGGTTCCCGAGCACTTCCACGGGGACTATTTCGACAGGGACTCCAACATGATCAATCCCTGGGGTGGAGTTGAGGCAATGCTGACGCACGCCATCTCTATGATGTTCAATGTTCCGTCCGCACATTCTCCCATGATGACGTCTGCAGAGGTCATGAACTTGAACGTGGGTGTGGTGGATCCCAGGAAGTCGGCCGAGGCCGTCTCGACGACATATCTCCATTGCATCCTAAAGGGGCTTCACCGAAGCCCTCGAGTGATTCCGAACGCTCCGATCCATGGCGATTCCGGTCTTCTGACAGTGCAGAACGTGTCCTGCCTTGTTATTCCCGATGGTTGTGTGGGCTTGCCTACGCTCGCGGCCCTTGAGCAGGGCATTCCTGTTATCGCCGTTAAAGAGAACAAGAACTGCATGCAGAACAGGCTGGAGGATCTGCCTTTCGACACCGGAAAGCTCTTCGTTGTTGAGAACTACCTTGAGGCCGTCGGTGTCATGACCGCGCTGAAGGCCGGAGTGGCAGTGGAGACCGTTCGCCGTCCTCTCGGCGACACGGTAGTGCGGTCCAGGGCGGCCGCGGGCGGCGCGGCGTCAGCCCTCCGTTCGCCCGTCTCCGCATCTGAGACGCTTCCCTAGGTTGATCGGCAGAGTTGGTACGGGATTCTGTCCGGGGCAGTAACGGATTCGTCCGCAAGGGATTTCGGCGGCGCGGTGACCTCGCGTCATTCGTTCGCCGGCCTCGGAGCCGCGACGACGAATATCGGTTTCGTCTCGCCGTTGGTGGCTGCAGAGCGAATGACCAGTCCGCCGTCCTTCTCGATCCTCAGATACTCCAAGCGTTCTGCACATTCAGCAAGCACCTTCTCGTGTCCCCTATGCAGCGTCTGAACCGCCTTTTCATAGATGCCGTCCAGAATCTCGATCATCAGTCTCAGGTGTTCTTGAAGAAGATCCTGAACATCGACTTCACCTGCCTTCACTCCGGACGTATCCGTAAACACGCACGTGAATCCGCCTAGACAGATGCGGACAGGCACAAACGACGCAGTCTCTCCGGATTCCCAGTCCTCACAGTAGTCGACGCAATGCGCCCCCAGCTTGTGTCGAATGCCGCAGATTGCCAGGGCATCCACTGATGCTCTCACGTCCTTCGAGTTTGGGCAGTTCATCAGTTTGTGAAGCTTGCAGACTGCCCCCTGCTGGATGTAGGCGGCATTCAGCACGCCGTAGAGGCGCAGGTACTTCTCGCCGTCCTCGTCGTATTTCGTTGGTCCATCCAACCCGAATCGCAGGAAGCTCTCTAGAGCGAGAAGCGCGTCGCCGATGATGTCCATCGCGCAGCACACGAACCCCCAGTCCTCAGCCTTGTTCAGGCGCAGTGCTGCCTGCAGATCATCATATGACTCGGGGACTTTGCTGTTGATCAGTTCCCGAAATGCGTCGGCATAGTTCCGGAGAACGGTTGCCAAAGACTGCATGCTCACCACCAATCGATACGACCTGCTGCTGCCATTCTCTTCGGTTTCCCCGGTATCGGGCTTCCCGTTTGCGCTGCGTCGATTAATCTCGACGTTGCAGAACTGCTTAGACTATTGCAGAGTGAAATGCGCAAGACAAGGAAGTGAAGCCACTCATGGAACTCGACCGCGCACAAGAAATCATCCTAGCCTTGGCCGATGGTGTGGATCCGTACACCGGCGAGAGGTTCCCGGAGGACGGCCCATACCAGCGCGCCGATACGGTCCGTGCCCTCTACACGGCCTTGGCGGCCATGGAATCCGGCAAGACGCCGGCGAAGCCGAAAGACCCAACCAAACCCCGCGCCGGCGGCAAATGGACCCCGGAAGAGGAGCGACGCCTCCGTGATGCTTTCACCGTTCACAAGCCTATCCCGGAGATCGCCGTGGATCACGGCCGCACCACCGGCGCCATCACTGCCCGCCTGGTCAAACTCGGCCTAATCGAAGACAACCCCGCCAATCGCGCCGGCCAGGGCAACCGCCCCACGCCGCCACCGCCTCCACCACCTGCGCGCCCGGTGCCGGAATCACACGCTGGCACCATCGATCCCGACGACTGTCCGTTCTGACGTGGACACATCTCCGCCGCGACGTCGTGCTCTGGGCGTTTAGGCGCCCCCGCACGTCGCCGCTACGTGGACCATGAAATTGGCGGTCACATTTGAACTGGCGTGTTTGGAGGGGAGGCAGTTGTGCCGCAGACCACGGCGCGCACGTAGATCTCGTTCTGGTATCAGGGAGAACACCAACAACTCTCCGGTGTCAGGAAGTCCCATAGCGAAGAGTCTCGTCAGGGATTCTCCGGCAATATTCCTGAACCCTGGGTCTTCAGGAAAGTAGCCTGACGAGCGGGTGTCCCGGTTTTTGTGGGTGCTTTGTGGGTGCGCTGTGGGTGCTTGTGGGTGCGTTTGTGGGTGCTTTCGTCCGACGGTTTTCACCCTGAACGGGGTGTTTCAGGGGATGAGGCAGAACACAGGGAAATAAGGGGTTTCTTGCGTAAATGGCACAAAAAGAAGGGGTTACGATCTCTCGTAACCCCTCAAAATTGGTAGCGGGGATAGGATTTGAACCTATGACCTTCAGGTTATGAGCCTGACGAGCTACCGGGCTGCTCCACCCCGCACTAAGAAATTGTCTTCGATCGGTTGTTTGGGTTCGATTTCTCAAACAACGGTGTGAACATAGCATACCAGGAGACGAATGCAACAGGAAAAAATGGGCGGGAACAAAGTTGGGGCTTTCACTACGGAGTTTCGGAGGCGCGGAGGAGCTCCAGCGCTCTCTCCGCGTCTCCAAACCTCCGTGGTGAATTCCCCGGCGGCCAGGCCCGTCACTCCATCCGGAGACCGATGGCGGGGGCTACTTCGCGCATGCCCATGATGACGTCGTTGATGAGTACGTCGAGCTCGACGCCCAGCATGACGGCACCCCTCTGGATGAGCTCGCGGTCGGCGCCGGCAGCGAAACCCCGCTGCTTCCACTTCTTCTTCGCAGATTTCACCTTGAGATCCATCACGTTGCGCGACGGCCGCACCAGCGCGCAGGCCGTGATGAAGCCCGTTAACTCGTCGATGGCAAAAAGAGTCCTTTCGAGAAGGGACAGGGGTTCGGCGTCACTGCAGATTCCCCAGCCGTGCGAGATTACCGCCCTGATGTAGTCCGCCGGCCAACCATGACGCTCCAAAAGCTCCCTGGTCTTGGTGCAGTGCTGCTCCGGAAAACGTTCGTAGTCCAGATCGTGAATCAGACCGATGACGCCCCACTTATCCTCGTCTTCGCCATGCTTGCGCGCCATGTAACGCATGACACCCTCCACGGCCAGGGCATGGTTGATGAGAGATTCGCTGGCATTGTACTCCCTGAGGAGCGCCATTGCTTCGTCGCGGGTTGGGATGTGTGTTTCCATAATCAGAGGATTCGATTCGGGCGAATGCTCGGCCAAGGGGGGAGGGGAAGTCAAGGTTGTTTTGGGGAGGGTGGGAGGGGAGGGTTGAACAGGAAGGAAGCGAAGACAGCGAAGAGGAGCGCAGTCCGACCCTTTGCTTCCTTTACGGTTGACGAGGGAGGGCTTCTCGGAATCGTCCACCAGTTCAGGTGTTGTGCGTTGCGCGACTGAGAACGCAACATACGCTCCATGTGTGACCATCACGTGTAGAGTCCTTACGCCGAACGGGTTGCGACAAAGAACCGCACTACCGTGGGAGGGGAGGGTTGAACAGGAAGGAAGCGAAGACAGCGAAGAGGAGCGCAGTCCGACCCTTTGCTTCCTTTGCTGCCTTCCTGTTCAAAACATAGCGCGGGGGGTGAGGTTTCCGGTTGGATTTTGGTTGCGCTGCGCTTCCGAGGGAATTCGAGGTGGGAACGGCAGAAATGTTCAATGTCCAATGCTCAATGTTCAATGCTCAAGTTTCGGGTCCCACCACAATGCGTAGCGCATCCAGGCGGGGGCGGGCGGTGGTGATGGTTTTGTCCAGGGCGGCGGTTTGGGTGATGAGCTCGTCGATTTCTTCCCGGCGGACGTGGTCGTTGATGGCGCGCAGATCCCGGAGGCGGCGGATTTCTGTCTGCATGGCTTCCTGCATGGCATGCCGGGCAGACGCGATGATGGCGGGGATGCGCTCGTCGGCAGCGGCGCCGGCTTTGGCCAGCATCGCGGGGAAGAGCTCTGTGCGAAAGGCGGAATTGTCGAGAACGATCCATTGGTCGGCGTCGGCTTCGGCGACAGGTTCGGCTTGGACAAGATCGAGCCGAGCGTCGAGCTGGATGACGATCGGTGTGGCCGGCAGGAAGCGGTCGATTTCCAGGTTGTCGGGGGCCAGGGTTTCGAGGACGTAGACGGCCTGGAGGAGGATGCCCTCGACCGAGTCCGAGCGGGCGACGGCGCAGGTGCCGCGGTCGGTGCCGAGGATGAGATCGATGGCGCCTTCGACCATCGGGTGGTCCCAGCTCAGGAGGGTCAGCGTCGGGCGGGCCAGGGCGTGTTCGCGGTTGAACGTAATCCGCATGGGATCGCGCGGCAGGGGGAACTCCTCGCAGTAGAGCAGGTCGGTCTTGAGCACGTGGTCATGGTCGCCCAGGGACTCGACGCCGACGCCAAACTGCTCGAACACGTTGCGCATGTAGTCTTCGAGCGTTTCGTCGCTTTCTTCCGCGCGGATATCGGCGATCAGCTTTTCGGCGATGGCGGGACGGCAGGAGTTCAGTTCCAAGAGGCGGTCGCGTCCGGCAGCGATCCGCTCGCGGAGGTCGCGGTAGGCGGCCCGCGTTTCGGCAATCAGTTCGGCGTCGACACTCTCAAACCGATCGCCAAACCGGCAGAGCATTGCGTAGCCCCCGGCTATCGGTTCGGCGAAGGCGTTCAGGCCTTCGTGCAGCCAGCGCACGATACTCTCGTCCGCGGATCCCCTGGCGTAGGGGACGTGAATATGGATGTTGCGGCTTTGACCGATGCGGTCGAGCCGGCCGATGCGCTGCTCGAGCAGGTCCGGGTCGCGCGGTACGTCCATGAGGACGAGGTGATTGACGAACTGGAAATTGCGTCCTTCTCCGCCTATGCCGGAAGCGATCAGCACCCTTGGTCCGTCCGGTTCCGCGAACCAGGCCGCCTGGCGGTCGCATTGGACCAGGGGCAGCTCCTCGTGGAAGGCGGCGGATTCGATGCCGGCCTGCTCGAGCAGGGTTGAGGCGGCGGCCCGGACTTCGCGCGACGTGTGGCAGATGACCAGCACCTTGACGGATGGGTTGTCGCGCAGTAAGTCACCGAGCCATTGTACGGCCGGGTCCGCGTTGTCATCCGACGCTTCCAACGGAACCAGGTGCGGGATTCGTTTGGGGAAGCCCGTCATGGCGGCGCGCGTATTGCGGAACATGACGCGGCCGGGGCCATGGCGGTCGAGCAGATCCCGCAGAGCTGTTTCGTCGCCGGACGCGAGCACTTCGTCGGCGCGCCGGGCCACGGCGGCATGGTGTTCGTGTTCCGCGAGGAAACCGGGGAGGCTGGGGTAGCGGTTGGGGTCGAGCAGGCGCAGCCTGGCGAAGTGGCTTTCCAGGCCGGTCTGTTCCGGGCTGGCGGTCAGGAGCAGCAGGCCGGGTACGGTTGCCGCGAACTGTTCGACCAGCGCGTATGCCGGGCTCGGGTTGTCGGGTTGCCAGCGCAAGCGGTGCGCTTCGTCGACGATCAGCATGTCCCAGCCGGAGTCAAGTGCCTGTCGGGCGCGTGCTTTGTCGGCGACGAGCGAATCGATGCCGCAGAGCACGAGCTGGTCTTCGGTAAAGGGGTTGCCCGTTGCGGAGTCGTCGGCGATGCGGAAGGTGAGGTTGAAGCGGCGCAGGAATTCCACGAACCACTGGTGGATCAGGGGCCGCGGCACGAGCACGAGGGCACGCTGGACTGCGCCGCACACGATCATGCGATGCAGGACCAGGCAGGCCTCGATGGTTTTGCCGAGGCCGACTTCATCGGCGAGCAGCACGCGCGGGTGTGGACGCCGGCAGACGTCGTGGGCGATGTAGAGCTGGTGGGGGAGCAGCTCGACGCGTCCGCCGACGAATCCGCGTACGGGTGAGCGCTGGACGCGGTGGCGGTGCCTGAGGGTAGCGAGGCGGAGGTCGAAGAGGCGTGAGGGGTCGATGTGGCCGGCCAGCAGGCGCGCTTCGGGGTCTTCGAAGCTGAGGCTGTCGGCGAGGGCGGTTTCGGGGAGGGTGTGTCCTTCGCCGCTGTAGGTCAGAAGGCCGTCTTCTTCGTGGACGGATTCGACGGTGAAGGCCTGGCCTTCCTGGCCGCGGATTTCGTCGCCGGGGGCGAAGTGGGCGCGTTTGAGCGGGGCGGCGGCCGCGGCGTAGGTGCGCATATCGCCGGTGGCGGGAAAGAGGACCTGGAGCTCCCGGGGCGAGACGGTTACGACGAGCCCCAGCCCCAGCTCGGGTTCACTTACGCTCAACCAGCGTTGTCCGGGTAGATAGTGGTGCATGGTGGTGGTGGAGAGGGGAGTTGTTTTCGGTTAGTTTCGCTCCCAGGCGCTGCGGTTTCCGAGGCAATTCGAGCTGGCCGGGAACTTCAGAAATGTTCAATGCTCAATTTTCAATGTTCTGTCCTTCGTAGACTCGTCGGAGGTCGGCGTTGCACGCCGACCGGAGGCGAGAGGCTGGTCCGACGGCCTGCGCCCTCCGGTGCGTCTCACGGAGACGCACCTACGGACGCTCTACGAAGGAGGTTTGTTTCCCGTGATTACGCTTGGACGACTGGTTTACTCGATTGGGGGGGGATTGTCGATCAAGTAGGTGGATTATACCGTTGATGTGTGACGTTTCTGATTTGCCAGTGTTGGTATGCGTGGCAACGTAGGTCCGATTTGCAATCGGACCCGAACCACGCCGGGTTCTTCAAATGATGGGGGGACGCGACGTCTGAGCGGCTTTGGGTCCGATTGCAAATCGGACCTACGTTTGTTGGCGGTGTCAGGTATCGTGTGGGAGTGGCTACTCCATGCAGACCACTGTTCCTGCTTTGGTTGACAGGTAGAGGCGGTTGGCGGCGGCGATCATGCCGTCGAAGACGGGGGGGCTGGGCAGTTTGCATTCGTTGAGGGTTTTGCCGTCGGCTGCGGAGACTATGAGGAGTTTGCCGCCGGCGCAGGAGTCGAGGGTTGCGGCGATGGGGTCGACTTCGGAGGGTTTGTTGGGGATGTCCTTGAGCGGGTCTTCCGGGCCGGCCACGAGCAGTTTGTCGCCGGCCAGCAGGAGGGCCTGGCCGACTACGGGGATGCGGCACGACCAGGCCGAGTCGTCCTTTTTGCCCGGCAGTGCCCGTCCGAACAGCCTGTAGTATGTCCACGGGCTCAGTCCCTTTCCGACCGGGCCCCAGGCGCCGCGTCCGTCGACGCCGACATGCCCGCCGGGGATGTTGTGCTGGCTGCGTCCGTAGCCGTAGATGCGGGTGTCATCCATCACCAGCAGCCGTCCCGCGGGAGCAGTCCGGGCCGCCTTGGGCCATCCGCCCCAGCCGCTGCCCATGCTCGCGCCGTACTGCCAGTAGGTGCGATGCCACCAGTTGTGATCGAGGAAGCCGACCGAGCCCCACAAGTGCGGCGCGCTGCCCCCCTGCGCGGCAAGATCGCGATCGAAGCGGGCGGCGCGCATGAAGATCGATTCGCCGTCGGACGAGAGGATATCGGGCAGGCAGCCGCCCTTGGCGATGCCGGAGTCCCGCTTCTCCTTTTCGACTTCCGAGTGATGAACGCCGAGCTGCTCGCCCGTTATCGCGTTCAGTTTGTAAATGAAGAGCCCGCCGTCGAGATAGCTGTTGCGGCCGGCGGCGAAGTAGACGGTGTCGTCGAGGACCAGCACGCTGCCGGAGACGGGCCAGGCGGATTCGAGCTGGCCTTCGACAACGATCAGGCGGTCACGCGGGGCGGCCCGGAACGTCCAGATGCGCTCCCCGTCCGAGAGGCGCAGGCAGTAGACGCGCCCGTCGGCGGAGCCGAAGAGGACGCGCCCGCGGTCGACGGTCGGCGGCGAATCGACGCGTGCCGCGGCGGTGAAAGTCCAACGCGGTTTGCCGGTGGCGGCGTCGAGAGCGTGTACGGTGTGGTTGTCCTTTGCGGCCACCAGCAGGACTCCTTCGGCAACGACCGGAGGGGTGAGTTTGCCGCCGATGGAGACGTCCCAGGCGGGTTCGGGTTTTGCGGGCGCCGCGGTTGCGGTGGCGCCGCTGCGGCCTGCGTCTTTGCGATAGGTAGGCCAGGATTCTGAAATGCTGAAAGGCTGAAATGCTGAAATGCTGAAATGTTGGGATGCTGGAGTGTTGGAGGGCTGGGATGCTGGAGTGTTGGAGGGTTGGGATGCTGGAATGCTGAAAGGCTGAGATGCTGAGATGTTGGAGGGGCGAGCGTTTTTGGGGGGGGACTGACTGTAGGCGGGGCCTTTTGTTAGCGGTTCGGTTTCGTTGCGGGGGGGTTCTTTTCTCAACGGCGCCAGCGCGAGGTAGCCTGATTTTATCATGTCGTTCACGTTGCAGCCGCAGGCGTGGGGCGGGGCGTAGACGAGGCCGTTGGCGGGCATGATGCCGTACTGGCAGATGCCGCGCACCCAGAGGTTGCCGGTCATGTGGCCGGATTTGAGGTCGACCATTTCGATGCCGCGGCGTCCCAGGATGAGGTACTTCGAGGTTGCCTTGGCGCGGTGGCAGCGGGCGTGGCCTATGCGGGGGAGGAATTCGCTGTCCGGCGGTCGTGTGCGTTTGACTTCACCCGTTCTCAGATCGCGCGCCTGGGTGACGCCCGGATCGTTGCCCCAGGCGTACTGGCCGGTCCACACCAGGTCGTCGGCGATGAGTATGTCGACGGGGGAGTTGAAGCCCTCGTAGACCGGGCAGTCCCAGAGGCGCTTGCCGTCCTTGATATCGAAGGCGATCAACTCGCCCTTGGCATTGTTGCCCCTGATGTATTGGTGATAGCCGCCGCTGGGGAGCCAGAGAAGCTTGCCGTCCTTCTTGGCCGCGGCGCGGTCGGCGGAAAAGACCACGCCGTTGTGGGCGACCACGGTGGGCGTGGACCAGGCCAGGCGGTAGCGGTGAGTGGGGCGCGGCGCTTTCCAGAGGAGTTTTCCGCCGGCGGCGTCGAGGCAGACGAGCTCGTCGAGATTCTGGAAGAACACGCGTCCTTCGGCCAGCGTCAGTGTGGATGGCATGAGGTCGCGCGTGTACGTTTGCGCGTTGGTCCATTTCGTTTTGCCGGTGGAGGCGGAGACGGAGGCGATGCGCAGGGCGTGGCCGGGGGGCGTGTATTCCTCGAAGGGCGGGCTGTAGTCGGGCTGGCTCACGATTTCCTTGGCCTCTTTGGCGCCCCAGTCGGCGTGGGGTTGGCCGAGGACGAGGAGCAGCGTGTCGCGGTCGCAGAGGATTTCGCGCGTTCCGGCGGTGCCGTCGTAGGTTCTGACGGTTTTGCCGGTGGCCGCATCCAGGGCGACGACGGGTTGTCCGTAGCCGAGGGTGACGTAGACGCGGTCGCCGATGGCCACGAGTCGCCGGGCGATGTCGGCCGGGCCGCTGCGGAAGTCCCGCAGGTGGTACTCCCACCGGGCGATGTCGCGTTCCCACAGTTTGATGCCGTTGAACGCGTCGCGGGCGATCAGTTTCCAGCGCGGGGCGGCGGCGACGAATGCGATCGGTCCCTTGTCGTCGATCGAGAAGAGTCGCCCGCCCGCCGAGACCACGGCGGTTACGCTGGCCAGGTGGTCATGGCTGCGCGAGAAACGCTGTTTGGCGATCCATTGGAAGTGGCGCGGCGGGCCGACGACGGTGTCCCGGGCAACGGCGTTGTTGTTGGGGCTGTGGAGGTAGTGGGTCCATTCGTCGAGCTCGTCGGGCCAGGCCTTTGTCTCCTTGCGCCAGCCCTTGCCCGTCAGGCTCCATGCGCTGCCGCCGGGGGCGAGAACGCGCATGAGTTCCGCTTTCGACACGCGGCTTGCGGCGTCCGAGACGACGATCGCGTTGACGAGGTTGTCGGAGTAGGGGAGGTGTTCGCCGTCGAAGAGGTCGGCGGACACGCGCCCGTTGATCTGTTGCGACTGGAAGGAGGCGCGTGCCCTGGCGATGTTGGCGGGGTCCGTGTCCAGGCCGTGGACGAGGGCGGGTTTGCCGGCGCCGATTGCGGCGGTCTGTTTGCCGTCGCCGCAGCCGATGTGTACGACCAGACCGCCTTCGAACCCTGAAGCTTCCAGCATTGCCGCCGGTGGTTCGGCGGGGGCGGCATGAATTTGCGAAGCGATGGCGAGGACGGCGCACAGGATCGTTTTGCTCATGGTTTTAATCATGGTGGACTCCTTGGGGGTTAGGGTTTGGAAGATAGCCCGCGATTGCGCGTTGATCGAGGCTTTTTGTGTGGGGGGGATTGATTGACGATTGGCGATTTTCGATTTTTGATTTGAGGAGTGGGGAGAGATGGGTCGCAAAGGCGAGTAGCCCCAGGTTTGTGCTCTGGACTGTGATGTGTGTTCCCTTCGGGGACTTGCCAGGGCTGTTATGAGAATGGGTGGGCCAAGGTCAGGTTATTCTCTTGTGATGTACCACGTTGTCGCGGCCGGATTACAAATCCGGCCCACTGGAGAGAGTTCCTTCTTTCCCGACGGCGGCGTCGAGTTCGGCCTGGGCGCGGATGACGGCGATGCGGGCGCGGGCGAGGGCTACCTGGGCGGCGACGAGGTCGCGTTGGGCTTCGTTGAGGCGTGTCAGGGAGTTTTGGCCGGCGGCGTATTCCTTGTCTACCAGGTTGCGGTTTTGCTCGATCAGGGCGGTGTTGCGTCGTTGGAGTTGCAGTTGTTCGCGGGCGGAGGTGAGGGTGAGAACGGCATCGCGGACTTCGCGGCGGACGTTCAGTTCGGTTTCGCGGAGCTGTTGTCGGGCTTGTGCGACTGTTGCGTCGGCTTCGTTGAGTGCGCCGCGGCGTTGGCCGCCGTCGAAAAACGTGTAGTTAACCGTGACGCCCGCGGTCGTACCGAAGTCGTCGGATTCGAGTCCGGGGTTTTCGGTGCGTTCGCCGTTGACTCCGGCGGAGAGGGCGACGACCGGGGAATAGGCGGCGCGGGCCGCGCCGCGCGATGCGTTGGCGCCGGCGAGGCCGGCGCGGGCGCTGACGAGGTCCGGCCGGTTGGCGACGGCGGCGGCGAGGAGCTCGGAGGTATGCGGGGGCGGTGCGGCTTGCGGGTCTTGCAGCGGCGCGAGCGGCAGGTTCGGCGGGAGCGTCGGCAGTCCCATGAGCGCGGCCAGGGCCAGGCGCGCGGAATCGCGTTCGCGTTGTGCGTCGATCAGGCGGGCGCGCGCGGCATTGGCGCGGGTTTCGAAGTTGAGTTCGTCGCTGAGGGAGGCGCCGCCGAGGTCGCGCCTGGCGCGCGTGTCCTGCAGCAGGCGGGTGTTGAAGGCCACGTCGGCTTTGCCGATCGCGATGCTCTCCCGGGCGAGTTGAGTCGCGAGGAAGGTTTGGGTGATGGTCAGAACCAGTCGGCGACGGGCTTCGCGAAGCGCGGCTTCGCTCTCTTGCGTGCCGTGGCGTCCGAGCGCCACTCTGAATTCGCGCGCGAATCCGTCGAAGAGCACCCAGGTTGCGCCGAGCTCGGCGCGGTAGTGAGTTTCGGGGTTGTCTATGCCCAGCTCGGGGCGATAGGTGGCATCGGCGGCATCGACGTGCATGGCCGAGCCGGCGCCGGTCACGGAGGGCCAGTAGCGTGACCGCGCCTGACGGAGTCGCGCGCGGGCCTGCGTCACGCGCGCCGCGGCCGCGCCGAGTGAGGGGTTGGTTTCCAGCGCGATTTCGACGGCGGAGTCGAGCTTGAGTTCGTTGAGGTCGGCCAGGTTGGTTGAGGCCGGCGCGGCAAGGGAAGGTGCCGCCAGGAGACAGCCCAGAATGACGATCGATTTATGATTTATGATTGATGATTTGTGATGTCGCACAAACGCGCTCTTGAACCAGGTCTTTACTCGATTCTGGCCGCACCGCGACCGGGGTTCGGCAGCAGCGGCGCCACTTCGCATATCAGCAATCATCAATCGAGAATCATCAATCATCCACCGGCATCGAACATTGAACATTCTCATAGCTTCTGCTCCTCCCGATTGAAGATTACGAGCAAGATTACGATTGAAGATTCGGGGGGCGTCCCTCTTTCATCCTAATCGTGCTCGTAATCTTCTATCCTCTCTCCCCGCCCCCTTCGTGTTGGGATTGAAGATTACGAGCAAGATTACGATTGAAGATTCGTGGG